>CAJXKW010000029.1 GCA_913055855.1 uncultured Limimonas sp. | reverse complement strand
TCGACGAAGCTCACCCGGCCCAGCACGCGCTTGACCTTGGGCCAGAACCCGGCCTCCACACGCGCCCGGTCCTGCTCGAACTTCGCCGCGTCCACCCGCGTGGCCCGCTCGGCTGTGGCTTCGTAGTTCGCATCCTCGCCGTGGCCCATGGGTCGAGTGTGGTGCGCCGGCTCGACCAGGGCAAGTGGCCATTCCCGGCCGACGCCTGGTGCAAGCGCAGCACGCAAGCCGTGCGCGGGGCGGTCGCCCCCCTTGCGACGTGTGCGCCGATGATCTATGGACCTTGAACACCGTATTGCGACTTTGGAGCTAGCCTCGTGGCAGATAAGACCGACACCCCGATCTATATCGATCTTGACAAGGAACGCATCGGCGGGACGGACCCAAAGGAGAATCCCACGGACCTCCTGCAGCGCGACGCTGTTAAAAAGGTCCTCCGCTACCTCGTTGAGGAGACCGATACCGGGCGCTCCTCGCAGAATATCGCACGAGATCAAATGCTGCCTGGGGCTCCCCGACCCAACCACCGACATGACACCATCATGGTCGACGGCGAACGAGGTGGCGGCAAAAGTACCTTCGTCGTCAACATTCTCGAAACACTTACAGATGAAGGTAAACTGCAAAGCGCCATCCATAGACTTGAGATAAAACGAACAAGGAAAGACACCCCCAATCTTCATTCGTTAGGAATTTTCGACCCGACTATTTTAGAAGACAAGCAGAACATCGTTATACTTATCATAAATCGAATCCAATCGGCCGTCGAAAGCGCTAAGCACAACGCCAAGCGCAGCACCCAATCCTCGACGTCCCCGCAACACGTCGACCAAAAACTTCACAGCCTCGCCCGGGGCCTCTCGCACCTCTCCGGCGTCGGAGGCGAAACAATCTTCGGCGAGAAATGGCTCGACCCTGATTTCGTTCTGGATGAAGGCTTGGAGCACGCGCACGCCGGCGACAACCTCGGCCAGCAACTCGCCGCTTACATTGAAGCGGCGGCTGAATTTCTTGCTGCCGATGCTTTCGTTCTCGCTGTGGACGACATCGATACAGCGTTTCACCGCGGCTGGCCGGTTCTGGAAGCGATCCGCAAGTATCTCGTTACGCCGAAACTAAAAATCATCTTATCCGGGGACCTTGAACTCTACCGCATTCTTGTCCGGCAACAGCAATTCGATATGCTCAGTCAGAACATGTTAACGTTCGAGCGCAAGAAAGCTAAACCCGATCAAGCCAAATCGCCAAACATTTCCAACCTTCCCCATATCGAACGGAAGTTCAATGAATTGGAGGATCAATACCTTACAAAACTTTTGCCACCGGGCAACCGACATCGTCTGCGGAATCTTTACCAATTGATCTATGTAGACTCCCTAAAAATCCGTTTTACGTGGGCGGAACAAGATGACTCACAAAGGGTATCCGGACTCGCTCGAAACTTTCTACGCCGGTACGCCCGGCGAGTTTTCGCCGTCCGACAACCCGATACACAAATCAAGTATATACATGCCATCCTTTCCGAGCCGGTGCGAAGCAGCCTCCGCATCCTCGCCGATGGTCTCAATATTGTCCCCACGTCCGTTCCCGGCGCGCAAGAAGACCGTGCGCAAGCCTGCGAGGCGCTAAGGCAGACCGCCATTTCCGCCCTCTCAAACAGCGGAGTAGAACCGAGGCAACTCGTCATTGATGCCCCGCGAAACATGATCGCCCACTACGTGGTCTGGTTCTTGAACGCCAACGACTGGCGTACATTGCCAAGACTCTATCCGGAATATCAAGACAATGCGCGCAACATCGCGGCCTGTGCCGGGGCCGCAAGTCTGGTCGAGGCGTTCCGGCGCGATCCGTCGGGTGTTTTCGAGTATTTGGCCAAAATTGCCATCACACGCGAGCTTCATGACTCGGGACGAGTCCCAGAGCCACATCGCAACGTCTTTATCGAGCACATCATGCTGAGCAACGGCGAGCCGAGTTACAATACGGCCGGACGAATGGCGGCTTGGCTCCGGTCGACGTCGGAACGGCCGCAGCTTCTCAACTACATGACGCCCTATGCCTTTCCCGTATCACTCGGGCGTCCGAAAGACTTCAATCCCGTTTTTGTGAACCTGCTGGGCGTGCGATACACTGCGCAACCGCAGAAAAAGACCAAGCCACAGCATAATTATAAGAAGATGAACTTCGATGCGTTAAGAAAAACAGGAAATTACGGTAACGATTTTTGGACAGAGGAACGAATTAATGGCTTGCCCCTGCCCCTACGTTCGTTTCATCGGAATCTTGTTGGCCGAAACGTACATTACGTGTCCGGCAAAAGTGGACAAGTTTTGCTTCAGGGACGGTTCTATAATTCGCTTGAATCATTGGAAAAGTATATTCCTGATTCGCCCGCTCTTACGGCGTTGTGGATCCCGTTTTTCAAGATTGTGAACGAGCAAGGATTTGAGTACGGCACCTTTTCAATCACGCGTTTCGACGCATTTTTCGAATCCATGATGGCACTCTTTACAGAATCGAAAGACGATGGAAACCAATTGAAGGCGGAAGTTGAAGCTCGATTGGACAGCTTGATCATTCAGCGATCATATCCTGTTCCCGATAGCCACGGCGCGCGGGCTACATTGGAGACAGAAGAAGACGAAGAGCCGAACGCACCCGAGGAGGAGGATGATGATGCGGTGAGTCTCGAACGAGCGCAGGACCAACCAGTTGAAGGGCAGCCAACCTTATCCGACGCGATCGCGGCGTGGCTAAGATTTCACGCTGGGCGAAAGGATGCGGAAAGGTTTGCGGCAGCGCCGATCACGCTCGCTCGCATCGCCACCAGATTCCACTATGTCGCGGATGGGATCGGTGAGGCTTTGCGACATCTACAGACGCGTTACCTCGGTATCGCCATCCATCGATACGTCATCGCGCGGCTTCATGCATTCGCCGTGGAATTGGCACGTGCAGACGATATCGAGGGCATTGGAAAACGGAGTGCAACCAATCCGATCACGACAAGCAATCCTCTCCAACAAATTCTGGAAACATTCTATCCGGGGCTGTTCTTGGATGTTTTTCTGGATGGTGACATAGGCGAAAGCGATGAGGAACGGAAGGCTCCATGGCTATTCGATTTTATTTTTTCATGTCCGATATGGGGTTTTTATTTATGCCACAATGACGAAATTAGTGTTATGCGATCGGGGGACGGCAACGAGCAATCATCTGACGCGTTTGTGTTTAAGTTCTTTCGCGGGCGACTGCAACAGGTTCTTGGCTGGTCGGCCGAAGATATCGACGCGCTTTTTCAATGCCATTACCAGCCAGATGGACACGAAAAACGCGTAACATTCAACAATCTTTTGACTCCGTTGAATACGGTACCGATTCAGGGCCAGAACCCGAGGCAACGGCTGGCGGGTGGGTTGTTCACCGACGTTCTAGCGGAATAGGTCAATGCGCGGCATTACCCGTACGCTGTCCCGCCGTCGCGCGATGGCCTCAAAGGTCACGGCAGGCAGATCATGACCGCCCGCCCCGCCGATCACCTCAGCGGTCTTGGGTATACCCAGGTTCTTGGCCTCGACGAGGCGCTTTTGGCGTTTCTGGAGGGGGGCGAACCGGATCTCAACGCCGTCGCGCGCTGGGTCTTTGTCGCCGCGCGACGGAGTGAGCCGCGTGTGCCAGATCACTTCTATCTCGATTACATCGACTATCGTTTCGGCACAGCGCACGACAGGGGCCGCGACCAGAGCGACCGCCGCTTGCTTTTGACGGTTCTGGACGGCTTGGCCGATCGGTATTTCGACCGGGAGCGCGACGGGCTTACCATCAAGACGCGGGCCTTCGGCGATTGGCAGAATGCGCTGCCGGCGCTGTCGCCGCTGCTGGTGGCGGCCGGCGCGGCGAGCCGGCCGCGCGAGCGGGACCGATTCCCGCCCCAATGGACGGACATGGCCGCGCGCCTGCGCCGGGACCTGTCGCACAGCGCGCTCTTCGGCGCGCGCGTCGCCTCGCTGAACGACCTGATTGCGCGGGAAGGCCTGAACGAGATGCATATGCATCTCAACGGGGCCACCGAGTTGGACCACATCTGGCTGGATTGGGTGGCCAAACCGTACGAGACCAAGGAATTCCTCGAGGCGGGCTTGGCCAAACCCCGTCGCCGGGGTGACTGGGAGATGTACCGGCGCGTGCGTGAGCAATACGATCAGGTCGAGCCCGGTCTGACGCCATCGAAGCTGTTTGGCCGGCTGCGCGCGGCGCGACGTGTGCGCTGGATGCTCGCGCGGATTGTGCTCGAAGACGCCGCCGTTTCGGTATGGGATATGCAGCGTCTCATGCATGCGACGGTGCCCGATCGCGCGATCGACTTCACGAAAACCGTACCGCTATCCCGGCATCCCGGCTACTGGTTCCCTGCCGCGCTGTGCCAGGAGCGCGACAGCGATCTGCTCCGCGAAGGCACCTTCCTGGCGCTCTGCATCGGCGCCGTTCGAGACGGCGGCTCCAAGGCCAACCTGATCGCCCGGGGACTCTGGTTCCAAACGCTGGTCATGAACCAGGCGGCGCGGCTGGTGGTGCAACAGACGCATCAGTACGGCTTCGACCAGTTCCAGAAAATCACCCTGAACGAATCGCGTGAGCGCCTGGAAAAGCGGTTTCAAAACCGCTTCCACCAAATCACCTGGTCGGAGCACGGCGATCATGACCTTCTCGAAGGGCGGTTCGCGCCCAAGGACGTCCCCAATAAGCTCGAAAAGCTGTTGCGCGATATTGTCACGGGATTCGCGCAGTACCGCGGCTGCAAGCGGGCCAAGCGCTGGCGCACGCCGCTTAGCGGCGAGATCCCAGCCTGTCTGCGCCGAGACCTCGACGGCACACCGGCGAGCTGTCCGCGGTGCGATGAGGACCCGCGACAGCTCAAGCGGCCGCGCCTGGCGCTCGTCGTGCATTTCATCAAGCAGCCCGACAAACCCACGGGGCATGTGCTGGGGCCGAGATGCCGTCATTACGCGCTGCGCCAGGCGCATGACCAGCAGGCCAACGTCCTGCTCAAGCTGCTCCACCACTCGGCGGTCGCGCGGCACCTCGTCACCGGCATCGATGCCGCCGCGAACGAGCTGGACGCGCCGCCCGAGGTCTTTGCGCCCTTATTCCGCCGGCTGCGTCACGCCGGCATCCGGCACGCCACGTATCACGCGGGCGAGGATTTCAAGCACCTCGCCGGCGGCATTCGCGCGGTCTGGGAGGCGGTGACCTTCCTCGACCTGCGCGACGGCGACCGCATCGGTCACGGCACCGCCCTGGGCATCGATCCCACGCTCTGGACCACGCGCATGCCGCGCGACATGGTGGTTCCACGGGGCGAAGCCCTGGACGACGCCGTGTTCGCGTACTGGCGACTGGCCCGCTGCGAGGGGCACGCACAGACCCGGGCCCGGCTGGCGGACCGTATCGCCGAATGGAGCGAGGTGCTCTATGGCGAACCCATCGGCCCGGACACGCTGCGTCAGGCCTGGCAGCTGCGCGAGCGCGACCCGCGCCTGATCCGCGAATCCCCGCATGCCACGTGGATCAGTCCGGACCGTCAAGCGGAGGCCGACCGGCTCGACGACGCGCGCCAGCGGATGCCCAAGGCGTTTGAGATCTTTGAGATGTATCACGCACCGGAGCGGCGGTCCCGCTTCAGGGAGCTTGTTCCGCTGACCGACGGTGAGGGGGAGGTGCCCCTCTACCAACCGCACGACCTCCACGCTCTCCAACAAGACGCGGTGAAGATGCTCAACGACAGGCACGTCGTCATCGAAACACTACCGACCAGCAACGTGCGCATCAGCCTGTACGGGCACCACGCCGAGCACCATCTGTATCGCTGGCTCGGTGTTTGTGACCCTGAGGGGTTCAGCGATACCCACCGGCCGACCGTATGTGTGGGCAGCGACGATACCGGCATCTTCGCGACGAACCTGCGCAACGAGTACAGCCACATCTACCTGACGCTGCGCGACACCTACGGCTACAGCGACCAAGCGGCGACGGACATGATCCGGCGCCTGAACGACAACGGGCGCCGGCACTTCTTCACCGAGGAAATGCCGGAAAGCGCCGCCCGGCGCTGACCGCTCCGGCCGGCCGGCGCGCGTCGGCGGCCGCTGGGTCGCGGACCGCCGGCGCCCGGCGTTTCAACCGCCACTCACTCCGCCATCGCGGCGGCGATGGTGTCGGCCTCTTTCGCCATGTCGAAGTCGCGCTGGCTGAGCCCGCCCACGTCGTGGCTCGACAGGGTGATGTCGACGCGGTTGTAGACGTTGAACCATTCCGGATGGTGGTCCATCTTCTCCGCCACCATGGCCATCCGCGTCATAAACCCGAAGGCCTGATTGAAGGTCTTGAATTTGAAGCTCTTGTGAATAGCTTCACGGCCATCGGCCAGCGACCATCCCTGGACGGTCTCCAGCGCCGTGTTGCGTTCGGACTCGCTCATCTTCGCCGACATTCTCGTCCCCTTTGGTTCGGTGGCTCGGCTCGCGAGGATCGAGGTGGCGACGCGGCCCAGGCCGGTCAAGCAAACGCCCGAGAAACGTGTTAGACTCCGCCCCATGGCACACTTCCACGACGTCGAACGCTTCACCACACCCCCGGACCTGCCCGACATCGAGGCCATGGCGCGCGAGGCGATGGCCCTCATCCCGCCCGAGCTGCGGCGCTGGGCCAACGGCGTGGTGGTCCAGGTGGCAGACTTCCCGGACGACGAGACCATCGAGGAGATGGGCCTCGAATCGCCCTTCGACCTCCTGGGCCTGTACCGCGGGGTCAACCTCCTGGAGAAGTCGGTGAGCGAGTCCGCCGCGGACGTGGACACCATCCACCTCTACCGTCGCCCCATCCTGGACTACTGGTGCGAAACCGGCGAGGACCTGCGCGACCTCGTGCGCCACGTCCTGATCCACGAGATCGGCCACCATTTCGGCTTCTCCGACGAGGAGATGGAGCAGATCGAACAGGGCGTCTCGCCGCGCTGATAGGCGCGCTGCCGGGCGGCGCCCACTACAGCGGCTGCCCGCGCACCAGGCGCGGCAGGTCACCCAGCGTGCCCATGGCGTGGCGCATGAACAGCATCTTCAGCGGCCCCAGCCGGTCCACCGCGGCCATCCCCAGGTCGCGCGCCAGCCGGACCGGCCCGAGATCGTTGGAGAACAGCCGGTCCAGGCTGTCGGTCGCCGCCACCAGCATCAGGTTATCCGGGCGGCGCCAGCGCTGATAGCGCAGCAGCACGTCCCGGTGACCCACGTCCAGCCCGAGCCGCCGGGCGTCCACGATGCACTCGGTCAGCGCCGCCACGTCGCGCAGCCCCAGGTTCAGCCCCTGGCCCGCAATGGGGTGGATGGCGTGCGCCGCGTCGCCCACCAGCGCCATGCGCCGGTCGATGTAGCTGTCCGCGTGCAGGCCCGAGAGCGGATAGCGGAACTTGGGCGCGATGGGCCGGACCTGCCCGTGGCCGTCGCCGAAGCGGCGCAGCACCTCTCGCGCGAAGCTATCGTGGTCCAGCTCGACGGCCTTCTGCGCCATGGCGTGGCGTTCCGTCCAGACGATGGAGGAGCGGTGCGTGCCGTCGGGCGCGTCGGGCAGCGGCAACATGGCGAACGGCCCCGACGGCAGGAAGTGCTCGTACGCCGTGCCCCGGTGCGGTTTCTCGTGCGCCAGCGTGGTGACCACGCCCGACTGGTCGTACTGCCAGCGCCGGGTGCGGATGCCCGCGTCCGCGCGCAGGCGCGATCCCCGGCCGTCACACGCGCACACGAGGCGCGCCCGGATGCGCGTGCCGTCGGCGAGGCGTGCCTCCACGCCGGTCTCGCGGCGCACCACGCGGGTCAGCTCGACCGGCGCCAGCTGGCGCAGATTGTGCTGTGTGGCCAGGAAGCGCTGCTGGGCGAGGCGCAGCAGCCGGTTTTCCACCAGGTGGCCCAGCGGCTCGCCCACCGTGCGGTGGTCGTAGTGCAGCCCCAGGGGCGACGCCGCCGCGCCGATGCGCCCGTCCGTAACCGAGATGTCCAGGATGGGCTGCGCCTCCGGAACGTGATCCCACAGACCGATGGCCTCGAACATGTGGCGCGAGCCAGCGGCGATCGCCGAGGCCCGGCCGTCGAAGCGCTCGCCGAGCACGCTCGCCGGATCCGCCCGGTCCAGCATGACCGTGGGCACGCCGCTCGCCGCCAGGGCACCGGCCAAGCTCGCCCCCACAAGCCCGCCACCCACGACGAGCACCTCGGTATCGATCCGTTCCGGCTGGGCCATGCCACCTCCTGCGCTCCCGTCCGGAGAATTACGGGACACCCGCGCCGTGTCCAGGCACCGCCGCATCCGCAGACCGTCTCCGCCGTCCGTCTGCGGCGCGATGACGCGGCAGCGAAGCGGCGGCCCGGTCTCGAAAAGCCGGGTATGCGCCGGGTGGTATCGTCTTTAAACCAATTTTTAGGACCCTGCCGCAGGCTTTTGCGCCGCGGGTTCCCGACCCCGCCAGGGAGATACGCGCAACTGGGGAGGCTGACATGCATCGGAAATTCCTGGCGATGGCCGCCGCGGCCGTCTTGGCGCTGAGTTTTGGGCGGCCTGCACCGACGCTAGCCGAGACCGTCCGCGCCACGACCGTGAACTGGGCGCCCTACTACGGCGAGACCCTCGACGACGGCGGCGTCATCGCCGCTCTCGCCCGGGCGGCGTTCCGCCAGCAGGGCCACACGCTCAAGGTGGATTTCGTGCCCTGGAAGCGCGCCCTCGCGATGGCCAAACGCGGCAACTACGATGCCCTCCTGGGCGCATACTACAGCGAAGAGCGGGACACGCATTTTCACTTCAGCAAGCCGTTCTACAACATTGAGATTGGCTTCATGGCGCTGAACAAGCTCGGCGTGTCCAGGTACGATAGCCTTAAGGACCTGAAGGGCTACCGCATCGGCTTCAACGACGGCTGGGCGTACGGCGAGGCGTTCGAGAAGGCCGACTTCCTGAACAAGGATCCGGCATCCAACCAGACCCTGAATGTGCGTAAGCTGTTCCGTGACCGCGTCGATATCGTCGCCATGGCGCGCGGCATTTTCCGCTACGAGGTGAACCACCTGGAAAACGCCAGCCTGGATGCGGTGACCTTCATCGACCCGATCCTGCGTACCGGCCAGCTCCACATGCTCTTTCCCGAGAACCTGGCGAACGCCACCGAACTGCGCGACGATTTCAATGCGGGCCTGGCAGCCATCCGCGAAGACGGCACCTACGACGAAATCCTCGCCGAGTACGGGTTTTGAAGGCGATCTGCGACCAACCCGTCGCGCACGGCGGCGCGCCGCCGACGCGCCGCCGCTTTCACCCGACCGGAGCCCTGGCTATCGGGCGTAGGTCCCCTCAAGCGTGGTCGAGGCGATGGCGCTGGTGTTGATCATGAAGCCGGCGAGCGATGCCGTGGCGTCCGCCGGCACGCCGAGCTTCGCCTTGGGCAGGGCGTAGAGGGTGAAGGTATAGCGGTGGGCCGGATCGGCCTCGGGCGGACAGGGGCCGCCCCAGCCCTCGATCCCGTAGTCGTTGCGGATCTGTCGCGCCGGCGCGTCCAGCGGAAGCTCGCCGGGCGTGCCCGCACCGCGTGGCAGTTTGTCAACGCTGGCGGGGATGTTGATCACGACCCAGTGCCAGAACCCGGCGCCGCCCGTGGGCGCGTCCGGATCGTGGACCATGAGGGCGAAGCTCTCTGTGCCCTCGGGCGCATCGCGCCACGTCAGGGCCGGCGAGACATTGTCCCCGGTGCAGCCGAAACCGTCGAAAGCATGGGTTGCCGGGATGGCCTCGCCCGGCCCGAACGCCGGGCTGCTGAGGTCAAGGGCGTGGGCCGGGCCGGCGAGGCCCACGGCCAGGGCGGCGGCTGCCGACCAGTGCGGTCGCGACATCGGATTTCCTCCAGCTCGTTGACACCGATGCGGCATATTGCCCGCGCCGCAGCGCGTGAAGGGCGATTTCTGTCGCAGGCTGCGCTGCCGCTGGGCCGCCGAACCAGCATACCGCGCCGGGCTCCGGCCCGCCGGTCGCAACTGTGCCCGGCCCCTGGCGAAGCGCGTGGCCACCGGTTCACCGCCCTGGGATGACGCGAACACCTGGGCGAACCATCTTTCAGCCCGACAAGCAACGGGAGTTGGGCATGTTGCGCAGACTGAGCATCCTCGTCGCCCTGGTATTGCTCGTATTCGGCGCCGGGCGGGCACACGCGGAAACCGTCGAGGCGGCGACGGTGAGCTGGGCGCCGTATTACGGGGCCGGCCTGAAGGACGGCGGCGTCGTCACCGCCCTCGCCCGCGCCGCCCTGGCCCGCGAAGGCCATCGCCTGACGGTCGATTTCGTCCCCTGGGACCGTGCCGTCACCATGGCCAAGCGCGGCGAGTACGACGCCGTGCTGGGGGGCTACTATACCGAGGCGCGCAGCCGCTACTTCCACTTCAGTGCGCCGCTGTACGCCATCGAGGTCGGGCTGATGGCGCGGGACTCGCTGGGAATCGCGGGCTACGACCGGCTCGAGGACCTGCGCGCCTACCGGATCGGCTACAACCGGGGCTGGACTCACGGCCGGGCGTTCGCCACAGCGAGCTATCTCGACAAGCGCGCCATCGGCGACGACAGCGCGCTGGTGCGCGGCCTGTTCCAGGGCGAGCTGGACATGGTGGCGATGCCGCGCGGGGTCTTCCGCCACGAGGCCGCGCAGCTCGCGAAGGCCCCGCTGGACCGGGTGACCTTCCTCGACCCGCCGCTGCGCACCACGCGCCTGCACATGATGTTCTCGCGCGAGCTGGAGAACGCGCCGGCGCTGCACGACGCCTTCGACAAGGGCCTAAAGGCCATCCGGGCGGACGGGACCTACGCCGAGATCCTGGCCGACTACGGGTTCTGAACCGGGGGTCGCATCCCGCACGGCCCCATCCGAAACGGACTGCTCAGCAGAGGCGCAGTTGATGACGCTCTGACCATTTTATGGGCACGGTCATCAGAGTGAACATATAATGGGCAGTCCGGAGCGTGCCCCGGCGCCCGGACCTCCCCTCGCCTTTTCGATTAACCCCCTGATATATCGTTGTTTTTTCGGCCGGCCCGCGGATTGGCACGGGATGTGCTGTTCCCTTCGCGGGTGCAGCACACGCTGCGCTTCACGCGGTGTCATCCACCCGCACCGCATGCGTTGCGGTGCAACGAAGGGAGAGCCGGCCATGAAGATGCTCACGGCAATCATCAAGCCCTTCAAACTCGACGACGTGCGCGAGGCGCTGACCGGTATGGGCATCGAGGGCCTGACGGTCAGCGAAGTGAAGGGTTACGGCCGTCAAAAGGGCCAGACGGAGATCTACCGCGGCGCCGAGTACGCCGTGAACTTCCTGCCCAAGGTCAAGATCGAGGTCGTCCTCAGCGACGACCGTGTCGAGTCCGCGCTCGAGGCCATCACCCAGGCCGCCAATACCGGCCGGATCGGGGACGGCAAGGTGTTCGTCTTCGACGTAGCCGAGGCCGTGCGGATCCGCACGGGCGAAAAGGGCCAGGACGCGCTTTAACGACAAGGGGGTTGTCGCGCCATGACACGCTTGTGGAAAAACACGCTCGCCGGCGGCGGACTTGCCGGCGCCGCCCTCCTCGCGGCCGCGCCCGCGCATGCGGCCGTAAGCGAGGAGACGGCATTCGTCTTCAACTCATTCTCGTTCCTCGTCCACGGCGCGCTTGTGATGTGGATGGCCGCCGGTTTCGCAATGCTCGAATCCGGCATGGTTCGGTCCAAGAACACCGCCGCGATCTGCCTGAAGAACATCGCGCTCTACTCGACGGCCGGGTTGCTCTATTACCTCATCGGTTACTCGCTGATGTACGTCGACGTGGGGTCGTTCATCGGAACCCTCGGCCTCTACAACCCGGCCGGGCCCGAGCTTGACCTGATCAACGGCGATTCCAGCGAGGCGACGCTCAGCGCCGTCACGGGCGCGGGCTATGCGTCGATGTCCGACTGGTTCTTCCAGATGGTCTTCGTCGCCACGGCCGCGTCGATCGTCTCGGGCACCGTCGCCGAGCGCATCAAGGTCTGGCCCTTCATGCTCTTCGTCGTGGTGCTGACGGGGATCCTCTATCCCATCCAGGGCTCCTGGACCTGGGGCGGCGGCTGGCTCGCCGAGATGGGCTTCGCCGACTTCGCCGGTTCGACCATTGTCCACTCCGTCGGCGGCTGGGCCGCGCTCACCGGCGCCCTCATCGTGGGTCCGCGCGCCGGCAAGTACGACGCCCAGGGCAACGTCCGCCCCATGCCCGGCGCGAACCTGCCCTTGGCGACCCTGGGCACGTTCGTCCTCTGGTTGGGCTGGTTCGGCTTTAACGGCGGTTCCCAGCTCGCGCTCGGCTCCGCCCTGGACGTTGCCGCGATGGCCATCGTCTACGTCAACACCAACCTCGCCGCGGCGGCAGGCGTCGTGGCGGCCATGGTGACCACGCAACTGATCTACAAGAAACTCGACCTGACCATGGCGCTCAACGGCGCAATCGCCGGGCTCGTGTCCATCACCGCCGGCCCGGACGTGCAGAACCACCTGATCGCGCTCATCATCGGCGCCATCGGCGGTGTGCTCGTGGTGCTCGCCATCCCGATGCTGGACAAGGTCAAGATCGACGACGTGGTCGGTGCGATCTCGGCGCACCTCGTCGCCGGCATCTGGGGCACCCTGGCCGTGGGAATCTTCGGTGGCGGTGACATCGTCGTGCAGGTCATCGGTATCGTCGCCATCGGCGCCTTCGTGACCGTGACCAGCGCGATCGTCTGGCTGGCGCTGAAGTACACGGTGGGCCTGCGGCTTTCCGACGAGGACGAGGTCAGCGGGCTCGACCGCACGGAGCTGGGCCTGGAGGCCTACCCCGAGTTCGGCCGCGGCTCGCAGCTCGTCTAACGCGGTCTCTCGGCCGCGCCCCGGCCGCGCGGGGCGGACCCCGCGCGGCCGCATCCCTCCCCGGACGACCTGGGCCCGGAAGGTTCCGCCTTCCGGGCCTTTTTTGCGTCGGCGGCGGGCGAAAACCCGATGCTGCGCCCGCGCGCTTCTGTCCGACTTGCGGGCCGGCGGCACCCGGCCGCATCTGTATAAGAGTGGGCTAAAACAGGTATGACGAAGCGAGGAGAAACACGGCCATGAAGCGCTTCGCCGTGACCAGCCAGAACTACCGCACCATCACCCCGCACGCGGGCAAGACGCGGCGCTTTTTGATCTACGACGCGGGTCCGGAGACGGACCCCAAGCTTGTCGACAAGCTCGACCTGCCCAAGGACCAGTGCCTGCACGAATGGGGCAACAAGGACGGTCACCCGATCTTCGAGATGGACGTCGTGATCGCCGGAACATGCGGCGTGAACTTCGTGCAGAAGCTGGGCAACCGCGGGGTCGAGGCCATCCCCACCCCGGAGACCGACCCGGAGACGGCGATCCGCAAGTACTTCGCCAGCACCCTTCCGGTGGATGAGGTGCACGACCACCACTGCTGATCGCGGGGCGGCTTGCCGGGGCGCGCGGGCGTCCTCTACCATCTGTGCGCGCCACGTTCAGGAGCCCCCGCATGTCCGCGCCGGTCGTTGCGCAGAGCCGCGCGATTCAAGCTTTCCACCCGTTCATCAAGCTCAACCGCTTGCTCGCCGACGTGCCCGCGGGGCCCTCGCCCGCGCCGGACGGAGAGCCGGTCAAGCTGCAAGTTGGCGAGCCCCAGATGGCGCCGCCGGCGCTGATCGCGGAAACCATGGCGCGCGCGACCGGGTGGAACCGCTATCCGCCGCCGCGCGGGACGGCCGAGTACCGCAATGCGGCGCACGGCTGGCTCGCGCGGCGCTACGGCCGGGGCGCGGATCTCATCGACCCGGAGACGCAGATCCTGCCCGTCCCCGGCTCGCGCGAGGGGCTGTTCTTCGCCGCGCTTGCCAGCGTCGGCGGGGAACGCGACACCATCCTGCTGCCCAACCCGTTTTATCACGTCTACGCCGGCGCCGCCGTGGCTGCAGGGGCACGCCCGGTGTTCGTGCCCGCCACCGCCGAAACCGGGTTCCAGCCGGCCTACGACCGGCTCGACGCGGCCACGCTGGACCGCACGGCGCTGGCCTTCGTGAATTCGCCCGCGAACCCGCAGGGTAGCGTTGCGGATACGGCCATGCTGGCGCGATCGATCGCGCTGGCGCGGCGCCATGATTTCGCCATCGCGCTGGACGAGTGTTACGCCGAGATTCACGACGGGACGCTGCCACCCGGGGCGCTGGAAGCAGCGTTGGAGCTGGGTGGTGGTACGGCGAACATGCTCGTGGTGCACTCGCTGTCCAAGCGATCCAGCGCGCCCGGCCTGCGCTGCGGCTTCATCGCCGGTGATCCGCGCTGGCTGGACCCGCTGGATGCGGCGCTGCGCGTGGGCGGTGCAGGTGTGCCGCTGCCCGTGCTCGCGGCGGGCGCGGCGTTGTGGCAGGACGAAGCCCATGTTGCGGCAAACCGGGCGCGCTATCGGGAGAACTTCGCCGTGGCCGAACGCGTGCTTGGCGACCTGCAGCCGAACGTGCGCCCGGCGGCCGGGTTCTTCCTCTGGCTCGACGTGGGCGACGGCGAGGCCGCGGCCGTGAAGCTCTGGCGCGAGGCGGGCATCCGGGTGCTGCCGGGCGCCTACATGAGCGTCCCCGACGCCGCGGGCGACAACCCGGGCGGGCGCGAGATCCGCGTGGCGCTGGTACATCCGCCCGATCAGACCGAGGCGGCGTTGACCCGCCTGCGCGCCGTGCTCGAGCCCGAGCTGCGCAACGCCCGGAACGAGACGACAGCGGACGGAGCCGCATGACGACCACCAGCGACAGCGGCCAGCCCGTGGCAGGCGGCGACCTGCGCGCCCTGCCCGGCCGCCTCGGCGCATTTATCCGGCGTCGCCTGCACGATCTCGCCACCGCGGCACCGCTGGTGGCGGCGGCGGCGCTGCTGCTCGCGCTGCTCACCTACGACCCCGCCGATCCCAGCGCCAACGTCGCCGTGGACGCGCCGGTGAGCAACCTGCTGGGCACACCCGGTGCGGCCGTGGCGGAGATCCTGCTTACCTGGTTCGGGCTTCCCGCGTTCCTGGCCATCCCCTGGCTGGCCGCGTGGAGCTGGCGCCTGCGCCGCGATGGCCGCCCCCCGCGGCGCTGGTGGCTGCGCCTGCTGCTTCTGCCGGTTGCGTTGGGCCTGGCGGCGACCGCGCTGGCGCCGCTGCCCGCGCCGGCGAGCTGGACCCTGCGGAGCGATCTGGGCGGTGTCGTGGGTGTCCTCGGCCTGACCAACACGGCCGCCGGCCTGAGCGTACCCGCATGGAGCGTCAGCCTCGCCGCGCTGGCGGGGGCCGTGGCACTGGGCCTGCACGTCCTGGCCCTGCATCGCTCGGAGTGGCGCGCCATGGCGCAGGGTATCGGCCGCTTGGGAAGCAACGCCGGCGCCCGGGCGGCCGCATGGCTGGACGTGCACCGCCTGCCGCGGATTCCCATGCCGCGGGTGCGCCTGCCGGTCCGCCGGGCCGAGGCGCCAGCGGAGCCGCCGGGCCCGCGCAAGGAACCCTCGCTCGTCACACCTGCACCGGCAGCCGAGGACGCAGCCGAGGCGGAGCAGCCAGCCCCGGCAAGCCCGGCGGCCCCGGCCGATGCCACAGCCGAGCCCGTACCCGAAGCCGAACCGGCGCCGGCGGCCGAAAAGCCCCAGGTGAAGCGGGAGAAGAAAAAGAAGGACACGGCCAGGGCCGCACCGCCGCCTTCGGGCACGACCGCGGTCGAGGCCCCAGCTCCCGCGCCGACGCCGAGCGCGGCCAGCGGCACCCTCGTCCACGCCGACGGCGGCGAAGGCTATCAGGCGCCGCCGCTGGAGCTGCTCTCGCCGCCCGATCCGAACCAGAAGAACGACGTCTCGCAGGACGCCCTGGAACAGAACGCCCGGCAGCTCGAGCAGGTCCTCGCCGACTTCGGCGTCAAGGGCGAGATCGTGAAGGTCCGCCCAGGCCCGGTGGTCACGCGCTACGACCTGGAACCCGCACCGGGAACCAAGACCAGCCGCGTGGTGGGCCTCGCCGACGATGTGGCGCGCGCCATGGCGGCAGTATCCGTGCGCATCGCCGTGGTTCCGGGCTCCAGCGCCATCGGCATCGAGCTGCCCAACAAGGCGCGCGAGGTGGTGTTCCTTCGCGAGCTTCTGGCGTCCGAGGACTTCGCCAACGCGGACGAAAAGCTGCCGCTCATCCTGGGCAAGGACATCGCCGGCAATCCGCGCATCGTGGACCTGGCAAAGATGCCCCACCTCCTGGTCGCCGGAACCACCGGCTCGGGCAAGTCGGTCTCCGTCAACGCCATGCTGCTGTCGCTGCTCTACCGCATGTCGCCCGAGCAGTGCCGGATGATCCTGATCGACCCGAAGATGCTCGAGCTTTCGGTCTATGCCGATATCCCGCACCTTCTCTCGCCCGTGGTGACGGACCCGAAGAAAGCCGTGGTGGCGCTGAAGTGGACGGTGCGCGAGATGGAGGACCGCTACCGCAAGATGTCGCGCATGGGCGTGCGCAACATCGAGGGCTACAACCAGCGCATCCGGCAGGCGCGCGACAACGGCGAGATGCTCACGCGCCGGGTCCAGACCGGCTTCGACCCGGACACGGGCCAGCCCGTCCACGAGGACCAGCCGCTGGAGATGGAGCCCATGCCCTACATCGTCATCGTGGTCGACGAGATGGCCGACCTGATGCTGGTGGCGGGCAAGGAAATCGAGATGGCCATCCAACGGCTGGCGCAGATGGCACGCGCGGCCGGCATCCACGTCATCATGGCCACACAGCGGCCCTCGGTGGACGTCATCACGGGCACGATCAAGGCGAACTTCCCCACACGCATTTCCTTCCACGTGACCTCGAAAGTGGACAGCCGCACCATTCTGGGCGAGACGGGCGCCGAACAGCTCCTGGGCCAGGGCGACATGCTCTACATGGCGCACGGCGGCAAGATCACCCGCGTGCACGGCCCGCTGGTTACGGACGAGGAGGTCGAGGGCGTGGTTGCCCACCTGCGCGCGCTCGGCCCGCCCGACTATGTCGACGAGGTCACCAGCGAGGAGGGCGACAGCGGTACGGCCGACCTGATGCCCGGCGGTGCCGGCGGAAGTGGCGACGACGGCGGCGACGGCGATCTCTACGACAAGGCCGTCCAGGTCGTCCTGCAACACAAGAAGGCGTCCACCTCGTTCGTCCAGCGCCAGCTTCAGATCGGCTACAACCGCGCCGCCCGCCTGATCGAGCGCATGGAGAGCGAGGGCGTGGTCAGCCCCGCCAACCACGTGGGCAAGCGTGAGATCCTGATCGACAGCCAGGGGAACCGGGAATGACGACGACGAAACGGGGCCCGCGAAGCGTCGCGAGAGCCCTTCTCGCGACCCTTCTGGTAGCGATGGCCGCGCCGGCGCCCGGGGCTGCCTCCGAGCCGAAACAGGCCGCCCGGCTGTCCGAAGCCGACGCGGAACTCGTCGCGCAGGTGGAGGCGTACCTGAGCGGCGTCGACACCCTCCACGCGCGCTTCCGCCAGGTTTCCTCCAATGGCGGCCGGGCGACGGGCGAGCTCTGGCTCGACCGGCCGGGCAAGCTGCGCTTCGAGTACGACCCGCCGCACCCGCTGCTGCTCGTGTCCAACGGCCGCTTTCTGCTGCATTACGACCGCGAGCTGGAGCAGACGAGTTACGTCCCCATCTCGCGCACGCCGTTGTGGTTTCTGATCCGCGAGCGGATCGATCTGTCGCGGGCGGAGGACTACGCCCTGGCCGGGGTGTCGCGCAGCGCCGAGCGCGTCGTGCTCCACGTGGTCCGCGACGGTGCCGAGCCCGGCGAGCCCGGTTCGATCGCCGTGCTGTTCCGGCGCGATCCGCTGCAGCTCGCCGCGTGGCGCATCGTCGACCAGCAGGGCATCACCACGACCGTGCGCCTGGAGAATCCGGCGTTCGGCGTCGACGTGGCCGCAAAACGCTTCGATTTCGGTGAACTCGACCTGCCGGAGCCGGGGCGGCGCCCCGAAAACCGCGGTCGCTGACGCGTGAACACGACCGGCTTGCCGCACCGCACCGCCATCGCCATGTCCTGTCCATGATGCGCGCGCCGGAGGCCCCTCTCGTTCTGCTCCCCGCATGCCGGCTGGACAAGGACGGTCAATCTTATCACACCATCGGCGACAAGTACGTTCGTGCCATAGCCGCGGCAGCGGGCGGCCTGCCCCTGATGCTGCCGTCGCTCGCGGATCATTACGATGTCGACGCGATCGTGGCACGGGCGGACGGGATCGTGCTCACTGGCAGCCCATCGAACGTCCACCCGGAAGCCTATGGGCGCGCCAGCGACCCCGGGGCCGAGCCGCACGATACCTGGCGCGATGCCGTGACGCTGCCGCTCATCCGCGCGGCGCTCGCGCAGGCGTGCCCGCTCCTGGCGATCTGCCGCGGCATGCAGGAACTCAATGTCGCGCTTGGCGGGACGCTGCACCCGCGCCTGCACGAGCTGGCCGCGCGCATGGATCACCGCCGGCCGGACAGCGACGACATTGCGGTGCAGTACGGACCGGCGCACACGGTGACGCTCCGCCCCGGGGGCGTGCTCGCCGGAATCGTGGGGGCTGAAACGCTGACGGTGAACTCGCTACACTGGCAGGGCATCGAGCGGCCCGCCAACAACCTGCGTGTGGAGGCCACGGCCGAGGACGGCACGATCGAGGCCGTCACCATGCCGGACGCGGCCGGCTTCGTGCTGGGCGTGCAGTGGCACCCGGAGTACGCGCCGGAGACCAATCCCGGCGCGTGCGCCATTTTCGGCGCGTTCGGTGCAGCGGCGCGGGAACGCGCCGCGCGCCGCAGCTGACGGCGAATCGGATTCGTTCGTCACAGGTATACGTTTCGATCTGTCTATGTTCTCCGCACCCCCTTGACCGGACGGCCCAGCACACCAGATTCCCGGCCAACGCCGGTCTGCAATGGGCCGGCGGCGCGGAAAGGTGGTCCTCCCCCTGCCACCCGACCGCATCTCCGCGGAGATCGGAGCGTCCGGCGTCCCCCCACCGGACGCTCCACTTTTTGTGACGTGCTTGCCGCAACCCCCGGCACCCCCTAGCCTGCGCCGCCATGCGTCTCGCTACCTGGAACGTGAACTCGATCCGCACGCGCCTGGATCACCTCGCCCGCTTCGCGGCCGAGGCGGACCCGGACGTGATCTGCCTGCAGGAGATCAAGGTCGCGTCCGCCTCCTTCCCGGCGGAGAAATGCCGGGCCTTGGGCTATCCCTACGTCGCGGTTCATGGCGAGAAGGGCTACAACGGCGTGGCGATCCTGGCGAAGGTGCCATTCGATGCCGCGGCAAGCTGGTCCTGGTGGGGCAAGGACGACGCCCGCCACCTTGCCGTTCACCTGCCGGAGGCGTTCGACCTGCATGTTTTCTATGTACCTTCCGGCGGCCCCAAACCCGATACCGAGGCCAATCCCAAGTTCGCGCATAAGCTGGGCTTCCTGGACGAGATGATCGCCTGGTCGCGCGACGCCCGCGTCGCCGACCGGCCGCTGGCGGTGGTGGGCGACCTGAACGTGGCGCCCCTGGAGACGGACGTGTGGAACCACAAGCAGATCAAGCGGCAGGTCGGGCACACGCCGACAGAGTGCCAGCGCATGTCGGCCCTGCGCGAGGCCGGCGGCTATGTCGACGTGGGCCGGCACTTCGTCCCGCCGGACTGGCCGCTGTACACGTGGTGGGGCTACCGCCATCCGCAGTCGTACGAAAAGAACTACGGCTGGCGCCTGGACCACGTCTGGGTCACGCCGCCCCTGGCCCGTCGGCTGCGCGATCACGCCGTGCACCACCGCACCCGCACCTGGGCCAGGCCGTCCGACCACGTGCCCGTGACGGTGGACCTTGGCTGAGCCTTCGGCGATCCGTCTGCGCTACCCGCTTCGCACCCTCCTGCCCGACTATGTGCGCGCCGGCACCGGGGTGGCGATCAGCCTGGGCGTGCTTGCCGCGAATCCGGTGGGCTGGACGCTGGGTGTGGTGGTTGGCGGCGTTTTGCTGCTTTTCGGCGGCTACGGTGCGCGCACGGTGCATCAGACGCTTTATGGTGTGGACGTCGATGCGGCCGGAATCACGGCGCACGGCTTACAACGTCGGCGCGTGCCGTGGACCGAACTGGCCGGGGTGAAGCTCCGCCACTACGGCGCCCGCAAGGCGAAACGCGCGGACGACGATCCCACCCAGCGCGGCTTTCACCAGCTCACGCTGCGCACAGTGCGCGGGCGTCTGACCCTGGAGAGCAACCTGGAGTCCTTCGCCTACGTCGTCTGGCGCGCAGCCCGGGCAGCACGCGCAGCGGGGCTGAGTCTCGATCCGATGACGGCGGAAACCATGCTCGCGCTCGGCGTCGACCCGGACGGCGAGGCGCGCCCGCCCCAGACCGTTTGCGACCTTGCCGCCCGCGTCGACGGTATTCAGCCCTGACCCGCCGCCAGCACCACCAGGTCCACGGGCTGCGACACGCCCTCGACGTGCGCCTGCGGCACGCGACGCGGCGCGCCCGCGGGCCGGTAGCCCTGGCGCTGTGCCTCGGCGAAGGTCGCGGCGGTGGTGACGGCGCGGCTGCCCAGCGCCGCATTGTGCTTCTCCAGCTTCGCCGCGAGGTTCACCGCATCGCCGATGACCGTGTACTCCAGGCGATCCTTCTCCCCCACCGCGCCGAAGAGCACCCGCCCCGAGGCGACCGCGGCGTTGACCGCGCGCACGGGCAAGCCCTGCGCCGCGCGGCGCGCCGACCAGGATTCGGCCGCATCCAGGACCTCTGCCACGCAGGCCAACGCATCGGCGGCATGGGCCCCGCGCGTTGCGGACGCGCTGAACGTGGCCATGATCCCGTCTCCAAGAAACTTGTCGATGCTGCCACCATGGCGGCGAATGATGGGCACCATGGTGGCCTGGTAATCGGCGAGCAGGCGCATCACGGCATCCGGCGGACAGTTCTCCGCCAGCGTGGTGAAACCACGCAGGTCGAGATTCAGGATAGCGGCATTCCGCGCCTCGCCGGCCCCCACGCGGATCTCCTCCGCGTGCACGATGTGATGCGCCACTTCGGGCGAGAAGAAGCGCGAGAGATCCTCGGCGGCCGTGCTCTCCGCGACCGACCGCTCGAGCAGGCGCCGGCCGCGCACGATCGCGACGCCCAGGATCGTGGTCACCACCAGGATGGAGATGATCTTGTCGAACTCCGCACCCAGCAGCACCGCGTTCGAGGTCAGGTAGACCACGTAGTCGCGGGTGATCATCGTATCGGTGGGATCGATGGTGACCGCGTAGCCCACCAGCGCAAGCCAGCCAAGCGCCGCCGTCGCGCCTGCCGTGAGCACGAAGCGCGCCTCGAAGCGCAGCGCGCGCAGGGCGATGAAAATGAACACGTAGAGCAGCGTGGGCGCTTTCAGGTAGAACGACGCGGGCTGCTGGTACTGTAGGTGAAACGACCAGATCAGGATGTAGAGCAGCGTCATGTCGACGACGATCGACATGTAGAGGAACCAGTCCGGCAGCCGCGTGCGATAGGCCACGGCCAGGCGCAGGATGGTGAAGCCCAGGTAGGCCGCGAGGGCGTAGGGCACCGGCTGGAAGGTGTCGTGCTCGGTGAAGGTTTTGGGCGCGATGGTGTAGAGCGTGCCGAACAGCAGCACCACGGCGAGCTGCACCCAGCCGATGAGGCGCTCCGTGGCGTCCTGTTGCGCGCGCACCTTCGCCTGAACGCGCGTGGGCAATGCGCCGCCCGCCGCGGGCTGGGACGCCGAGACGGGGCGCAGGACGGGCAGGTCGGAAATCGGGGTCTTGAGCCGCATCACAGCCGCGAAACTAGCGCGCCGCCCTCGCGGTGTCGTGTCAGATCTGCGTGACGGGCGCGTGAGCGCATACCGCGGCGGCTTACGGCACCAGCCGGTAACCGCCGGGCTCGGTGACCAGGATGGCCGCGTTCGTGGGATCGGCCTCGATCTTCTGGCGCAGCCGGTAGACGTGCGTCTCCAGCGTGTGCGTGGTGACGCCCGCGTTATACCCCCAGACCTCGCCCAGGAGGGTGTCCCGGCCCACGATGCGCTGCGGGCTGCGGTACAGGTACTTCAGGATGGCGGTCTCTTTTTCGGTCAGCCGGATCTTCTTTCCCGTCGTGTCGTCGGTGAGCGTCTTGGCGCTGGGCTGGAAGGTGTAGGGGCCGATGGTGAAGACCGCGTCCTCGCTCTGCTCGTGCTGGCGCAGTTGTGCGCGCAGCCGGGCAAGCAGCACGCCGATGCGCACCGGCTTGGTGATGTAGTCGTTGGCGCCCGAATCGAGGCCAAGGATGGCGTCGGCATCGGACTCCGCCGCGGTGAGCATGAGGATCGGGCACGTGACGTTGTTCCGGCGCATCAGCCGGCAGACCTCGCGCCCGTCCATGTCGGGCAGCCCGACGTCGAGGATAATGGCGTCGTAGTGCTTGCCCTTTGCCGCGGAAAGCCCGGCGCTCCCGGTTTCCGCCGGGTCCGCGGTGAATTCCTCGTGCAGGTGAAACTGCTCGATGAGGGACTCGCGCAGATCCGCATCGTCGTCGACGATGAGCACGTGCTTGCCGCCCTGTCGCGCCATGGCCCGCTCCTTTTCCACCCGTGCGCGCCGCCGGGCGCCCGTCGCCCCGTGAATCGCTTACCAACCGCGGCATATAGGCGCAAGCGCGCGCCCGGCACCGTGACAATTGTCACACCCTGCGCCGCGGCGTCGCCGGGGTAGCCCCGCCGGGGCGCCGCCCTTATCTCCATGCCCAGCCGGAGACGGGCCGTGACAGGCCCGCTTGAACAGCCGTAGAGTCGCGAGCCATGTCCGAACGCGCCAAGTCCGCCGTCAACCCTGCCGCGAGTGCCCCCGACACCGCCCAGCTTCGCCGCGTCGACCGGATCCTGGGCGAGCTGCGCCGGGGTACGCCGGTGGTGCTGCACGACCGCACGCGCGCCGTGCTGGTGAGTGCGGTGGACACCCTGGCGCCCGACGCGCTGGCGGAGCTTCACGCGGCCGCCGGCGGGCCGCCGGAGCTGGTGCTCACGGCGGAACGGGCGCAACGCCTGGGGCTTGACGACGGCTGCCGCGACGGCGGCGACGTGGCGCTTTCCGGCCGTGACCTTGGCGAGAGCGAGCTGCTCGCGCTGGCCGATCCCTGGGGACCGGCGCCGGCCGATGTTGCGGCGCGCGTGGCCACACGCGCCGCGGGCCCGCTCGCCGGTGCCGCGCTGCAGGCGACGAAGCTGGCGCGTCTCCTGCCGGCGGCGCTCCAGGCGCATCTTGAGACGGCCGATCCGGTCGGCTGGGCGCACGCACGCGACCTGCTCGCCGCATCCGCCGAAGACATCGCCGGCTATCGCGGTGTGGTGGCGCGCCGGCTGTGCGAGGTTGCCGCCGCGCGGGTCCCGCTCAAGGGCGCGGAGAACGCGCGCATCCGCGCTTTCCGGCCGACGGACGGGGGCACGGAGCACCTGGGCATTGTCATCGGCGAGCCGCAGCCCGGCGAGCCCGCGCTGGTGCGCCTGCATTCGGAGTGCCTGACCGGGGACCTCCTGGGCAGCCTGCGTTGCGACTGCGGCGACCAGCTCCGCGGCGCCATCGACACCATCGCCGAGACGGGGGCGGGCGTGCTGCTCTATCTGGCGCAGGAGGGGCGCGGCATCGGTCTGGTCAACAAGCTGCGCGCCTACCGCTTGCAGGACGCCGGCGCGGACACCCTGGACGCCAACGGGGTGCTGGGCTTCGACCCGGACGAGCGAATCTATGCCCCGGCCGCGGCGATGCTCCGGACGATGGGCTTCGACCGGGTGCGCCTGCTCACCAACAATCCCGAAAAGGTGACCGCGCTGAGCCGCCACGGGATCTCGGTAACCGAGCGCGTGCCGCACCGCTTCCCGGCGAACCCGCACAGCGCCGCCTATATCGCCACCAAGGCCGAACGCTTCGGGCATCTGTTCTAGCGCCGACGCGACAAGCGGGAGGCGCCCCGCCATGGATCTGCACGTGCGCCCCACCGACCACGGCTGGCAGGCCGTTTTGGACGACGGCCGGGCGTGGCCCTGCGTGATCGGCCGCGGTGGCGCGGTGCCGGCGGCACAGAAAGCGGAGGGCGACGGCGCGACGCCGACCGGCGCGTGGCCGGTGCGCGAGCTGCGCTACCGCCCGGACCGGGTGCGCCCGCCCGCAACCGCCCTTCCCCTGCGACCTTTGGCACCCGCGGACGCGTGGTGCGACGACCCCGCGGACGCTGCGTACAATCGGCCGGTGACCCTGCCCTTCGCTGGCGGCCACGAGGTGCTCTGGCGCAGCGATCACCTTTACGACCTGGTGGCGATGCTGGGCTACAACGACGACCCGCCGGTGCCCGGAGCGGGCAGCGCCATCTTCCTCCACGTCGCGCCGGCCGAGGGCGCGCCCACGGCGGGGTGCGTCGCCCTGCCCCGACTGGCGCTGGAAACGGTGCTGGAAGCGATGGCACCGGGCAGCCGGGTGGTGATCTCGAGAACGTGAGGGCCTGCAAGGCTTGCCGCGTCGCGGAATCTTCTGCCCGCCACCGGCGCCGCGACTCGGCGGTCCGATGATTCCGTAGGGCAGTGCGCCCCGGGGATCGTATGGCACGCTTCTTGCTCAGGAGTTCACGGACACGTGTAGGGGCACACGCATCATGCATTCGCTACCCGGCGTCACGAGCAAAGGCGATCTCCAGCTCGCCGAGTTGCGCCAAGCGCGCGGTCAGGAGCCGGCGCGGCCGCAGTCCGAAAGCGCCGAAGCGTCGTTCGGCGACGTCCTGGATATCGTGAACCCGCTGCAGCACATTCCGGGGGTCGCGAGCGTCTACCGGGACGTTACCGGTGACGAGATTTCGGGCCACGCCAAAGTGCTGGGCAGCACGCTTTACGGCGGCCCCCTGGGCATGCTCGCCGGTAGCCTTTCCGCCGCCATGACCGAGGAGAGCGGCAAGAGCTTCACCGAGACCGCAGTAGCCGGTTTCACGGGCGGATCCGGGAGCAGCGACGGGGGCGCCATGCGGACGGCGGCGGCCACACAGGCCACCGGACAGACCGCGGAGGGAACGGCATCGGCCACTGGCGCGACCACGGACACCGGGGAAACACGTACGAATGGCGCCGCCCGTGCCGCGACGGCGGCGCTTCCGGCCGGGATTGACAGTGTGTTACCGCCAGCGCCCGCGACGGGCGGCAACGGCAACGCGGAAGCGGCGTCGGGCCGTGCGGGCGCTCAGGCCACGAACGGCGGAAATGTGCTTCAGGGCGAGCAGGCGCTGGCCGCGTTCGCGCGCGACAAGGCCGCGGCGCAAAACGGCGGGACGAACACCCCAGCGTCTGGATCGACGGGTTCGGCGTCAGAGGCCGCAAGGACGCCCCAGGGATCCGCGGAACGCCGAGCCTCTGCCGGCGATCGCGCCGCGAGCCTGAACCAGCAGCAAGGGTTCATGACGCTGCGCGATTCCGATTACGCGACCTCGGCGGAAATGCGTGCGCGCATGCAGCACCTGGACGAATATCAAGCGCAGGCCGCGAACGAGGTGTCGCCGCGTGTGGATTCGAATTCGAGCGCAACGCACGCCGACGAGCCCGCGGCACAGTCCGCTCAGCGCGGCATCCAGCCATCGGGCGCGCCCGACGACTTTGCCAGCCGCATGAAGGAAGCGCTGTCGAAATACCGCGCCATGCACAACAACGAGTAGGGCGCGTCCACTTCTGTGGACCCGCCGATCGCACATTGGCAGGTCCCCTGGCGGGGACCTGCCCTACCCGGTTTCCCGCTCCCCGAAGAGTGCGCTGCCCACGCGAACGTGCGTGGCGCCCAGGCGGATCGCGGTCGTGTAATCGGCGCTCATGCCCATGGAAAGCTGCGGCAGATCCAACCGCTGCGCCGTCTCGGCGAGAAGGGCGAAGTACAGCGCGGGGTCTTCGTCGAGCGGCGGGATGCACATCAGCCCGGAGATGGTGAGCCCCAGGTCCTCGCGGCACCAGCGCACGAAGTCCTCGGCCTCGGCGGGCGGGATGCCGGCCTTCTGCGGCTCCTCCCCCACGTTGACCTGGACGAACAGGCGCGGGTGGCGGTCCTGTTCCGCCATCTCCTTGGCGAGCGCGCGCGCGATCTTGGGCCGGTCGACCGTCTGGATCACATCGAACAGCGCGACGGCATCTTCGGCCTTGTTGCTCTGCAGCGGCCCGACAAGGTGCAACGCCAGGTCGGGATAGCGCGCGCGCAGGTCGGGATACTTCGCCTGCGCCTCCTGCACCCGGTTCTCGCCGAAGACGCGCAGGCCCGCATCCAGCGCCGCGTGCAGGCGGTCCATGGGCTGTTTCTTGGCGACGCCGATGAGCGTCACGTCCGCCGGGTCGCGATCCACCGCGCGCGCGGCTTCGGCGATCTCCGCCCGAATGGCGGCGAGGTTGGCGGCAACCGTATCGGCGGCAGGTGATGTCTCGGCCATATCCGACAGCTAAACCGGCCTTCCCTTCTTGTCCAGATAGCCGAAGCGGGCCATGATGTCCTGGCTTGCCTCGACGATGCGGTCGACCTGGTCGCGTGTCAGGATCTCGCGCCACTGGCCACGCTCGCCGCGGCGGAAGAAGCTGGCCGCCTCGTCCGGACGCGCCTCGTTGAAGCCCTGTTCCTGCTCCTGCGCCGTCAGGTTGTCGAAATTGCTGAAGCGGACGGCCTTGGCCACGCGCCGCCCATCGACCGGCATCTCCAAGAAGCGCAGGAGTTCACGGAACGTCGGCCCCGGCTTGGCAAGCATGTCCTCGTAGCACATGACATGCCGCTTGAGGCCCGGCGCCTGGAGCCAGCTTCCGACGTTCTCGCGCCAGCTCCCGATGATTTGGGGCAGCTTCTCCCCCGGCACGCCCGGCAAGACATTACCCGGCGTGCACATCTGATCGACCGCGTTGTCGTAGGTGATCTGGTAGTGGTGCGCCATGGACACGGCGACATCGAGCGGATTCCGGACGACGTACACCGCGCCGTCCGTGACGTCGGGCGTGATCATGGGCGTGCCGTCGTCCTGCACGCCGATGACGTGGTGGGTCTTGATGAGCGTCGTCTCGCGCGTCAGGCCGGCGAGATAGCGGTGAACGTCGGGACGAAGGCGCCAGACCTCCTCGTCGGTAAACGACTCGGCCGAGCGGCCGGTCATCCAGGTGTAGTAGAGCAGCAGGTCGTCACCGAAATTGAAATGGTAAAGCTCATTGATCGAGACGGGTGCGTCGCCGTTCCGGATGTAATTCGCCAGGAACGCGCGCAGCCACGTGTTGCCCGATTTCGGATAGGAGGCCAGCCAGAGAATGCCGGTCATGCGCCGATCCGTGTCCGAAGGTTATGCGGCCGAAGCACTGAAAGGTCCCAGTGCCCTCATCTTTCGACAAGCTCAAGATGAGGTCTCATACTGAGCCTGTCGAAGTATGAGGCCGCGGGCTCGACCGTTTTCATTCGCGCGGCAGTATTATGCGGACGCTTTGCTTGAAAACGGCCATGCGCTCTGTCGCGCTGCATCCAGGGTCACCACTTCGACGAGGTTGCCGTCCGCCGCATAGCTCAGGTGCGTATGCCAACCCTGGGAGTCTCGCGGACGATAGGTTGCTCAGCGAGCCGCACGACAAGGATATCATCGTCTTCGTAATAGGTCGTGCGCATGGTCACGGCTCCCACCGAAAATGATGCATCACGGTCTTGACGACCACGGTATCTTCCAAAGCGATCGGGGCGCAAATAGGATGGTCGTCACGGCAGCGACCGCATATAAAGAAAGGGGAGCCGGAGGCCCCCCTTTCCCGTATACGATCCGATGGATCGGCCGCGCAGCTTAGAAGCTCACGCTCGCGCCGAGGGTGGCGGTAATAACCTCGGGATCGGTCCCTTCCTCGTTGTCGAACTCACCATAGGTCACGCCGGAGGACAGCGTGATCCCCGGCCCCATGGCGTAGTCGAGACCGCCCGTGATGGCCATGCGCTCGTCCTCGTCGGAGTTAGCAATGTTGCCCTCGACCTCGGAGTAAATGCCGTTCACACCAGCCGTCCAGGGGCCAATGCTATAAGCACCGCCGAGGGCGTAGGCCTCGCCGTCCTGGCTGTCGTCACTGTCTTGAATGCCGACACCGCCACCGAAGGAAAAGCCGGCCATGCTCGCGCCGAGCGAGAACTGATACTGGTTCGGATCGTCCTGGCCGGTGCGATCCTCGGTCGCGTAGCCTGCGCTCGCATCGATCCCGATACCGTTGAAGTCCCGGCTGAAGTTGAGGCCAGCCGAGATCATGTTGTTTTGCTGGGTATTGTCGTCGACGTGCGTGAAAAAGTCAGCTTGCGAGGAGGGATTTGCCCCTTGAGATGAATCCGGGTGCCAGGAACCGGCCAGTTGGAAACCGGCCATACGCGGGCTCTTGTAGACAACACCGTTCGCATCGTTGGCAAGGTCGAGGAACGTGGAGACGCCCGGCGTCAGGAAGCCACCGCCGTAGTCACCAGTAAGGTCCTGGACGGCACCCCAGCCGGAGTTCACCGGTACACCAGCAGCGTACGCCTGGGAGCCACCCGCGTTCGTCTGATAGGCGGCGTTGTTCTGCGCGCCGAGCTGGATCGTACCGAACGAGCCTGCCATATAAACGTATTGCTCGTCAGCCTCGGCGGTGTTGCCTTCAATCTCGTTCGAGAAGAAGCCGCCGACCTCGACGCCATTGTCGAGCGTCACCGAACCAGTCAGGCGAAGCTCGACCTCCTGCATCGCCAGTTCGCGGGTATCGTCGCCATTGATGCCGTTATGCTCGGCAATACCATAATAGGTGTTGGAGAAGCCGCCGACGTTGACATCAAGACCCTGTGCGTTCGCACCGGTCGCCACGGCGGTGACGCCGATGATGGCCGTCGTTGCGTAGAGGTATTTCTTCATGGCCTATGCCCTCTCTCTGTAGAGTCCGCTTGGTTCAAGACGTACGTTGCACGCCTCGATTGCGCCGGTCGCGTCGGGTCCACGAGCCTGTTCCGGATCCCCCCGAAACCGGCGGTGTGCCGGGCGCCCGACGCGCGGACGGTCCCGGCTCTTTCCACCGGATGTGAATCGTTTATGACCGGGCTTTGGTCAATATTCGAGCCCCGGAGCCGGGTGAAAACGTTTATGGCTGTGGTCATTCTGCAACAGCGCAGCGCGGCGCAGCGGCCACAGCGCGGTCGCTTGCCGCGAGGCGTCCGTGTCGCATAGGCTGGTTGCAGAGTCAGTTTCACACGGGAGGCAGCGTGGCCGAAGCGTCACACAGCGGAGCCGATATCGCCGCGAACGTGGAGCGCATGTTCCAGCGCGCCTTTGCGCTGCACGGCCAGGGCGCACACGACGACGCGCGGGCGATCTATGAGCAGATCTTCTCGGCCGTGCCGGGCCATCCGGGCACGCTGCAGATGCTCGCCGCCCTGGCGTTCTATCAGGGCGACGCGGTCCAGGGCGAAGCCTATCGCGACAAGGCGCTACGCAACTACCGGCACGCGATGGCGCAGATCCCGCCGCAGCAGATCCCCGCCCTGATGAACCTGCGCGCGGGATTGATGAATCTGCTTCTAAGCGCCGATGAGACCGAGGCCGCCGCGGCGGAAGCGAAGCGCCTTCAACTGCCGCTTCAACCCATGTTCGCCCAGCCACAGGAATGGCAGCGCCTGCGCAACCAGGCCATCCGTAACCGGCGGCCGCGGATCGTGCTCAACACGATCCCGAAGTCGGCGAGCGAGACGGTCTGGAACCGGCTGGCCAAGGGGTTGGGCATGGCGCAGTGCCACGTCTCGCTCGGCCTGTTTCCCAATTGCATGGCCGTGCCGGGCCGGGTGCGCGAGTTCGCCAAGGGGGGCATCGTCACCAAGGAGCACCTCGCGCCCACGCGGTTCAACGTACGCAGCCTGACGGACGCCGGCATCGACCGGCTGGTGCTGCACCTGCGCGATCCGCGGCAGGTGTTGCTCTCCTGGGCGTATTTCGTGCGGGACGACATCGCCCAGACGCCGCTCGGCCCGCTCTGGCGGCAGACCTGTCCGCCCGCGGCGTACCTTCAGGGGGATTTCAACGCCCTGCTCGACTGGTGCGTGGACCGCTATCTGCCCCAGGTGGTCGCGTTCATCGAGGGCTGGGCAGCGATCGCCGACGACCCGGACACGCCGCTTTCGGTGCGGTTTTCCACCTTCGAGCATTTCCTCGAAGCGCCCGAGGATCACCTGCGGGACATCCTGGCGTTCTACGAGCAGCCGCTGGACGTCATGGACACGCGCGCGGACGCCGCCGACGGCCACTTCCGCCGCGGCAAGCGCGACGAGTGGCGCGACGCGTTGACGGCCGAGCAGAAAGCGCGCGCCAACGCGCAGCTGCCAGCCTGGATTCTGGAGCGCTTCGGCTGGTCGCGGTGAGCCGCACCTGTCTGCAGGCAAGGCGGCGTGTTGCCCCGCTTCGGCTCGCCTGCTATCTCCGCCCGAAACATCGGGTGGATATCCAGATCATGTCGAGACGCGTCACATTCCGCCGCATTGTGCCCGTCGCCGCGGTTGCTGCGGCAACGGCCCTGGCCGCCTGCGGTCCGGCGAAGGAACCGTTCTCCGGAACCGATCCCGGCCGCAAAGCGCCGGAGGGCAGCGTTACCGGCGGCGGTCTGAAGGGCTTGTTCGGCGGCGGTGACGACGGCGCCGCGCCCGGCGACGGCTCGGGCACCGGAATCGGTGTCAATTCCTACCTCTGGCGCGCCTCGCTGGATACGATCTCGTTCATGCCCGTGGCCTCCGCGGATCCCTTCGGCGGGGTGATCATCACCGACTGGTATTCGCCGTCCGACAGCCCGGACGAGCGGTTCAA
>CAJXKW010000028.1 GCA_913055855.1 uncultured Limimonas sp. | reverse complement strand
GCGGGATGCGCATGGCGAGAAGCCTCCGTTGGGATCGTGTCCGGTCGCGTGCCGGGCAAGATAGCGGCGAAAGCCGGACGTGGACAGGTGGGGATAGAGACGGTGCGGACGGCTGGCACCTTTGTGATTGGATGGGCGACGTTCCAAGGAACATCCTGCGACAGGATGCCACACCTCCAATCGATCGGTACCCCGTATACCTCATTGTCACCGTCACACCATGGCGGTTCAACGAGGCGGTGTTACAAATACGCGCCACTTAGAGGAGCACGAAGAATGGCCTGTTCGAACAGCACGACCGAAAACATCGCGCGCGAAACTGGCATGGTTACCTGTTTCGACGACCTCTCTGCCGTGATGGCTAACTTCGCCGACGATCTGAGCAACCGGGCGAATGAATTGCGGCAGGTCGCAGACAACATGAACGCACTCTGCAGCCAAGCACGCAAAGTTGCTGAACAAACCTAGCGTGTGCCGCACAACCAGCAAACCTGGGCGGGTGTGCACGGCAGCAGACCGGCCGCCCACACCCGCAGCCATCTCATGTTTGTGCGCGCACCCTCGAAGGAAAGGTTCGAGGGTTGACCTTCCCGTAGGTAAAGCGCTTATCGCTACCATTGGTGAGCATATCAGCCACTTCGTCGAGGTTCGGGGCCGAGCAGTGTAGCCGCCGGGCGACTGCACCAAGCTCGCAGGCTAGGAGCTGACGCAGCCAGATCCGTTCCGCCGCCGTTAAGTCCTCGGTTCGCGCCGGTGCCAGGTAAGCGGGAGTCTGTACGCCGCAGATCACCGCCATCACCTTGTACGCTGGCACGGCGAGTGCCGCCTCCGGCTGGGCGCCCTGCAGAGCACGTTCCTCGGCGGCATCGACGTGAGCTTGGAGAAGTCGACGCAGGTACATGTCCATCACGCTGCCTCCCGAATCTGTGTGACGAATTGGCCCAGATCGGCTCGTAAGTCGTCCGTGTTCTCACGGGCGGTGTTTGCTGCGCTGTGCACAGACTGCAGCTTCTCCACGCTCTCCAAGGTGACCGCATACGAGCGGGAAATCGCCTTGGCCACCTCGCGGGTCCGATCCGCAGCGTTTTGTGCGTTTGAGGCAATCTCGTCGACGGCAGCCGTCTGCTGCTCTGCTGCGGCCGCCACGGCCGAGGAAATTTCATCCAGTTCCCGAACGACTTGCGCTACTTCGTTTACGCTCGAAACAGCCTGGTCGATCTCTTCCTGAATGGTGCCAACGCGAGCGGCGATATCCTCAGTCGCCTTACCCGTTTGACTGGCGAGACTCTTCACCTCGCCAGCTACGACGGCGAAGCCCTTCCCGGCCTCGCCCGCGCGCGCCGCCTCGATCGTGGCATTGAGGGCGAGCAGATTGGTCTGCTTGGCGATATTCTGGATCAGGTCAACGATTTCACCAATGTACTGGGCCGATTCCCGCAGGCGATCCATTGCCGCGCTCGCGGTCTCGGTTCCGGCCCGCGCTTGCGAGGCCTTATCCGAAGCTCCGCCAACACGGCCCGCGACTTCGGTGATCGACTGGCCGATCTCTTGGGATGCAGAGGCCACGGCGTTCACCGATTCGACGGCCGTATCAGCCGCCTGGGTTGCGCCCTGCGATAGTTCTTTGGCTTGGTTCGCGTTACGTTGAAGTTCCTCGGCATTGGTGGTCAGCGAATTGGCGAGTTCGGCCGTGGTATCTGCCACAGTACGCGCCTTTTCCTTGAAATCCCTCGCCAAAGTTCGGAGTTGCGTCTTGTCATCAATGACGATCACGCGCTGTCGACTGACACCGTCGCGATCCGTGATATTAGTGACGTCCAGATCAAGGGCGTAGTTATGCTTGGTGGCGACGATGCGCACCGTCTCGTCATTACCCCGCCGGCACGCCATGGCGAGTTCGCGAGCCGCATCGCTATCGACGAGGTCGGTGACTTGGCCACCGACGACCTGGACGAAGCCCACGTCGCGCGCCAACGCGACCGCCGCGGCATTCGCCGTGCGAATGCGCCCTTCAGCGTCGGCGGTTAGGACCGGCGCCGGCACATTGTGTAGAACCTGAGCGGAGGTGTGGGCCTCGCTCACGCTCTCGCGCAGTCCGTCAAGGCTTCTCGCGATGTCCCCGATCTCATCCGTGCGCGCGGTGTCGTAAAGATCGCCGGTCGCCGTGCCGTCTTTGACCTGCAGAATCGTGGTTCGCGTGCGGTTCATTGGCCGGGTGACGGAGCGCGCGAGCAGCCACCCTCCTACCGCGGTCACCAGGATGCCGAACGCACCCGCAAGCAGCGCAGCCGTGCCGATCCGGCGCGCCTCGCCCAGCAGCATCGGCGCCAGCCGATGCTGACGCGCCACAAGGCCCGCCTCGATCGCGTCGAAACTGCGGGAGATTTCCGGACCCCTCCGGTCGAGCTCGGCGAAAATCGCGGCAGCTTCCGAAGAAGAGGGCGCCTCGATCGCCTGCACAAATTTACGGTGAAACGCATCAACCTTGCGCAGCGCTTCACGAACCTCACCGGCAATTCCGGTCTCCGCAACATGTTCGCGCAGTTTCGCCTCAATCTCCTTGATTTCGGCGAGTTCGGCATTGATGGTCTTCTTCAGCTCGTCAGACGGATCGAGGCGATACATGAGCGCGCTTCGACGCAGGTCCTCGACATCCTCTTTGACCGCCTGAACTGCTTCGGTCCGCGAAACGGCGGCTTCATAGGTCGCGAAATTCGATCGGATCTGTGTCAAGCCCACCCAGGTCGATCCGCTGAGCAAGGCCACGATCGTGACAGAGCCCAGAACGAGACCAGCGATACGGTGGCGTACAAGCATAGACTAAGGCCCTCTTCATTTCGGACACGCCCGGCGCGGGCCCATCCTGTTTCCTCCCTGCAATCACAGGTCATCCACGCCGTGCGTGAGGAAACCGTGATCGACGTGTTTCCGCCGTCCCGCGCGCGGAACGGCCGCATTTCACGTGCGCTGCACCGTCTACAACGCCCGATCGGTTGCGATCTTGCCACTCCGCGGCGCCAAGGCTATGTCCTTTACATGCGGTACGGGTGGATCGTGGTCGCCAGTGGATTGTGCTGGAACACGAAGCTGCGCGCCTATACGCAAAAATGCGAACCGTCGATATGGGAAATCAAGTATGCTATGATACCGGCCTCACACGCATGTACGACATGCATATCTCGATATGGTATAACAGACCTGTCAATAAGGATGGACGTCCATGCCGTTTGACGGAAACGCGCGCCTGTCCGACGACATAAAGAACGCACAAACGCTCGACGAGATTTGCGTGATTCTTGATGCGTTTGTTTGGAATTGCGGATATTGTGCATGGTGTTTCGCGGACGTCACGGCTTTCACGGGCCGACAGCGTCCGTCCCTTCACCGCACCAACTTGAATCCGGACCTGGTGGAGGCGTATTACGCCCAAGGCCTTGCACGTCGCGATCCCATCCTGCGCCACGCGCTCGCCAACTCCCCGCCCTTCCATTGGCACGATATGCCCGCTTGGCATCGTGCCCAGCGCAAGCTCACGAGCCCACCCTCTGATGCGGTCGCCGTATTTCAGCTCGCGGCGGCCTACGACATCGGCGATGCCTTCGTCATGCCGTATTCCCTCTTGGATCGAGACGGTCATGCACACATCGTCCATTTTGCAGCGTACGGCGATACGAGCGGTCCACTGGACCCGGCAAAAGCAGTGCCGGTTCAGGCATTTTTTCCCATGATCGCCGTACGCCTTCTGGACCTGCATAGCTGGGAAGGGACGTTCCGTCGGTGCGATCCCGACCTGCTCACGGATCGCGAGGCGGAAGTCATCTGGCACGCTGCGCAGGGCCGAGATGCTCCGACAACGGCCGTGGTCCTGAATGTCCAGATCTCGACCGTGTACAAGCACCGCGAGCGCGTGCGCGAGAAGCTGGGCGCGGAGACCACGCAGGCCGCCGTGTATTTCGCCATGCGCAACGGGCTGATCGATATGTAGCCAACCATAGCGCGAGCTTGAGCGCGCGCAGCAAGGGCGAATATGCGTTTTTTTGGGCGTTGCCATACAGGCCGGCATCCGCCGATGCTCCGCGCAAGGCCACATTTCTATATAAAATCGACGTTTGGCGCGGCAAGCGCTAACGGCGGTAAGCACAGCGCTCCGGATCGCAAGCCGACCGATGTTGGGTTTCGCTGGCGCTGAACCCAAGCGACGCGTGGCTCCCGCCGCGCGCGCCCGGCAAGATGAATGCGCGCGAAGCGTCGGTGAGCTTGAATCGGTGTTCTTTATACGTTCTCGTGACGTGGCGAACCCGATGCCGACGATCAAGGCAATAAGAGATGTCCCGGCCAACGAAGGCGACGGATGTTGACGGATGTGAACGCGCGCCGGCACGCACCGCGCAGTGCCCCATCTTGCCGGCGCGTGGCGAGATTCCCTATGGTCTGCCGTCCCAGGACGCCATATCGTGGAAACAATCCGCGCGCTGTCGGTTCTGAACGGCGGGCGCGCGCCCTCGCCCATCGCGACCCAGAGGCCGCATGACCGATCGCAGCCACATCCGCAACTTCGCCATCATCGCGCACATCGACCACGGCAAGTCCACCCTCGCCGACCGGATCATCCAGCTTTGCGAGGGCGTTTCCGAGCGCGAGATGCGCGAACAGTTCCTGGACAACATGGACCTGGAGCGCGAGCGCGGCATCACCATCAAGGCGCAGACCGTGCGCCTGAACTACCGCGCGTCAGATGGCACGCTCTACGTCCTCAACGTGATCGACACGCCCGGCCACGTCGACTTTTCCTACGAGGTCTCGCGCTCGCTCAAGGCGTGCGAGGGCTGCATCCTCCTGGTCGACGCCAGCCAGGGCGTGGAGGCGCAGACGCTGGCCAACGTCTACCTCGCGCTGGAGCACGACCTCGAGATCATCCCGGTGCTCAACAAGGTCGACCTCCCCGCGGCCGAGCCTGAGCGCGTGCTGATCGAGATCGAGGAGGTGATCGGCCTTGATAGCTCCGACGCCCTCTTGATCTCCGCCAAGACGGGCCAGGGCGTAAGCGACGTCATGGGCGCCATTCTCGAACGCATCCCGCCGCCCGAGGGCGACGAGTCCGCGCCGCTGAAGTCGCTGCTCGTGGACTCCTGGTACGACCAGTACATGGGCGTGATCACCCTGACGCGCGTCTTCGACGGCGTGCTCAAGGGCGGGCTCCAGGCGCGCTTCATGGCCACGCGCGCCCTGCACGACGTCGGCGAGGTGGGCACCTTCCAGCCCAAGAAGACCAAGGCCGACCAGCTCGGCCCGGGCGAGATCGGCTACCTTATCGCCGGGGTGAAGGACATCGACGAGACCCAGGTCGGCGACACCATCACCGACGAGCGCAACCCCTGCGCCAAGCCGCTGGAGGGCTACAAGCCGTCCATTCCCGTGGTGTTCTGCGGGTTGTTCCCCACCGACACAGGCGACTACGGCGCGCTGCGCGATGCGCTTGGCAAGCTGCGCCTGAACGATTCGTCGTTCCAGTACGAGCCGGAGAACTCGCCCGCGCTCGGCTTCGGCTTCCGCTGCGGCTTTCTGGGCCTGCTGCACCTGGAGATCATCCAGGAGCGCCTGGCGCGCGAGTACGATCTCGACCTGATCACGACCTCGCCCTCGGTGGTCTACCGCGTCAACAAGACCGACGGCGAGCAGATCGAGCTGCACAACCCCACCGATATGCCCGCGGTGATGCATATCGAGAGCATCGAGGAGCCGTGGATCAAGGCGACCATCCTGGTCCCCGACGACTATCTGGGCAACGTGCTCAAGCTCTGCGAGGAGCGCCGGGGCATCCAGGACGACCTGACCTACGCCGGCGACCGGGCGATGGTGGTCTACAAGCTGCCCCTGAACGAGGTGGTCTACGACTTCTACGATCGGCTCAAGTCCGCGACTTCCGGCTATGCCTCGTTCGACTACCAAATGCTGGGCTATTACCAGGGCGATCTCGTCAAGCTGGACTTCTACGTCAACGGCGAGAGTGTCGACGCCCTGGCCCTCATGGTCCACCGCAGCCAGGCGGAGACGCGCGGGCGCGCGGTGTGCGAGCGGCTGAAGAACCTGATCCCGCGCCAGCTCTTCAAGGTGGCGATCCAGGCCGCGATCGGCGGCAAGGTCGTGGCGCGCGAGACCCTGGGCGCCATGCGCAAGGACGTCACCGCCAAGTGCTACGGCGGCGACGTCACGCGCAAGCGCAAGCTCCTGGAGAAGCAAAAGGAAGGCAAGAAGAAGATGCGCCAGGTGGGCAAGGTGGACATCCCGCAGTCCGCCTTCCTGGACGCGCTCAAGATGGAGCAGGACTGACGCCTCAGCGCGCCCGCCGCGCGGCCGGACCCGGCGCCTTGAACACCAGCGCCACACCGATTGCGGTGACCGCCACGCCGGCCGCGCCCGCGGGGCCGAGCGTTTCGCCGAACACGATATAGGCGATGAGCGCGGTGCTGGGCGGAACGAGGTAGAACAGGCTCGCCACCCGCGAGGCCGCACCCCGGCGGATCAGCAGCATGAGCAGGCTGATCGCGCCGATGGAGAGCACCAGGGTCAGCCACGCCAGGGCGAAGACGAACTCGCCCGTCCATTCGATGCGCATGGTCTCGCTCGCGAGGGCCAGTGCGCCCGTCGCCACGCCGGCGGCGAGGTACTGAACAACCGTGCTGGTGCGCAGGTCCAGCTCGGTGCAGAAGCGCTTCTGATAAATCGTTCCCGCGGTGATGCCGAGCAGCGCCGCCACCGCACACAGCACCGCGCCCGGGCCGAAGCCCTCGAACGCCAGGATCTCGCCCGGTGCGGCGGCGGTTTTGCTGGACAGCACAGTGGCGACCCCAGCGAAGCCGAGGACAAAGCCCAGGCCCTGGCGCCGCGTCACCCGGTCGCCCAGGATCGGTCCCACGACCACGGCCGTGACCAGCGGCTGCAGTGCCACGATCAGCGCCGCCACGCCCGCCGGCAGCCCGCGGTCGATGGCGGAGAACACGCCGCCCAGGTAGGCCGCGTGGACGAGCAGCCCCACCACCGCGACATGCGCCACCTCCCTCGGGCGGCGCGGCCAGGGTGCCCGCATCGCCAGCGCCGCCGGCAACAGGATCGCGGTCACGATGGCGAAGCGCAGGCTCAGGAAGGTGAACGGCTCGACATAGGGCAGGCCGTACTTCGCCCCGATGAAGCCCGTGCTCCAAAGGAACACGAAGAGCCCGGGCATGGCGCGGACGGCGAGGGACGGCGCAGACACGCCGGAACGCGGGGATGCGGTCATGCACCCCGCTTACCCGACACGGTCCGGCGAGGAAAGTGCGATGCGGGACCGCGCCGCACCGCGGCTTGCGGCTTTGCGGCCCCATCCTGACCTTCCCTACAACGGAGAAGGAACAACCCGTTCATCGCGGGTCTTACGGATTCCCGTGTTCCCTCCCCTGGGGAAGGGTCAGGGAGGGGACTCAAACCGGCGCCACGCCGGTCAGGTGCGCGATGTTCTTGAAGAAGATCCGCGCATGCGCCAGCGGATCGGCGCGGGTGAGTTCCTTGTTCATGTACGCCTCCCAGGTCAGCCGCTGGACGTCCGGATCCTTGCAGATGCGGACGAAACGCTCGCGCCGCCCGTCGTTGGCGTACCAATAGCGCTGCATGATGCCCAGGATCCAGAACACCTGCCCGTGCGCGCGCATGAAGCGCTTGCGTGCCATCTTGAGCGCGCGCGCATCGTTCGTCGCCAGCGCGGTCTGAAGGGCCTCCGCGGCCATGTGGCCGCTGGTCATGGCGTAATAGATCCCTTCGCCCGAAGCCGGCGCGACCACGCCCGCCGCGTCGCCGGCCAGCAGGACGTCGCGGTTGTTGTCCCAGCGCTTGCGCGGCCGCAGCGGCAGCGGGGCGCCCTCCCGGCGCACCGTCTTCTGCGTGTCCAGACCGGCGTTGGCGCGCATGTGGGCCACCGCGCCGCGCAGCGAAAAGCCCTTCTGCGCCGAGCCCACGCCCACGCTCGCGGTGGGGCCGTGTGGGAAGACCCAGCCGTAGAAATCGGGCGAGACCGACCCCTGGTAGTAGACGTCGCAGCGGGTGCCGTCGAACGCCTCGCTGTTGGTCGATGGCGTCTCCACGATCTCGTGATAGGCGAAGACGCTCTGGATCTCGTCCAGGTCGGGGATGGCCTTCTCCGCCACCTTGGAACGCGCGCCGTCGGTGCCCAGGACATAGCGCGCGCGCACGGTTACTTCCTCGCGGTTCTGCGAGGATTTCACACCGGGCCGGTAATGGATCAACGGCGTCCCGTCGTCGTCGCGACCGAACTCGCGGAAGGTCCCGCTGCGCCACTCGGCGCCGTCGTGCGCGGCGCGCTCGCGCAACCATTCGTCGAAGTGCTCGCGCTCGACCATGCCCACAAAGCCGCCCTCGATGGGCATGTCCACGCTGCGCGTCTTGGGCGAGATCACGCGCGCCGAGGCCGCCTTGCTGACGAGCTGGCTCTCGGGGATCTCGAAATCGCGCAGCAGCCGCGGCGGAATCGCGCCGCCGCAGGGTTTGATGCGGTCGCCGCGCTCGAGCAACAGGACCGAATACCCGTAGCGCGCCAGCTCGCGCGCCGCGGTGGATCCCGCCGGCCCGCCGCCGACGACGGCCACGTCGAAGGTCTCCAGGTTGCCCTCGCTCATCAGCTCCCCACTCCCGTTGCATACCCCTCGGCGGCCCCGGAAAGCTCCACGGGACGCGCCGTGGCCGCACTCTTGTCCACCCGGGCGGCCAGCACGGCCGCAACCACGAAGAGGCTCGCCTCGACGGCGAAGACGATGCCGTAGGCGAGCGCCGGCGCATCGACCATGGACCGTGTCACGTCGATCGCCGCCGTCCCAAGGAAGCTGCCCAGGCCGAACGCGATCGCCTGCGCCGCGCCCCAGAGGCCCATCCGCACGCCCTCGCGCTGCTGCCGACCCTGGCCGGCAAGGCTCATCATGGAGCCAATCGCCGCCACGGCGAACGCGCCGTTGGCCGCGCCCAGGAACATCACATTGGCGGTGAGCGGATACCCCTCGACGACCTGCCCGCCCACGACCAGACCGAACAGGGCCAGCGCGGAGGCGAGACAGCCGCCGATGGTCCAGGCGCGCAGCGAGCCCGCGCGCCCGCGCAGCTTGTTGCCGGCGAAGGCGACCAGGAGCATGCCGATGAGAACGCCGCTATGCTGCATCCCCGACAGGGAGGTGGACTCGCCCGGCGTCATGCCGAAAACCGTGCCCGCGAAGGGCTCCAGGATCAGGTCCTGGAGGTTGTAGGAGAGCATGGCGACGAACACGAACAGCGTAAACCGCCGCGCCTGCGGCTCCGCCATGACCTGCTTGAAGGCCGTGCGGAACGGCGGATGGCTGCCCTTCTCCCCGTCCGCGCCCGCCGATCCGGCGTCGCCGGCGCGCGCCCGGGTATCGCCTTCACCCTCCACGCCCCAGACGCAGATCAGCGTCAGCACGAAGGCGATCGCGCTGATGGTGCCGGAGACGGCCACCAGCCGCGCGGGCGAGTACGGGTCCAGGAACTGCCCCGCCGTGCTCGCGGTGACGGCGAAGCCGGCGATCATCATGATCCACACGATGGACGCGGCGGGCGCCCGGCGCTCGGGCGCGACCTGCTTGGCGAGAATGACCAGCAGGTTGGTTCCGGCCGCGCCGACGCCGGCGCCGATCAGGACGAAGGCGAGCACCGCCGCGGCCACACCCGCGGCATGGTTCGTCCCCATGAGTGCCGTGGCGCCGGCGGCGCCCACGCCGCCCAGGGCAAGCACCGCCATGCCGCCGATGATCCAGGGCGTGCCGCGGCCGCCGCGATCGGAGCCGTACCCCATGCGCGGCCGCGACATCTGGACCGCGTAATGCAGCGCCACGAGGAACCCGGGCAGCATCGCCGGCAGGGCGAGTTCCACCACCATGATCCGGTTCAGGGTGGAGGTGGTCAGAACGACGATCGCACCCAGGGCGGTCTGGACCAGCCCAAGGCGCACGATGCCGAACCACCCGAGCAGGCGCGGCTGCGTCATCCCGGAATCTCCGTGGCGATCACGGCCATGCCGGCCGTCTCGACCGAAAGGTTGAGGGCGAGCGCGCTAACCAGCATACCCAGCACGTACAGGCTGGTGCCGGTGGCGTTGTACCACGGCGCATAGCGCGCGGGGTCCTTGAGCAAGCGCACCATCAGGGCGAATTGCGCCACCAGCAGGGCAGCCACACCGGCGGCGAAGGCGGGCGCGCCCCAGTGGATCAGCAGGCCGATGACGACGACCTGCGGCGCCGCCATGACCACGCAGGACAGCCGGGCGGCCGGGCCCACGCCCAGGGTCACGGGCAGCGAGCGCACGCCCGTCTGCTCGTCCCCGCTGACCGCCTTGAAGTCGTTGAGCGTCATGATCCCGTGCGCGCCCAGGCTATACAGGACGGCGAGGGAGACGATGCGCGCATCCGGGAATGCGGAGGCCATCACGGCCGCGCCCGTGAACCACGGGAGACCCTCGTAGGACAGGGCCACGGCCGAGGGGCCCAGCCACCCGCTGCGCTTGAGCCGCAGGGGCGGCGCGCTGTAGGCCCAGGCGAGAATGAGGCCGATCACGGCCGCAACGAAAACCCAGGGACCCAGGAGGGCGGCGACGATGACGGACAGGCAGGTCCAGGTCGCGGCGATGATGAGGCCCCACTCGCCGGGCACGCGTTGCGACGGGATGGGACGTTGGGGCTCGTTGATGGCGTCGACGTCGCGGTCGAACCAGTCGTTGACCACCTGGCTGGTGCCGCAAACCAGCGGGCCGGCCAGCAGGACACCCAGGAGGACGACGTGCCAGTTCTCCGTAACGGAGAGACCGGAGGAGACGACACCGCAGCCGAACGCCCACATGGGCGCGAACCATGTGATGGGCTTGAGCAGCTCGATGACAGCGTCGGGGGCAGGCCGTTGCATACACGCAGCTTACGCAACCCGCCGCGCGCCTGTCAACACTACCTGACAGCGATTCCCGCGCCCTGTTGTCAACGCAACACGACAGCCGCACCCCGGCGGCGAGGGCATCAGCCACTGTCCGAAGACGCCGCGTCGAGCAGGCCGTAGCGGCGCAGTTTGACGTACAGGCTCTGCCGGCTCAGGCCCAGCATCTCCGCCGCCGAGGCGCGGTTGTTCGAGGTCAGCTCGAGCGCCGCCTCGATGCACAACCGTTCGATCACGTCGGTCGATTCGCGCACGATCTCGCGCAGCGGAATCCGCCCCACCAGCTCGGTAAGCTGCTCCACCGAGCGCGGCATTTCCTTGGCGGGCTGCTGCGCCTGTTTCGCCATGCGCCCACCGGTGGCGCGCAGCATGAAGCCCATGCACGGCTGTTCGCCGTCGAGCACGGCCACCGCCGACAGCTCGACGTCTTCGCCGCCGCCGTGCTCGCCGCGCACACGCGTGTTGAAAAAGCGCAGCGAGCCCTGCTCGCGCAGGCTGGAGAGCAGGACGTTGAACTCGCTGCCGAAGCGGCCGATCCAGCGGTCCAGGCTCTGGCCCATGACCTGATCCTCCGTGGCCATCTCGATCAGGTCGAGAAAGGCCTGGTTGGTCATGAGCACCGTCCCCTTGGTATCCGTCACCACGAAGCCGTCGGGCGCGGTCTGGAGCACATCCAGGGCCTGCGACTTCACCGGCGTGGGCGCGGCGGCGGCGCCGGCATCGGGCCGCGACAGGCGGAGCAGGATGTACGGCCGGTTGTCCTGGCGGAACATGGAGGCGGAGACGGTGAAGGCCTCCCCCGTCTCCGCCCTGCGCGCGGTCACCGACTCGACGTCCACCGACGCGCGGGCGCGCGCGAAGAGTTCCTGGATCGTCTGCGTGCCGGCCTCGTCGAAGCCGAAGGGGAAGCTCTGCCCCATCAGCTTCTGCATGTCCGAGCCCAGCATCTCGGCCGCCGCCGGATTGACCTCGACGATCTTGCCGCTTGCGGACTCCAGGACGAGCACGCCCTCGGAGGCGATCTCGAACAGCAGTCGATAGCGCATCTCCGCCTGGCGTAGCCGGGCGTAGTCGCGCTCGATGGACTGCTGCGCCTCGATCAGACGTTTCTGGAGGTTGGCGATGGGCCGCAGGTCCCGGCCCACTGCGGCAACGCGTCCGCCGTCCGGATCAATGGCCACAGTGGTATAGAGAACGGGGAGGTCGCGCCCCTGCTCCCAGGCATGATTGATGTGGCGCCAGCGCGGCGACTCGGCACGACCGGCCTCGTCGAGCAGGCTGGCCACCTTGTCACGGCTGTCCACCGTGACGGTTTCCCGCCAGGGCCGCCCGATCAAACCGTCGAACAACTCGTCCGGCATGTCGTCGCTACCGGACGCGACGTCGCGGATGATGCCCTGACCGTCGAGGATCAGGGCGACGTCGGACGACGCGGCGAGAAGGACAGCCGCCCGCTCGGCACTAAGGTCGCCCAACGTCTCCTGTGGAGATCTGAAGTGATTCACGAGAGACGTGATCCTCTGTCACTGCACCAACTGCCGATGTCATGCCTGTCCTACCGCCACTGTCTCAAGCGCTTTACGTCAACCCGCCGACAACACGTCCACCAACTCGGCCGCCCGCTGGGGCGCGTCGGCCCCGCCCGAGGCCGTCGTGTCCGCGCCGAGTTGATGCACGAGTTCCGGGTACGTCTGGAAGATGTGTCCGCCGACCATGATGCCGATATTCGGATTCGCGGAGCGCTCCCGAATGGCGCGAATCGCCGCCTTCGCGTCGTCGAGCTGCGTCTCCGAGCTGACCGACAGGCCGGCGATGTTGAACCACTCGCCGCCCACCATCTCGATCAACTGATCCACCGAATGCAGCGGCGCACAGAACGTCTCCCACCCGGCCCGGTGGAAGAACTCCGCCACCATGGCGATGCCGAATACGTGCTGCTCGCCGGGAACCGGCGCCAACAATGCCTTGCGGTCGCGCGCATGGCGCGACCCCTCGCTCTGGAACGTCGGACTGAGTTGACGCATGAGCTGCTGCAGCCGCCACAGCCCCATTGTGACGTCCGCAAAGCTCGCCGAGTCGTCGTCCCACATCTCGCCGAGACGGCGTGCCGTCGGGGCGAGAAGATCGAGGAACAGCGTCTCGAGCGAAACGCCGTCGCGGCGCAGCTTGTCCGCCAGCTCCACCGCTTGGCCCTCGTGCCCGTTGCGGACCAGGTCGCACATGCGGTCCACGAGGTCGCCGCTTAGAAGGCCCTGCGAGAGGACCTCCGGGCTGTCGGCTTCCTGCCCCTCCTGGCGGTGCGCCATGAGGAGCCGCGGAATGATCTGCGCCTCCACGGCGCGCACCAGATGGGCGTTGCGGTTGCCGTCCAGAAACGTCGCCCCCTTGTTCTGGAGAGCAGCGCAAACGTCCTGGGTCTCTTCGTCCATTCCGGATGCCTCCCCGGGTGGATCGGGCCGCCCCGCGGGATCCGGCGGCTCGGGATCGCGCGCCGCATTTTCCGAGATCCGTTCCGGACGCGGCACCGCCGCCCCGTCGACCCGGCTCCCGGGAAGGGTCTCGCTTTCGCTCTCGTCGCCGGTACCCCCGGTCCCGTCCCGGTATCGTTGTGGTTTGCCCCACTGGGTCGAGACTTGCATTGTCTCCCTCCCGTCGCTCAACAGGCGGGGTCGCCGATAGGGGAGCGTACGCGCATACCCGGGGCGGAAGGGTTGATCCAGATCACGCCGGTACGCCGCAGGTCCCCCATCCCGTCGCCCTCGCGACCCCGTCGGACGGGTATGACCGTCCGACCAGTGTCGGGCAGTGAAACACGTTTCGGGAGTCATGGGTAGGGGGCGGCTCCGGGTTGGGACGAAAGCGACTGTCATGTGCGCTTGACGTTGGGTAAAGTTGACATATCGCCCCGGGGCTGTCTAGATTGCCTATACTGAAAGACAGGCGCAGGGAGCTGCCGCATGGCCTCGACGAGCCCCAATCCCCGGAAGGGCGAGCCGCTCTATACGCCCGAGGAGCGCCGGCGGCGGGACTCCACCGTGTGGACGACGATCCAGGGTGTGCTCGCGCCGACGCAGTTCCTCGTCTTCCTGGTCAGCCTGGGCTTCGTCCTGCGCTACATCCTCACCGGCGAGGGCCTGATTACGGCAAGTGCATCGGTCGTGATCAAGACCCTCGTTCTCTACGCCATCATGATCACCGGCTCGATCTGGGAGAAGAAGGTCTTCGGCAGGTGGCTGTTCGCCCCGGCCTTCTTCTGGGAAGACGTCTTCAGCATGGCGGTGATCGCGCTGCACACGGCGTACGTGCTGGCGCTGCTCACCGGCTTTGGCACGCCCATGACCCAGATGCTGATCGCGCTCGCCGCGTACGCGGCCTATGTGGTCAACGCTGTCCAATTCCTGCTCAAGCTGCGCGCCGCCCGCCTTCAGGAAGAGGCTGAGCGCGCCGACGCCGGAACCGCGGAGGTGACGCCATGACCCTCGAGGCGGACGGGAACGGCGCGGGCGCGCCCGGGGTCCCCACGACGGGCTGCAACGAGCGCGCGGTCACGCGCGAGCGCGGCCAGCACGAGGTCTTCTGCGGGCTTACCGGCATCATCTGGCTGCACCGGAAGATCCAGGACGCGTTTTTCCTCATCGTCGGCTCGCGTACCTGCGCGCATTTGATGCAGTCGGCCGCGGGCGTGATGATCTTCGCCGAGCCGCGCTTCGCCACGGCCGTGATGGAGGAGCGCGACCTGGCCGGCATGGCCGACGTGGACGAGGAGCTGGACCGCGTGGTCGGGCAGGTCCTGGAACGCCGGCCCGACATCAAGATGCTCTTCCTCGTGGGCTCCTGCCCCTCGGAGGTGATCAAGCTCGATCTCGACCGCGCGGCCAAGCGCCTGTCCAAGATCCACGCGCCCGATGTGCGCATTCTCAACTACTCCGGCAGCGGGATCGAGACGACGTTCACCCAGGGCGAGGATGCCTGCCTGGCCGCCATGGTGCCCGAAATGCCCCAGGCCGGGCCGGAAGATCCGGCCGAGCTGGTGGTTTGCGGCACCCTCGCGGACGTCGTGGAGGATCAGTTCAAGCGCCTGTTCGACGCCATGGGCGTGGGGCCGGTACACTTCGTGCCCCCGCGCAATAGCCGGGACCTGCCCGCCATCGGCCCGAACACGCGCTACATCCTGGCACAGCCGTTCCTGGGCGAAGCGGGCAAGGCCCTGGCCGACCGCGGCGCCAAGCACCTCAACGCCCCCTTCCCGCTCGGCGCGGAAGGCACCACGGGCTGGCTCAAGGCGATCGCCGACGAATGGGGCGTCGACCCCGACGTGTTCGAGTCGGTCGTGGGCCCCGGCCGGGAGCGCGCGCGCTATGCGCTGTCGCGCCAGCGTGCCGAACTCGAAGGCAAGCGCATCTTCTTCTTCCCCGACTCGCAGCTGGAAATCCCGCTCGCTCGCTTCCTCGCCCGCGAGATGGGCATGGCGCTCACCGAGGTGGGCACGCCCTATCTGCACAAGAAGCACCTTGCGGCCGAGCTCGACCTGCTGCCGGAGACGCCGCGGCTGAGCGAGGGACAGAGCGTGGAGAACCAGCTCGAACGCTGCTACGCCGACGATCCCGACATGGTCGTGTGCGGCCTGGGCCTCGCGAATCCGCTGGAGGCCAAGGGCATCACCACAAAATGGTCGATCGAACTCGTGTTCACCCCCATCCAGGGCTACGAGCAGGCCCGCGACCTGGCCGAGTTGTTCACCCGTCCGTTCGACCGGCGGACGCGCCTGGAGATCTGAGCCGTCATGCAGCTCACCGTCTGGACATACGAGGGTCCGCCGCACGTCGGCGCGATGCGCGTGGCCACCGGGATGAAGGGCGTGCACTACGTCCTCCACGCGCCGCAGGGCGACACCTACGCCGACCTGCTGTTCACCATGATCGAGCGGCGCGACCACCGTCCGCCGGTGACCTACACCACGTTCAAGTCGCGCGACCTGGGCTCGGACACGGCCGCGCTGTTCAAGGACGCGGCGCACGATGCGTACGAGCGCTTCCAGCCCGAGGCCATGCTGGTCGGGTCGTCCTGCACGGCGGAACTGATTCAGGACGACCCGGGCGGCCTGACGCGCGCGTTGGGTCTGCCCATTCCGGTGGTGAACCTTGAGCTGCCGGCGTACCAACGCAAAGAGAACTGGGGCGCGAGCGAGACCTTCTATCAGCTCGTGCGCGGGCTTGCCGGGCCGAATGCGCCCGCGCCGGGCACCGAGCCGGCGCCCCGGCCCGCGGGTGCGAAGCCGTGCTGCAACCTTCTGGGTCCGTCCGCGCTGGGGTTCCGCCACCGCGACGACGTCGAGGAAGTCACCAAGCTCCTCGGCCAGTTGGGCATCGACGTCCACGTCGCCGCGCCCATGGGCGCCGGGCCGGCCGATCTGGCGCGGCTGGGCGAGGCCGACTTCAACGTGGTGCTGTATCCCGAGGTCGCCCAGCAGGCGGCGCAGTGGCTCAAGCGCACGTTCCGCCAGCCCATGGTCACGACAACGCCCATCGGCCTGCAGGCGACCGAGGAATTCGTCCGCGAGGTGGCCGAACTGGCCGGGGTGGATCCGGAGCCGGTCCTCGCCAACGCCCCGGACCGGATGCGCTGGTGGTCGCGCTCGGTGGACTCCAACTACCTCACCGGCAAGCGTGTGTTCATTTTCGGTGACGGCACGCACGCCTGTGCCGCCGCGCGCGTGGCCGCCGAGGAACTTGGCTTCGAGATCGTCGGCATCGGCACCTACACCCGCGAATTCGCCCGCGAGGTGCGCGCTGCGGCCAAGGAATACGACGTCGAGCCGCTCATCACCGACGACTACCTCCAGGTGGAGAAGAAGATCGAGGAACTCGCGCCCGAACTCATCCTGGGCACGCAGATGGAGCGCCACATCGCCAAGCGCCACGGCATTGCGTGCGCGGTGATCTCGGCGCCCGTCCACGTGGAGGACTTCCCCGCGCGCTATTCGCCGCAGATGGGCTACGAGGGCGCCAACGTGATCTTCGACACCTGGGTCCATCCGCTGATGATGGGCCTGGAAGAGCATCTGCTGGGGATGTTCCGCGAGGACTTCGAGTTCCACGATGCCGCGGGCGGGTCGCACCACGGTCAGCACGGGCCCGCCGAGGTCGCCGAGACGTCGGCGCCGGCGGCCGCTGCGGCCAACGGCCACGGCGAAGCCGCGCCCGCCAACGGGCATGACGGCCCTGTGGCCGGCGCCGACGGGCACGAGGATGCCGCCGCCGGGGCGCCGGTCTGGGACGACGAGGCGAGCAAGGAACTGAAGAAGATTCCCTTCTTCGTGCGCGGCAAGGTCCGCCGGAATACCGAGAAATTCGCCGCGGAACGCGGCATTGAAACCATCACAATCGGGACGCTCTATGATGCCAAAGCGCACTTCAGCTCCTGACGCGACGCCGATCCGCGTCGTCATCGTCACGCTCGACACGCACCTCGCCAGTGCCGCCGAGCAGGCGGAGAAGACGCTGCGCGAGGAGCTGCCGGGTCTGAGCCTGACGCTTCATGCGGCGACGGAGTGGAACCGCAATCCCGAGCTGCTCGAGCGCGCCAAGGAAGACATCGCGCAGGGGGACATCGTCATCGCCTCGATGCTCTTCACCGAGGATCAGGTGAAGGCGGTCATCGAAGACCTGCAGGCGCGCCGGGACGATTGCGACGCGCTGATGTGCGCGATGTCCGCCGGGGAGGTCATGCGCCTGACGCGCATGGGGCAGTTCACCATGGACGGCTCGAACACCAGCGGGCCGATCAAGCTGCTCAAGAACCTCCGGGGCGGCAAGAAGAGCGGCCAGAGCGCGGGCAAGCAGCAGGTCGCGATGCTGCGCCGGATCCCCAAGATCCTGCGCTACATCCCGGGCACGGCGCAGGATGTGCGGGCGTACTTCCTGGCGCTGCAGTACATGCTTGCGGGGTCGGAGGCGAACCTCGCCAACATGGTCCGCTTCCTGGTCAACCGCTACGCCGACGGCCCGCGCAAGCATCTTCGGGGGACGCTCAACCCGGCCGATCCCGAGGAGTACCCCGAGACCGGCGTGTATCACCCGCGCATGAAGGGCCGCGTCGCGGCGAAGGCCAAACAGCTTCCGCGTCAGCGCAATGCCCGCGGGCGCGTGGGCGTGCTGGTCATGCGCTCCTATGTGCTCGCCGGCAACACGGCGCACTACGACGCGGTGATCTCGGCGCTGGAAGCGCGCGGGCTGGAGCCCGTTCCCGCGTTCGCCGCCGGGCTGGACTCCCGGCCGGCGGTTGAGAGCTTCTTCATGGACAACGGCAAGCCCAGCGTGGACGCCGTTGTCTCCCTGACCGGCTTCTCCCTCGTCGGCGGGCCGGCGTTCAACGACGCCCGCGCGGCCGAGGACATGCTGGCGAAGCTGGATGTACCCTACATCGCGGCGCAGCCCACCGAGTTCCAGACGCTTGAGGAGTGGCAGGACAACGACCTCGGCCTGCTGCCGGTCGAGTCGACGATCATGGTCGCCATTCCCGAGCTGGACGGTGCGACCGGCTCCATGCTCTTCGGCGGGCGGACCACCTCCGCGCCGGTGGAGAACCAGCGCGACATGCATCCCGAGACCGAGCGCGTGGGCACCCTCGCCGACCGTTTGTCCCGGCTGGTGCGGCTGCGCAAGACACCGGCGCGCGAGCGCAACATCGCCATCGTCCTGTTCAACTTCCCGCCCAATGCGGGGGCGACGGGCACGGCCGCCTATCTCTCGGTCTATGCCTCGCTCTACAACACGCTGCAGACGCTCAAGCAGGACGGCTACAACGTGGAGCTGCCGGACTCCGTGGACGATCTGCGCAAGCGGATCACGGTGGGCAACGCCGACCGCTACGGCACCAACGCGAACGTCGCCGCGGAGATCCCGGTCGACGACCACGTCCGGCGCGAGCCGCATCTCAAGGAGATCGAGGCGGCGTGGGGGGCCGCCCCGGGCAAGGACCTCACCAACGGGCGCAAGATCTTCGTCCAGGGCGCGTATTTCGGCAACGTCTTCGTCGCCGTGCAGCCGGGCTTCGGCTACGAGGGCGACCCTATGCGCCTGCTCTTCGAGAAGGGCTTCGCGCCCACGCACGCGTTCTCCGCGTTCTATCGCTATCTGCGCGAGGATTTCGACGCCGATGCGGTGCTGCACTTCGGCACCCACGGTGCGCTGGAGTTCATGCCGGGCAAGCAGACGGCGCTGTCGAGCAAGTGCTGGCCCGACCGGCTGATCGGCGACCTGCCCAACTTCTATCTCTACGCCAGCAACAACCCGAGCGAGGGCATGGTCGCCAAGCGCCGCTCCGCGGCCACGCTGATCAGCTACATGACGCCGCCGCTGGCGCGCGCGGGCCTGTACAAGGAGCTGCTCTCGCTGAAGAGTTCCATCGACCGCTGGCGCAGCCTGCCGCCGGAGTCCGAACAGGAGGCCGCGGAGCTTGCCTCGGTCATCCAGACCCAGGCGCAGGAACTCGACCTGATCGCCGAGGACGCGCACTGGAACGGCGACGCCAGCGCCCACATCCACCAGCTCGCCGAGGACGTCGCCGAGCTGGAGAACACGCTCATCCCGTACGGCCTGCACATCGTGGGCGAGCCGCCGCACGCCGAGCAACGCGCCGAGATGCTCGGCGCCATGGCGGAGGCGCGCGAGCTGACGCAGCCGCCCCAGGCCACGCTCGACGCCATCACCGCGGGCAAGAGCGTCCAGGAAGCCATGAGCGAGGGCGACATGGCGCGCGACGAGACCGCGCGCAAGCAGCTCGAAGAGCTGGCCAAGGTGGACCGGCAGATGGCCACGGACAGCGAGACCTCGGCCCTCCTGCACGCGCTCGACGGGCGCTTCGTCCGGCCCGCGCCCGGCGGCGACCTGGTGCGGACCCCCGAGGTCCTGCCCACCGGGCGCAACATCCACGGCTTCGACCCCTATCGCCTGCCCAGCACCTTCGCCGTTCACGACGGCACGCGTCAGGCGGAGGAGCTGCTGCGCCGCTATGACAGCGACAAGCAGACGGTGCCCGAGACCGTGGCGCTCGTGCTCTGGGGCACCGACAACCTCAAGACCGAGGGCGCGGCGATCGCGCAGGCCCTGGCGCTGATCGGGGCGCGGCCGCGCTTCGACTCCTTCAACCGGCTCGCCGGCGCGGAACTCATTCCGCTCGAGGAGATGGACCGGCCGCGCATCGACGTCATCGTCACGCTGTCCGGCATTTTCCGCGATCTGCTTCCGCTGCAGACGCGCATGCTGGCGGAGGCCGCCTACCTCGCGGCGGAAGCGGACGAGCCGACGGAATGGAACTACGTCCGCAAGAACACCCTGGCCTACCAGGAGAGCCAGGACTGCGACTTCGAGACGGCCGCGCTGCGCGTGTTCTCCAACGCGGAAGGCGCGTACGGCTCCAACGTCAACCAGCTTATCGAGAACGGGCGCTGGAGCGACGAGAACGAGCTGGCCGAGGCCTATAACAAGCGCAAGTGCTTCGCCTACGGCCGGTCGGGCAGCCCGGTTCAGAAGAGCGAGCTGCTCAACACCATGTTGGGCAACGTCGAACTCGCCTACCAGAACCTCGACTCGGCCGAACTCGGCGTGACCACGATCGACCACTACTTCGACACGCTGGGCGGGATCTCGCGGGCGATCACGCGCTCCCGCGGGGACAACGTGCCCGTCTACATCGGCGACCAGACCAAGGGCAAAAACCGGGTCCGGAGCCTCTCGGAACAGGTTGCGCTGGAGACCCGCACGCGCAGCCTGAACCCCAAGTGGTACGAGAGCATGCTGGAGCACGGCTACGAGGGCGTGCGCCAGATCGAGGCCCACATCACCAACACCATGGGCTGGTCGGCGACGACCGAACAGGTCGACCCCTGGGTCTATGAGAAGCTGACCCGGACCTACGTCCTGGATCAGGAGATGCGGGAGCGGCTGGCGCAGATGAATCCGGCCGCCTCCGCCCGCATGGCGAACCGGCTCCTGGAGGCACACGAGCGGCAGTACTGGCAGCCCGACGAGTCGGTGCTGGAGGAGCTGCGGCGCGCCGGCGAGGAGCTGGAAGACCGGCTTGAGGGCGTCGCGGAGGGCGTCGCCGCATAAGAACCCCCGAAGGGAGCAAGCGATGACCACGATGACCGCAGTCCGTTCCCCGCAACGCGGCAAGGGTGACGGTGAAGGCAGCGTCCAGTATCACCAGGACCCCAAGAACACCATCCAGGGTACGGAAGTTTTCGCCGTCTACGGCAAGGGCGGGATCGGCAAGAGCACGACCTCGTCCAACCTTTCCGTCGCGTTCAGCAAGCTCGGCAAGCGGGTCCTGCAGATCGGCTGCGACCCCAAGCACGATTCCACCTTCACGCTGACCAAGCATCTCGTGCCCACGGTGATCGACGTCCTGGAGTCGGTGGACTTCCACCCGGAGGAGCTGCGCGTCGACGACTTCGTCTACGAGGGCTACAACGGTGTGATGTGCGTGGAGGCCGGCGGCCCGCCGCCGGGCACGGGCTGCGGCGGCTACGTCGTCGGGCAGACGGTGAAGCTGCTCAAGGAGCACCACCTGCTCGAAGAGACCGACGTGGTCATCTTCGACGTCCTGGGCGACGTCGTCTGCGGCGGCTTCGCCTCGCCGCTCCAGCACGCGACCAAGGCGCTCATGGTCACGGCGAACGACTTCGACTCCGTGTTCGCCATGAACCGCATCGCCGGCGCGATCCAGGCGAAAAACAAGAACTACGGCGTCGAGCTGGTGGGCTGTGTCGCCAACCGCAGTGAGAAGACGGACCAGCTCGACCTGTACAATCAGGCCACGGGGCTGAAGACCCTGGCGCACTTCCAGGATCACGACGTCATCCGGCGCAGCCGGCTGAAAAAGTCGACGCTGTTCGAGATGGAGCCGTCGGTTCCGGAGATCGAGCAGGTCCAGCAGGACTATATCGACCTCGCGCGGTCGCTGCTGGGCGATCTGCCGCCGCTCAACGTCAAGCCGATGAAGGACCGGGAAATCTTCGACCTGCTGGGCTTTGAGTGATGGACAGTGCCGCCTACCAACAGCGCCGCGGCGAGCTTGAGACCTACTTCGACCGCACGGCGGCGGCGACGTGGTCGAAGCTGACCTCGGACGCGCCGGTGGGCCGTATCCGGGCGACGGTGCGCGCGGGCCGCGACGAGATGCGCAACACGCTTCTCGGCTGGCTGCCCGAGGACCTGAGCGGTCAGCGTGTGCTCGACGCCGGGTGTGGCACCGGCCTGCTCGCCGTCGAGGCGGCGCGCCGCGGCGCAACGGTGGTGGCGATCGATCTCTCCCCCACGCTGATCGAGCTGGCCAAGGAACGCCAGCCGCAGTCCCTCGGCCAGGGCAGCATCGATTTCCGTGTCGGTGACATGTTGGCGCCCGGCGAGGAGCGCTTCGACCACGTCGTTGCCATGGACTCCCTGATCCACTACCGCCCGCCCGAGATGGTGGCGATGATCGCCGCCCTCGCCGGGCGGGCGAAGCGGTCGGTGCTGCTCACCTTCGCACCGAGGACGCCGCTGCTGGCGACCATGCACTTGAGCGGCAAGCTTTTTCCGCGCGGCAACAAGTCGCCCGCGATCGAGCCCATCCGCGAGCGCAAGCTGCGCCGGCTTATCGCCGCCGAACCCGAGCTGGCGAGCTGGTCGGCCGAGCGGACCCACCGCATAAGCCGGGGTTTCTACATCTCCCAGGCGCTGGAGGTGCGGCCGCGATGAAGCATATCAACGCGATCATCGCCCGTGAGTGGACCAAGCTCGGGACGAAGTTCCTGCCCTTCGCCGATGCGGCGACGACGGAACTCCCCCTGAGGCGCCTGCTGCGGCTCGCGTTGTTCCAGGTCACCGTGGGCATGGCCGTGGTGCTCGCCATGGGCACGCTCAATCGCGTGATGATCCTGGAGCTGGGCGTGCCCACGTGGCTGGTCGCCGGGATGGTCGCGTTGCCCTTGCTGTTCGCGCCGTTCCGCGCGCTCATCGGGTTCCGCTCGGATACGCACGTCTCGCAGCTCGGCTGGCGCCGGGTGCCGTACATCTGGATGGGCACGCTGCTCCAGTTCGGCGGCCTGGCGATCATGCCCTTCGCCCTTCTCATCCTCTCGGGCAACGCACACGGCCCCGTGATCGCCGGTCAGGTCGGTGCGGCGCTGGCGTTCCTGCTGGTCGGGGCGGGCCTGAACACGACCCAGACGGCCGGCCTGGCGCTGGCAACCGACCTCGCGCCCGAGCACGCGCGCCCGCGCGTCGTGGCCCTGCTCTACGTCTTCCTGCTGCTGGGGATGTTCGTCAGCTCCCTGGCATTCGGCGTCCTCCTGCGCGACTTTTCGCAGATGAAGCTGATTCAGGTGGTGCAGGGCGCGGCGCTGCTCACCTTCGTTCTCAACGGGATCGCGCTGTGGAAGCAGGAGCCGCGCCAGCGCGAGAAGACCGCGCCGGGGCGTCCGCGCCCGACGTTCCACGAAGCGTGGCGGACCTTCCGCGGCGACGGCCGGACGATCCGGCTGCTCGTTGCCGTGGGCCTGGGCACGGCCGGGTTCAGCATGCAGGACATCCTGCTGGAGCCTTACGGCGGCGAGATCCTCGGGCTTTCGGTGAGCCAGACCACCCTGCTCACCGCCCTGTTCGCGGCCGGCACGCTCGTAGGCTTCGCCATCTCCGCCCGCACCCTTGCGCGCGGGCAGGATCCCTACCGGCTCGCCGCCATCGGCGCGCTCATCGGGCTGGTCGCGTTCTCCGCCGTCATCTTCGCCTCACCGCTCGACTCCGGAATCCTGTTCCGGGTGGGCGTGGTCCTGATCGGCCTCGGCGGCGGGCTGTTCGCGGTGAGCACATTGACCGCGATCATGTACCTCGCCGAGGAAAGCGAGAATGGTATCGCCCTGGGCGCGTGGGGCGCCGTCCAGGCCAGTGCCGCCGGCGCCGCGATCGCGCTCGGCGGTGCGCTGCGCGACGTGATTTCCGGTCTGGCGGAGGCCGGGAAGCTCGGCGAGGCGCTCGCCCAACCGAGCACGGGATACGGCGTGGTTTACCACATCGAGATCCTATTGCTCTTCGCCACCATGGTTGCGGTGGGGCCGCTCGTTCGCCCGATGGGCGAGGGTTCCACCCGGCCGTCGTCCAAATTCGGTCTAGCGGAGTTTCCAGGCTAGCCGCGCCGCTTGAGGAGGCAATGTCATGCCGACAGGTGCTCTGACGAGCGAAATCGACGTTGCACAGGTTGTGCTTTACGTCTTCTGGTTCTTCTTCGCGGGTCTGCTGTTCTACCTGCGCCGCGAGGACAAGCGTGAGGGCTATCCGCTCGAAAACGAGCGGACGCAACGCACGAGCCGGGTCAAGGCCGTGGGTTGGCCGGACGTGCCGGCGCCCAAGAACTTCAAGATGCTCGACGGCAGCGTCGTGAAGAAGCCGGACAACAAGCGGGACTCGCGTCCCGTGGCGGCGAAGCCGGCCGCCCGGTTCCTGGGTGCTGCGATGCAGCCCACGGGCAATCCCATGACCGACGCGGTCGGTCCGGCGGCCTATGCCGAGCGCGAGGACAAGCCCGAGCGGCTGTTCGAGCGCGACGAGCCCAAGATCGCGCCGCTTCGCACCGCGGCCGAGTTCAACATCTTCGAGGGCGATCCCGATCCCCGCGGCAAGAAGGTGATCGGGCTGGACGAGCAGGTCGCGGGCACGATCAGCGATGTCTGGATCGACAAGCCGGACTGCATGATCCGGTATCTCGAGGTCGACACGGGTCAGAAGAAGGTCCTGCTGCCGTTCTTCCTGTCCCAGCTCGCCCGGCGTGATGGCGAGCAGGTCTTCGTCGCGAAGTCCGTGAACGCGGCCCACTTCAAGGATGCGCCCACGACGAAAAAGGCCGACGTCGTGACCAAGCTGGAAGAGGACAAGATCCAGGCCTATTTCGGCTCGGGCCACCTGTACGCCAACCGCGCACGGACGGAGCCCTTGGTATGAGCCACGAGGATCTTGAAATCGAGCCGATTCCGGGCCTGCCCGGCACACCGCCGGCGGGCGAGCGCATCCTGTGGCAGGGATCGCCGCGCGGGCCGGCGCTGGCCCGGCGGCTCTTCAAGATCCGTCAGATCGCGGCGTATTTCGCCATCCTGGTCGCCTGGGCCGTCGTCACCGCAATCTACGACGGCCGCGGGGCCGCAGCCGCAGCGATCCAGGGCGCCTGGCTCAGCGCCCTGGGCGCCGCGGGTGTCGGGCTTCTGGCCCTGTATGCCTGGCTCATCGCACGCACGAGCATTTACACCATCACCAACCGGCGCATCGTGTTCCGCGCCGGCGTGGCGCTGCCGCTCTCGATCAACATTCCGTTCAAGCAGATCGCCGCGGCGCGCCTGACCACGCACGGCGACGGGACGGGCAACCTGGCCGTGGCGCTGCGTCCCGGCGCCCGCATCGGCTATGCCTACATGTGGCCGCACGCGCGCCCGTGGCACTTCTCCCGGACGGAACCGATGTTCCGCTGCATTCCGGACGCCGAAACGGCCGCCCAGGTGCTTCGCGACGCGCTGGCGGACTTCGACGCGGCAAACGAAACCGAACCGGCCGCGGCCACGACGGCCGGGACCGGCAACGACGCGCCGGGCACGGCGGCGTCGGATCATCCGGACGGAGAGCCCGGCCGCGGCACGGCCCGCGCCGCGGCTGCAGCCCGCTGAGGTAACACCATGACGACGCGCGAGACCCAATCCCGCCAACGCCCGAGCCACAACGGCGTGCCGCGCCCGGCGCTCATCGGCGCCGGTCTGATGATCGCGGCGAGCATCGCGCTGGCGGCCTACGCGCAGCTTACCGGCTTCGACGCCACGCCGTCGCCGGTTGAGGAGCGCGCGACGAGTCTCGCCCTGCGTTTCGAGGACCGCCCGAACGGCGCCATTGCCGTCATCGACGCGGACAAAGGCGAGACCATTCAGGTCATTCCGCCCAAGAGCAACGGATTCATCCGCGGCGCATTGCGCGGCCTGGCACGCGAACGCAAACAATTGGAAATGGGCAGCCAGGCCCCCTTCCGGCTGACGCTCTGGAAAAACGGCCGCCTGTCGCTGACCGACACGGCGACCGACGAACGAATCTACCTCGAGGCGTTCGGCCGGACGAACCGCAAGGCGTTCGTCAACATCCTGGAAGCCGGGAGCGAGTGAGGCGTCATGATCGGATCGCTCATGGGAACCGGGCCCTATCGGGTGCCCTGTAGAGTAGAAGTAGAAAAAACATGGGAAACGCTCGAAGCGCACGTGGAGCTGAACGCGGACGTTCGAATCCGTCCGGGTGATGCGGTGCGCGTCCTGGGCGAGCCCATCGACGTGGACTTCGGCGAGCGGCTCGTCGAGGAGCGCGAGGCCGAGGTTCAGCACGCCGGTCCGGTGGCGCGGAGCTGGACCAGGGTTTCCGCGCTAATGGAACTGATGGAACTGCTGGAGTTCAGCTTCACCTCGCGGAGGTTCCTATGAGCGCGATTACCGACCAGATCGATGACGAAGTTGGCCGCGGCGCGTCCGCGGCCGAATCGGATTACGCCTTTCAGCAGGCGAAAAAGGACACGATCCTCAGCCCGCGCTTCTACACCACGGACTTCGCCGAACTCGACAAGGTCGACGTCGAGCCGGTGCGCGCCGAGTGGGACAGCCTGATCGCCGAGCTGCGTGAAGACCGGAACAAGGGCCACTTCAAGCGCACCGAGGCATTCAACGCCGCGCTGAAGAGCCTGCCCCCCGAACTTCAGAAAGAGTTCGTGGACTTTCTCGTCAGCTCGCTGACGGCCGAATTTTCCGGCTGCGTTCTCTATTCGGAAATCCGCAAACGCATCAACAATCCGGACATCCAGGAGCTTTTCAAATACATGAGCCGGGACGAGGCCCGGCATGCCGGCTTCCTGAACGAATGCCTCAAGGATTTTGGGCACGGTGTTGACCTGGGATTCTTGACCAAGACGAAGAAATACACCTTCTTCAAGCCGAAATTCATTTTTTACGCTACGTATCTGTCCGAAAAGATCGGGTACGCACGTTACATCTCGATTTATCGGCACCTTCAGCAGCACCCGGAGGCGCAGTTTCACCCGATCTTCACCTGGTTCGAGCAGTGGTGTAACGACGAATTCCGGCACGGCGAGGCCTTCGCGCTGCTCATGCACGCGAATCCCCACCTGCGCCAAGGCTTCAACAAGCTCTGGATCCGCTTCTTCCAGCTTGCCGTGTTCGCCACGATGTACGTCCGTGACCACGCGCGGCCGGCGTTCCACGACGCGCTGAACGTCGACATCACCGCCTACGACCGGCAGGTGTTCCGCATCACGACGGAAATTTCCAAGCAGGTGTTCCCAGTGACTCTGCCGCTCGATGACCCGCGCTTCCAGACGGGTCTGGATCGGCTGTCCCGGTTCACCGAGCAGATGGCCGACGCGCGCCGGCGCGGCGGCGTCGGGCCCTGGATGAAGCGCATGGGCTTGACCGGGTTGGCGGCGCTACAGTTCCTGCGGCTCTACACGCTGCCCGCGACGAAGAACCCGGAACCCGAGCAGGTGCGCCTCCAGCCGGCCTACTGATCCGCCGGTTCACCCGGCGGCGGAGAGGAGACGCGGAGGGAACGACGAACACGGGACGGGCGGACGGGACGACGCGGACGGGAAGACGAGGAACGCATGGTGACGATGCTCTACGACTACGCGTGCCCGGCAGCCTTCGCGCTGTTCGTGTGGTGGTTCAGCACTGGCCTGATCCTCTACCTGGACGGTCTGCCGCGGCACACGTTCCGCTGGAGCATGCTGGGCGCGACGGCTCTTCTGGGTGTGGGCGTCTACGGCCTCGCCGCAACGCGCACGGCCACCGACGTGACCAGCGCCTACCTCGCGTTCGCCAGCGCGCTGGCCATCTGGGGCTGGCTGGAGATCAGCTTCTACCTGGGCTATGTCACGGGCCCGCGGAAACAGCGCTGTCCCGAGGGCTGCCGCGGCTGGAAACACTTCTGGCACGCGGTGATGGCGAGTCTCTGGCACGAGATCGCCATTCTCGTCGCCGCGGTCGTGGTCATCGGGCTCGCCTGGAACGCGCCCAACACCGTGGGCCTGTGGACCTTCGTGGTGCTCTGGTGGATGCACCAGAGCGCCAAGCTCAACGTGCTGCTGGGCGTGCGCAATCTCAACGCCGAGTTCCTGCCCGACCACCTGGACTTTCTGAAGAGCTTCCTGACCCAGAAGCCCATGAACCTGCTGTTTCCGGTGTCGATCACCGTCTCGACGGTGATCTGCGCCCTGCTGGTCATGGCGGCCGCGTCGGGGACCGCCACGGACTTCGAGCGGGTGGGCTACACCTTCCTGGCCACGATGATGACGCTGGCCATCCTGGAGCACTGGTTCCTGGTGCTGCCCCTGCCCGCGGCGCGTCTTTGGTCGATGTACCTGCGCGCGCGCGGGCCGTCGCGCAGTTTCGACGTGGACGTGGTCGCGGGCTTCCTGGGCTCCGGCAAGACGACGTTCCTGCGCCGCTGCCTCGCGGAAACCCAGCCGGGCACGCGCACGGTGGCGCTGATCAACGACTTCAGCGAGATGGGCGTGGACGCATCGCTGCTGGCGGGTCGCGGGGCCGATGTGGTGGAGCTGCCCAATGGCTGCATTTGCTGCTCGCTGCGCAGCGACCTTGCGGCCCAGCTCGAGGAGACGCTCGCGCGCTATCGGCCGGAACGCATCCTGATCGAGCCCAGCGGCGTCGCCGACATCGCCAGTGTCAAGCAGGTCCTGGAGTCGGCCAAGATCGCCCCCTTCGTGAAGCAGCAGCGCCTCTTCACCATCGTCGACGCCGGGGCGTTCCTGCGCGACTACGCCGCCATGCCCGGGTTCTTCGAGGCGCAGGCGCGCCTGGCGCCGGTGTTCGTGATCAACAAGGCGGACCTCGTGGGACCGGGCGAACTCGCCACGGTGCGCGACACGCTGCGCGCGCTGAACCCGCATGCGCCGATTCACCCGGCGAACTATGGCGTGATCGAAGCCGCCGAGCCGGCGGCGGAAGCGGCGAGCACGCCCACGCGCATCCCCACGCCCGCGCCGGCGGCACCCGAACAGACGGCACCCGCCACCGCAGCGGCCACGGTCACCGGCGGGGCGCCGGCGGACGGCGATGACCGCGCGCCGGGCAAGCCCGCCGAGATGCCCATGTCGACCTGGAGCGCCCAGCTCCACGGCGAATGCGACCCGCAAAGTCTGCGCGACGTGCTGGACGCGGTCGCCCACGGCGCGTTCGGCGAGGTCGCACGGGTCAAGGGAATCGCGCGCGCCGGTGCGGGCTGGGTTCATTTCGACATGGCCGGCGGGCGCGCCAACGTCGCGGCGTTCGCCCCGTCGCGGGACGACGAGCCGCGCGTCGTCGCCATCGGGCGGCGCGTCGACGGCCCACGCCTTCAGGCTGCGTTTGACGCCTGCGCCACCCCCGTCGTCGGCACCTGCTGACGCGGGACGACAACCATAAGCGCCCGATACAGGGACGCGAGGGATCGCGGGAGAGACCCATGGACTACGAGAGCTTCTTCCAGGACCAGCTCGACAGCCTCCGCGCCGAAGGCCGCTACCGCGTGTTCGCCGACCTCGAGCGCCACGCCGGGGATTTCCCGCGCGCCACCCGGCACACCGACGGCGGGACCGACGAGGTCACGGTCTGGTGCTCCAACGACTACCTGGGCATGGGCCAGCATCCCGACGTCCTCGCGCACATGCACGGGGCTATCGACCGCTGCGGCGCGGGCGCCGGAGGCACGCGCAACATCTCCGGAACCAACCATTATCATGTGCTTCTGGAGCAGGAACTCGCCCAGCTCCACGGCAAGGAATCCGCGCTGCTGTTCACATCCGGCTACGTCTCCAACTGGGCCAGTCTGGCCACGCTTGCGGCGAAACTGCCCAACTGCGTGGTGTTCTCCGATAGCAAGAACCATGCCTCGATGATCGAGGGCGTGCGCCACTCGCGCGCCGAGAAGACCATCTTCGCCCACAACGATCCCGAGGATCTCGACCGCAAGCTGGCGCAGTACGGCCCGGGCCGGCCCAAGCTCATCGCCTTCGAGTCGGTTTACTCGATGGACGGCGATATCGCCCCCATCGCCGAGATCTGCGACGTCGCCGACAAGCACGGCGCGATGACCTACCTGGACGAGGTTCACGCGGTCGGGCTGTACGGGCCCAACGGCGGCGGCATCGCGGACGCGCGCGGGCTCAGCCACCGCCTGACCGTCATCGAGGGCACGCTGGGCAAGGCGTTCGGCGTCCTGGGCGGCTACATCGCAGGCTCGACCGCCCTGTGCGACTTCGTGCGCAGCTTCGCCTCCGGCTTCATCTTCACCACCTCGCTGCCGCCGGTGGTCGCCGCCGGTGCGCTGGCGAGCATCCGTCACGTCCGGCAGGCGCACGACCTGCGCGCGCGCCACCAGGACCGGGTAGCCACGGTGCGCAAACGGCTGGACGCCATCGGCGTGCCGCACCAGCCCAACCCCAGCCACATCGTGCCAGTCATGGTCTACGACCCCGTGGCGTGCCGGGAGATCAGCGACACCCTGCTGTCCAAGTACGGCGTCTACGTCCAGCCGATCAACTACCCCACGGTCCCCAAGGGGACGGAGCGGCTCCGCCTGACGCCATCGCCCATGCACACGGACGCCGACATCGACCACCTGGTGGGTGCGCTGGGCGAGATCTGGGGCGAACTGGGATTGCAGCGCGCGGCATGATGGCCGGTTGCGGGTCGACTTGCTCCCCGTCGCTTGTGTCCCCGGGCGCGGGCACGACCCCCGGCCGCGCCCAATTTTCTTATTGCGTCAAGACGCCTGAAGTGGTGGATTCAACCAGTGTCAACCTTTGCTGACGCGCCGGATGTCAGCCCGGCTGTACAGCTCAGCGACGCGTTCGGAGGCGGTCATGCGAATTCTTCTAGTTCACCCGAACTACCAATCCGGCGCCGCGGAAGTCGCCGGGAAGTGGCCGCCGGCCTGGGTTCCTTACCTCGCCGGCCCGCTCAAGGCGGCAGGCTTTACGGACATCCAGTTCATCGACGGCGCGACCGACGAGTTGTCGGAAGACCAGATCCGCGAGCAGATCCGCGCCGCGAATCCGGACGTGATCGGCAGCACGGCGAAGACGGCGTCGATCTACAAGGCCGAACGCGTCCTTGAGATCGGCAAGGAAGAACACCCGGACGCCGTCAGCATCATCG
>CAJXKW010000027.1 GCA_913055855.1 uncultured Limimonas sp. | reverse complement strand
ATGCGGTAGGCGAGGTTCTTCAGGCCCCAGTGCTCGGTCTTGGTGACCTGGCCGCCGTTGTCCTGGACGATCTGCTGAAGCTGGCCGGCCAGCTCCTCGACGTTGTTGGACGACACGTCCTGGCGTGCGATGAACACGCTCTCGTAATAAGCCATGTTGTCTCCACTCCCCGTGGCTGTTCGTTGAGCCGTAGCTCCGCGGATTCGGACCGGGCAGCCGGGCGGCTCTAGCCGGTTCCCTCAATCCCGCACGTGGTGCGGGCCCGCGCGGGAGCCGGCGAGGAGGTGTCGCGAGAGGCGGGATGCGTCGCACATGCGCGCGCCGGATGCAAGGCGCGTGTGTCCGTGGCGCCGCGTGGTCCACAAGCTCTGCGCGCGGGATTCGCGCACCCGCATTGCCATGCTTGACAGGCGGTCCACAACGGCTATCCCTCCGCCGCGCAACGACGCCGGATGACAGTTTGATCGCATCGGCCGGGGGATTGGATGACGCGGGCTTTCGTCTTTCCGGGACAGGGATCGCAAGCGGTCGGGATGGGCCGCGAGCTGGCCGACGCCTATCCGACGGCCCGCGCCACCTTCGAGGAAGTCGACGAGGCCCTGGGGCAGCACCTCTCCCGGATCATCTTCGACGGCCCGGAGTCCGAGCTGACCCTCACGGCGAACGCGCAGCCCGCGCTCATGGCGGTGAGCATGGCCGCGGTGCGCGTGCTCGAGGAGAAGGCCGGGGCGTCCCTGGCCGAGATGGGCCGCTTCGCGGCGGGCCATTCGCTGGGCGAGTACACGGCGCTGGCCGCCACGGGCGCGCTGGACCTGGGCGAGACGGCGCGCCTGCTGCGCACCCGCGGCGACGCCATGCAGGCGGCCGTACCCGTGGGCGAGGGCGCCATGGCGGCGATCATGGGTCTGGACATGGACACCGTGCGCGCGGTCACCGAAGAGGCCGCGCAGGGCGAGGTCTGCGCGCCGGCGAACGACAACGCGCCGGGGCAGATCGTGGTCAGCGGCCACGCCGCGGCGGTGCAGCGCGCCGTCGCGCTGGCGAAGGAAAGGGGCGCCAAGCGTGCGGTGGAGCTGTCCGTGTCCGCGCCCTTCCACTGCCGGCTCATGCAGCCCGCGGCCGAGCGCATGGCGGCGGCCCTGGATGGCGTGGCGATCCGTACGCCCGCGCTTCCGGTGGTGGCCAACGTTTCGGCCGAGCCGGTGAGCGATCCGGCGACGATCCGGCGGAACCTGATCGACCAGGTCACCGCCCCGGTGCGCTGGCGGGAGAGCATGCTGGCGTTGCGCGAGCGGGGCGTGGACAGCCTGGTTGAGCTGGGCGCGGGCAAGGTGCTCAGCGGCCTGGCCCGGCGCATCGACCGCGGCCTGCAGGCCACGGCCATCGGCGCGCCGGCGGATATCGACGCGTTTCTCGGCGGGTGAGCGCTGCGCCGGGACGGACCACAAAGCGATTGGATGGACGGGCATGTTCGATCTTAGCGGCACGGTCGCGCTGGTTACCGGCGCCTCGGGCGGCATCGGCGGCGCCGTCGCACGCGCCTTGCACGCGCAGGGTGCCAGTGTGGCGCTTTCGGGCACGCGGCGCGAGGCCCTGGACGGGCTTGCTGCCGAGCTGGGCGAGCGGGTCGCCGTGACGCCGTGCAACCTCAGCGACGGCGACGCGCTGGCGCAGCTTCCCAAGGACGTCGAACAGGCGCTGGGTGCGCCCGACATCCTGGTCAACAACGCCGGGCTGACGCGCGACACCCTGGCCATGCGGATGAAGGACGCCGACTGGGACGCGGTGCTGGACGTCAACCTGACGGCCGCGTTCAAGCTTTCGCGCGCGGTGCTCAAGGGGATGATGAAGAACCGCTGGGGGCGCATCATCAACATGAGTTCGGTCGTGGGCGCGGTCGGCAATCCGGGGCAGGCCAACTACGTCGCCGCGAAGGCCGGGCTCGTGGGCATGTCCAAATCGCTGGCGGGCGAGGTCGCCAACCGCAACATCACGGTGAACTGCGTCGCACCGGGTTTCATTGCCACTGCCATGACCGATGCGCTCAGCGAGGAGCAGCGCGAGCGCACCCTGGCGCAGATACCGGCGGGCCGCCTGGGCACGGCGGAAGAGGTCGCCGCGGGCGTGGTGTTCCTGGCGAGCCGGGAGGCCGGCTACGTGACCGGGCACACCTTGCACGTCAATGGGGGAATGGCCATGATGTGACCCGTTTCGCCCGGACGTGCCGGCCGCGTCCGGGCATGCTGGTCATGGGGCGGGCCCTGTGCTATCAGGCGTCCGCCGCGCGCGGTCGGCGCGGCCGCGCCAAATCGCCGCGACCGGCCGGGGCGCCGGGAGCTCAAGAACACGATACGAAGTCGAGGAAGGTATGAGCGACAACGACATCGGCGAGCGCGTGAAGAAGATCGTGGTGGAGCACCTGGGCGTCGACGAGTCCAAGGTGACGGAGAGCGCGAGCTTCATTGACGATCTGGGCGCCGACAGCCTCGATACGGTCGAGCTTGTGATGGCCTTCGAGGAGGAGTTCGGCTGCGAGATTCCGGACGACGCGGCCGAAAAGATCGTCACCGTGAAGGACGCGGTGAACTTCATTCAGGAACACGCCGCGTAAGCGCGCCTGGCGCGGTTCGCGCCGCCATGATGAAAGCCGCCACACATCGATGAGACGCGTCGTCGTCACCGGACTGGGTCTGCTCACGCCACTTGGGTGTGGTGTGAGCGCCTCGTGGAGCCGCCTCCTCGAGGGTGTCTCCGGTATCAGCGCGATCACCGCCTTCGAGGTGGATGACCTCGCCTCGCGCATCGCCGGGCAGATCCCGCGCGGCGATCCGGCGGAGGGGCTGTTCAACCCGGATGCTTTCGTCCCGCGCAAGGATCAGCGCAAGCTGGACACCTTCATCGTCTACGGCCTGACGGCGGCGCACGAAGCGGTTACCGACGCCGGCTGGCAGCCCACGGAGGAGGAGTCCCAGGACCGTACGGGCGTCATGATCGGCTCCGGCATCGGCGGGCTGGAGACCATCTGCGAGGGCGCGGTCACCGTGCGCGAGCGCGGCCCGCGCCGGCTCTCGCCATTCTTCATCCCGGCCGCGCTGATCAACCTCGTCTCCGGGCATGTCTCCATCAAATACGGCTTCCGCGGGCCCAACCACTCGGTGGTCACGGCTTGCTCGACGGGTGCCCACGCCATCGGCGACGCGGCGCGGTTGATCGGCCTGGGTGATGCCGACGTCATGGTTGCCGGCGGGGCCGAGGCGGCCATCTGCCGCGTGGGTGTGGCCGGGTTCGCGGCCGCGCGTGCCCTGTCCACGGGCTACAACGACACCCCGCAGATCGCCTCGCGGCCCTGGGACAAGGGCCGGGACGGCTTCGTCATGGGCGAGGGCGCGGGCGTCGTGGTGCTCGAGGAACTGGAGCACGCCAAAAAGCGCGGCGCCAAGATCTACGGCGAGGTGGTGGGCTACGGCCTCTCCGGGGACGCGCACCACATCACCGCCCCGGCGGAAGACGGCAGCGGTGGCTATCGCGCCATGGCCAACGCGCTGCGTTCCGGCGGGCTGGATCCCTCGGACATCGATTACGTCAACGCCCACGGCACCTCGACGCAGAAGGGCGACGAGATCGAGGTCAACGCGGTCAAGCGCCTGTTCGGGGACGCGGTCAACGATACCGCGATCTCCTCGACAAAGTCGGCGATCGGGCACCTCCTGGGCGCGGCCGGTGCGGTCGAGGCGATCTTCGCCATCAAGGCGATCCAGGAGGGCGTTGTGCCGCCCACGCTGAATCTGGACGACCCATCGCCCGAGTGCGCGGACGTGAACCTCGTGCCGCATACGGCGCAGGAGCGACCGGTGCGCTACGCGCTGTCCAATTCGTTCGGCTTCGGCGGCACCAACGCGAGCCTCATCCTGGGCGCGCATCGCTGATCACGGGAACCGGGACGGGGGCGACGTGAAGCGGCTGCTGGTCGCGCTTTCCTTCGCCCTGACCTTCGCGGTGGTCGCCGCAGGGGCCCTGCTGGCGTGGGGGCGGGCGCAGTTCACCGCCGAGGGGCCGCTGGAAACGCGCGCGGTCGTGCGCATCCCCGAGGGCACCGGCGTCACCGGCATCGCCGAGCGCCTTGCCGACAAGGGTGTGATCCGCCGGCCCTGGCTGTTCGTTGCCGGGGCGCGTATCACCGGGCAGGCGCGCCGGCTCAAGGCGGGCGAGTTCGCGTTCCCGGCGCGGGTGAGCCCGCAGGGCGCGCTGGATGTGATCGTTTCGGGCAAGACCGTGGCGCGTAAGGTGACCCTTCCGGAGGGCATCACCAGCCGCGAGGCGGTGCAGCGGCTGCGCGCGGCGGAAGGCCTGACCGGCCTTGTCGAGGCGGTTCCGCGCGAGGGCAGCCTGCTCCCCGAAACCTATCACTACCGCTGGGGCGATTCGCGCGCCGGGCTGATCGCGCGGATGCAAACGGCCATGACGGCGTTCCTAGCTGAGCGCTGGCCCGAACGCGATCCGGGTCTGCCCCTGGCGAACAAGCGCGAGGCGGTGACGCTGGCCTCCATCGTGGAGAAGGAGACGGCCAAGCCGAACGAGCGCCCGCTCGTCGCCGGGGTCTTCATCAACCGGCTGGAACGCGGCATGCGCCTTCAGTCGGACCCCACGGTGCGTTACGCCCTCGAGCGCCGGGGCGCGGACGGGAGCGGCCGGCTGACGCAGGCCAACCTGGATCTGGACGACCCGTACAACACCTATACGCACGCCGGGTTGCCGCCGGGGCCCATCGCCAATCCGGGGCGCAAGGCCCTGCGCGCCGTGCTCCATCCGGCCGAAACGGATTACCTCTACTTCGTCGCGGACGGCAACGGCGGCCACGCCTTCGCCGAGACGCTGGCGGAGCACAACGCCAACGTCGCCGAATGGCGGCGCCAGCGGGACACGGAGTAATCGCCGGCAGCAGGCCAGGGCGATGCCGCATGGCCCTGCTCCCGGCGTCTACAGCACCGGCGCGAAACCCGGTCGGAATGGCTTTCCGATTTCGAAGCTGACGGTTTACCGGAAGCGGTTCCAGGCGTCCTTGATCGCCTTGTCCATGTTGTCCCAGGCGCTGTCGATTCCCTTCTTGACGTCCTCCCAGGCGCTTTCGCTGCTACGGCGCAGCTCGTCCAACTGGTCCTGCATCCTGTGTTGCTGTTGGCGCAGATAGTCGATCTGTTCCTCGTACTGCTGACGCGCCTGCGCCGTCGCCTGATCGGCCTTTTCGCGGAGCTTGTCGATCTCCCCGTCCCACTCGTCGATCTTGGCCTTCAACTGCTCTTTATAATCGTTGCGATTCTCGGCCATGTTGCCGTCCCTCCCTGAAACATGGGTTCGCCCCTTACGTCCGGGCAGGTGGGACGCGATGTGCAAAGACACAAGGCTGGCGTTCACCTCTTCACCGACAGCTTTTTCATCGCCAGTCCGTCCACGCCGGCGGCAGCGGCGGCCACGCCCTCGCGGAAACGCTGGCCGAACATCACGTCAACCTGGCCGAAGGGCGGCGTCAGCGAGGCGGCGAGCAGGCAGGGCGAGCCAGGTCAGCCCATCACGCCTTGTCCGGCGGCCTGCGTTTCACTTGCCGCATTCGATCCCGTGCCGGTCATGATTCCGTTTTGGCGAGATCCGCACCCGAGCCGACCCGATGCAAGCGGGAAATTTTCAGCAGGTTTAAAGGATTAAGCCTCTTGGTGGTGTTTCGGCCCTCATCTGTCGCCGATTTCACGATGCGTTCTTCATCAGCAGATCGGTTCATAATCTTTCCAGTGTTTCATATGCTATCCGATTCGCGGTAAGGCCATGTCGTCGCTCCAACTGGCGAACCTAAAGTCTTGCTCACGACACGGTTCCGACCGGACTCCTTGGCCCTGTAGAGCGCGTCATCGGCAACGCTTAGCAGTGTATCCAAACCGGACTCCCCAAGGTCCGTACTCGTGAGCCCAATGCTGACCGTGATCGCGATCATTTGGCCGTCACACGTCGCATCCATATCTGCGGCCCGCTGGCGCAACCGCTCCGCCACCTGAAAGCCGGGGCGCAACGCGGTTTCCGGCAACACCACGCCAAACTCTTCGCCACCGAGCCTGGCCAGCAAGTCGCCATCCCGCAGTTCCGGCCTCAGCGCCTCGGAAATGCTTTTGAGAACCTGATCGCCAACGAGGTGGCCGAACGTATCATTGACCCACTTGAAATGATCGATATCGACAATAAGAATAGAAATCGGGTGTCCATAACGGTTTGTTCGAGCTATCTCCATTTCGCCGACTTCGAAAAAGCGACGACGATTCGGCAACCCTGTAAGCTCGTCATGATAGCTGAGATATAGAATCTCCGCTTCCTTCTCCTGGCGCTGGCGCACGTTCAGGTTCCAGTTTCGCAGGGACAGGATCCAGGACAGGAGCATCACCAACGAAAGCAGCAGCACCGCGACCACCGTCCCGGTAACCAATTGCTGCTGTTCCGCCAGCCTCTGGCGAACATCCTCCCGAAGCAGGCGGCTGACCTGTTCACTCTGCTCACGCAACGCATTTCGATTGCGAATGTACGGCCAGCTTCCCAGGACGGATTTGGCAGCTTCTTTCTCGCCCCGCACGAGCCTCTCGAAAACCCGCTGATAGAAGGTGTCCGCCTTTTCCAAATGCTTGCGCAGACGCGCCACCGTCTCCGTCACGGCCGACCTTGATTCGATCTGCCGGATGCGTTTCAGCGTGCGCGCGACGCCCTGCCGGTGCTCTTGGTGCTGCCGTCGCCAGTTCAGATCGCCACTCTCGGTGGCAATTCGCACCGAGGCCTGCATTCCCTGGATATGAAGCGGCAGCTCGCTGGCCGCATGTTCCAAGCGCAAATGTGTTTCTTCAAGATGCGCGAGCGTCTGCTGTGTTTGAACCAGATTCCAGAGGAGGACGAGAAGCAGGAGGAGCGTAACGACAAACGAGACCAGGAGCCAACGGTTCTTGGTCTCCGGAACAAGGGCTGTACCAAACGCCATCGGCGCGGCTCACTCTCCGAGCCACTGATCGACCTGATCCCGATGTCGCTCCATCCAGATCCGCGCTGCCTCCTCGGGCGAAACATCCGGCTGCTCAATGAGCAGCATGAGTTCCTCCATATCCGCAACGTCCCAGGAAAACCGCTCGAGGAAAGCGTGCACCCGGGGGTGTTGTTCGGCCAACCCCTGGCGAGCCAGTGTGTGGATCCGCTCCGTCTTGCCGAACTCACCGCGCGGGTCCGAAAGATACTTGAGATCCCACTTGGCAAATTTCCAGTGCGGTGTCCACGCGGTTACAACCACCCAGCGACGCTCCTCGATGGCGCGTTCGAGGACTTGAGTCATGGTGGAGTCACTTCCCGAAACCAGTTGGAAATCCGTCAGCCCATAGGTCTTCATGACCGCTTCGGTCTGCTGCATGATTCCGGCCTCGGGATCGATCCCGATGATTTTTCCGTCGAACTTCGCACGGTGCTTCGAAAGCTCACCGATCCCGTCGATCGGAACGTATTCGGGAACTGCCAGCCCGATGCGGGTCCCCGTCAGGTGCGGACCCAGGATCTGCAGCTCATCCCCGTGCTTCTGCCGTTGCTTACGCTGCAGGGTTGGTAACCAGGCCGCCACGCTCGCATCGACGTCTCCGGCGGCGACCGAAGCCCAAAGGGCGCTTAAGGGCACGGACAGCAGCTCCACGGGCTGCCCGAGCCGCTGGACAATCACGGCCTTAACGAGATGGGTGCTTGCGATTTCCGAGTCCCATGGGACATAGGCGAGGCGGATCGGCTCCGGGCTGGCTTGCTGCTGACTCGCCTCGCCAGCTCGCTCGTCAGAGCAGGCGGCGAGCAGCGCGCCGAGAAGGAGCCAGCCGAGCCCGACTCTTCCGAAGAGGAAGCGTGGACGAGTCACGAAACGCACGATGGCACCTTCTCGCATGTTGACCCGGATAACGCACCCAGGGTGAACACAAGATACCAAACTGGTTAAAAACGTATTTATAACAAAATAATATGATGGTACGATGGTATCCAAAGTCCGGATGATCAGGTAGGGGGCGCGTAGCGGTATCGTTTCCGTTAAGCTCGAAAGTAGAAAAATAGGCGTTCGAGCGCCCCAAAGGTTGTCGGACGGTTCGGACTCGGGTCTTCCTTTGCCGCGTTCGAGCGGCTTGCCGCTGTCGACATCACGCCTTCTCCGGCAGCTTTTTCATCGCCCAGTCCGTCCACGCCGGCGGCAGCGCCGCGAGCAGCCAGACCGCCGCCGCCAGGGGCCAGGGGAAGGAAATCCGCGCTGTGTCGCGCGCCAGGCCGCGCTGGATGATCCGTGCAGCCTTCTCGGCATCCATCAGAAAGGGCATGGGGAAATCGTTCACCGCCGTCATGCGCGAGCGCACGAAGCCCGGGCAGACCACGTTGATGCCGATGCCCTGCGCGGCCAGATGCGGGCGCATGGCCTCGGCCCAGACGCGCACCGCCGCCTTGCTGCCGCAATACGCGGGGGCGCCCGGAAAGCCCCGGAACGCTGCCAGCGAGGAAATCACCGCGAGCTGGCCGCGCCCGCGCGCCTGCATCGCCGCCGCGGCGGGCTGGAGGGTGTTGAGCGCGCCCGCCAGGTTGGTGGCGAAGATGTCGCGCGTCTGCGCATCGCTTTCCGCGCCCGATCCGGTGCCGGCGGAGATACCCGCATTGGCGATGACCAGGTCCAGCGGCTGAATCCGGTCGGCGGCCTCGACCCAGGCCCGCATCGCCTCGTGAGCGTCGACGTCGATGGCGCCGGTCTCGACCTCGGCGCCCCGCTCGCGGCAGCGCGCGGCCACGATTTCCAGGCGCTCGCGGTTGCGCCCGCCCAGGGTCAGGCGCACGCCGGGCCGGGCATAGGCTTCGGCGAGTGCCGTGCCGATGCCGCTGGACGCGCCGGTGAGCAGAACGTGCCGCGGGTCGCGGACGGCGTTGGGCATGCGCGCTTCCTGCCGCGTTTGCCGGACGGCTGGGGTATCGCCACCGTGGGATGCGCTGGCGTTCGGGTCCAGCACGAACCCGGCTTGTCCGGCGGAGGGCGGATGGCTACAGTCGCCCACCTTGTCGCAGTTGGCAAAGCGAGGATCGGCGCGTGACCGTGGCCAGCATGACCGGCTTCGCCCGCCGCGAGGGCGGGGACGGGGCCGTGACCTGGACCTGGGAGGCGAAGAGCGTTAACGCGAAGGGCCTGGACGTGCGCGTGCGCGTGCCGGCCGGCCTGGACGCGCTGGAGCCCAAGGTGCGCGCAACCGTGCCGCACTACTGCGCGCGCGGCAGCGTCAACGTCAGCCTTTCCGTGGACCGTGGTGCGCGGCCCGTGGAGCTTCAGGTCAACCGTGCCGTCCTCGATCAGGTGCTGGCCCTGGCCACGGAGGTGCAGCAGCGCACCGACGCGGCGCCGCCGCGCGTGGACGGGCTGCTGGGCATCCGCGGGGTGTTGGAGACGGCCGAGACGCCCGAGGCCGAGGACGTGCGCGCGGCGCGCGAGGCACGCATGGCCGCCGATCTGGACGGCCTGCTCGCCGACCTCGCCGCGGTGCGCCGGGATGAGGGCGCGCGCATGGCGGCGAGCGTGCACGGCCACCTGGACGAGTTGGCGCGCCTGACGGGCGAGGCCCGGCAAACGGCCGAGGCGCAGCCGGCGGCGCTGCGCGAACGCTTGCGCCGGCAGGTAGCGGACCTGCTGGATGCGCAGGCGGGTTTGCCCGAGGAGCGGCTGGCGCAGGAAGCAGCGATCCTGGCGAGCAAGGCGGACGTGCGCGAGGAACTGGACCGCCTGGACGCGCACCTCGCGTCCGCGCGTGAGCTGCTCGACGAAGGCGGCGTCATCGGCCGGCGCCTGGACTTCCTGTGCCAGGAGCTGAACCGCGAGGCGAACACGCTCTGCTCCAAGGCGCAGGACGTGGCCTTGACCCGGACCGGGCTGGCGCTGAAAAACACGGTCGAGCAGCTTCGCGAGCAGATCCAGAACATCGAGTGACCGGCCCGCGGCGGCCGGGAAGGTGATCCACCCGTGCAGGACGGATTGATTCAACGCCGGGGGCTGATGCTGGTGCTTTCCTCGCCCTCCGGCGCGGGCAAGACGACGATTTCCCGCCACCTGCTGGAGGCGGACGGCAACCTCTCCATGTCCGTCTCCGCGACGACGCGGCCCATGCGTGCGGGTGAGCGCGAGGGTGTGGACTACCACTTCATGGACCCCGAGAGCTTCGAGCGCCAGATTGGCGAGGGCGCGTTCCTGGAGCACGCCAGGGTCTTCGGCAACTTGTACGGCACGCCGCGCGCGCCGGTGGAGCGCATGCTTGGGGACGGCGCCGATGTGCTCTTCGACATCGACTGGCAGGGCACGCAGCAGCTCCGCGAGAGCGCGCGCGAGGACCTGGTCTCGGTGTTCATCCTGCCGCCCTCGACGCACGCGCTGGCCGAGCGCCTGCGCGCCCGGGGGCGCGATCCCGAGTCCGTGGTCCAGCAGCGCATGGCCAAGGCCAGCGAGGAGATGAGCCACTGGGCCGAGTACGACTATATCGTGGTCAACGAATCGGTGGCCGAAAGCGTGCGCCGCGTCTCCGCCATTCTCCAGGCCGAACGCCTGCGCCGCGAGCGCCAGACCGGCCTGGGCGAGTTCGTCCGCACCCTGGCCGCCGAGGCCGCCGGGACGGAGCGCTGACGGCGCGCCGTGCGACCGATCATCCCCCGGCCGCGCCCCAGACCTGCACCAGCAGGCCGGCGAGGTAGACGCCGATTAGCGTGACGCTTTCCCAGCCGATGCGTCCGACACCCCGCTGTTCGCGGTGCAGAAGTCCGAGCAGGAGCACGGCGTTCATCACCACCGCCCAGGCGATCAGGAACAGCTCCATCGGGCCCACGGCGTGGTAGATCGAGCCCGCGCGGTAGCCCGCGTCGGAGAGCACCAGGAAGAGCACGTCGAAGGTGTTGCCGCCCACGATGCCGCTCACCGCGAGCTGCAGCGCGCCGCGGCGCACCGCCGCCAGGGTGATGACCAGCTCGGGCAGCGAGGTGGTGGTGGCGGTGAACGCCGCGCCGACGAAGCTCTGCGACAGCCCCGTTTCCTGGACGATGGCGTAGCCCGTCTTGGCGATGCCCCAGCCGGCGAAGCCGAGCACCACGGCGAGCGCCAGATAGCGCAGCACCAGGGCCGGCGTGCGCGTGGCGGGAAACGGGTCGGCCTCGGGCCGGTCCACGCGCAGCTCGGCGGTGCGGCGCGGGTACCACATGGGCTGGTCCTGGACCAGCCGGGTGAGGCGCACGCCCAGGATGTAGCCGCCGACCAGGACGACGTTGATCGGATGGAGGCCCAGCACCGCCACCTCGGGGGCGGTCGCCGCGGCCATGGCGAGGCCGAGCAGGAGCAGCAGCAGGCCGAGCTGGACCAATGCGGTGACCGAGGCGGCCGCGTGCTCCAGGTTGGCGCGCCGGTAGAGCAGGTCGCCCACGGCCAGGAACACCGTTTGCACCGCGATGCCGCCCACGCCGTTGGCCACCGCGAGCGCGGCGTGGCCCTCGTAGGCGGCGGAGATCGACGTGACCGTGCCCGACAGCGAGGTGGACACACCCAGGAGGACGCCGCCCACCAGCGCCTCGCCCAGCCCCGTGCGGTCGGCCAGGCAGTCGGCGACGCTGGTCATAGCCACGCCGCCCACGCCGATCACGGCGGCGCAAAGCAGGAACAGCGGAACGGCGAGGCCGAGGTCGAGGGGCATGCGTGCGCTGGCGTCGGCGATTGGGCTGGCCGGGACGGCCCGCGCGCCGGGGCCGGCAGGCCGCGCGGAGCCTGATCCGGGCCGGCGCCGAGGTCAATGCGGGGTATGGATGGGGTTGCCGGCCTCGAGGACCTCGTGCCTGAGGATCTGATTCGTGTCAGCAGCGGCCGACGGGCGTTCACGCCGGCCGCGTCTGTCCTGATAGCTTTCTACGTCGACCATAAGGACAGGCTGACGGGTAAAGAGCGCCGGCGCGTGATCGACAACATCGCGCACCGGGTGCATACTGAGTTCCTCGACGAGAATATCCCGATGAAACCCTCGACCAGCTTCCTCACGAATTTCTCAGTCGAGATCCCGGATAACAACCTGAAGGTTGTCAGGCCGTACATTGATCGAGTCCGCGAGCGTCTCGACCGCCTAGAGAAGGCGCGCGACCTTGTGCACAGCAACTCGGAGATTCTCAACGGGACGCCGTCATCCGGGGAACGCGGGTGCCGGTGGACTCGGTCGCCGGGACGTACGTCGATGAGGGTGCAGAGGGCGCACTCGAGGCGTATTCGAATCTCGACAAAGAGACGGTTGAACTCGCGAAGCTCTACGCAGACACGCATCCACGCCGCGGACGTCCGAAGACACAGGCGGTTCCCGAGGGGGCCAATGTCGTGCGAACCCGGCGCCGCAAGCGCGGTCAAGGTAAAGCGAGGGCGGTTGGACTCGCCTGATGAAATTCCTGGTGGACCAATGCCTGTCGCCCTCGCTGGTTAACCGGGTGCTCGAGGCCACGGTGTACGGCCTCCCAACGTAAACCCAGCCTTTTTCGTACTGTATCCTAAATTCACGAACGGGAACTCTATTTGGCCGAACGCTGCCAACGGTGCTCTCAGCGGCAAGGTTCGCCATGCCTCAGAACAGCGGCCACGCGGCACACGGGTGCGGCGGCTCGCCTTTGGGCCGTGGCCCCCGCTTGCAGGCGCCGTGGTTTCCGTCGCTGTGGACCCCGATCCCTTGCACCCGTGCGTGGCCGCGACGATCTTGCCGGGCACATACAAACCTGGATCGCCCTACGCATGCCCGATGCGCCCGAGCCCGGCTTCGGCCTCTACGTCCACTGGCCCTTCTGCAAGGCGAAGTGCCCGTACTGCGACTTCAACAGCCATGTCCGCTCCGGGATCGACCAGGCTGCGTGGCGCGAGGCGCTGGTGCGCGAGCTGGCGCACATGGCGGGGCAGGTGCCCGCGGGGCGGCGGCTGACCTCGATCTTTTTCGGCGGTGGCACGCCCTCGCTGATGGATCCAGCCACGGTCGGGGCGGTTATCGACGCGGCCGCGGGGCAGTTCGCGCTGGCCGATGACGTCGAGATCACCCTGGAGGCCAATCCCAGTTCCGCGGCCGCGGCGAACTTCGCCGGCTACCGCGCAGCCGGGGTGAACCGGCTGTCCGTGGGCGTGCAGGCGCTGGACGACGCGTCCCTGGGTTTCCTGGGCCGCCAGCACTCGGTGGCCGAGGCGCTGGACGCGGTCGCTGCCGCCCGGCGGCACGTGCCCCATTTCAGCTTCGACATCATGACCGCGCGCCCCGGCCAGACGCCCGACACCGCGCGCGACGAGCTGGCGCGCGCCCTCGCCGAAGGGCCGGCGCACATCGCCATCTATCAGCTCACCATCGAGCCCGAGACGCCCTTCGCCGCCGCCTACCGGCGGGGCGAGCTGGCGCTGCCCGACCCGGACACGGCCGCGGCGATCTTCGAGGCGACGCAGGACGCGCTCGCCCACGCCGGCCTGCCCGCATACGAGATCTCCAACCACGCCGTCCCCGGCGCGGCCTGCCGGCACAACCTGACCTACTGGCGCTACGGCGACTACATCGGGATCGGGCCGGGCGCACACGGCCGGCTCACCCTGGCCGGGACCAAGTACGCCACGCGCCAGCACCGCGCGCCCGAGATCTGGCTGGCGCGGGCGCAGCGGCACGGCCACGCCACGCAGGCGATGACCCCGCTGGCCTGGACCGCCCGCCGCGACGAAATGGTGATGATGGGCCTGCGCTTGCGCGAGGGCATCGCGCGCGACGCGTTCCGGCGCGAGCTGGGTTGCGACGCCAGGGACGCGCTGCCCGCGGCGGCCCTCAGCGACCTGATCGACGCCGGGTATCTCGAGCTGGACGCCCAACGGCTCGCCACGACCGCCGAGGGCCGGCTGCGCCTGAACGCCGTTCTGGGGTACCTGCTCGCGGGCGCGGGCGAGGACGACGAAACGGCCGCGGGCGCGGGCCTCAGTTAATCCGTGGCTCGAACTGGCCGGGGGCCTGGTCGATGACCTCGAGGTTGTTCCGCTGCATCTCCAGGATGGCGTAGAGCCGCTGCACGGTGCCGTCGTCGTTCAGGCGGAACACCCCATCCACACCCGCGAATCCGTTGCGCTGGGTGAGCTTCTCCCGGGTGAACGCGGCCGGCGGCGGGGCGTCGGCCTCGGTGTTGCGGCGCGCCAGCAGGGCGGCCAGGGCGGTGGCGTCGTAGGCCAGCGAGGCCAGGTTGTGCGGCTCGGATGCAAAGGTCTCGCGGTAGCGCTTGCGGAACTCGGTGCGGCCCTGCGGCGGCGGCGCGGCGAACCAGCCGCCCACGAGACTGGGCTCGGTTCCCAGGCTGGGATCGTTCCACAGCGCGGTGCCGAGGAACTGCACCTTGTCCGGGTCGATGTCGAAGAACGGCAGCGTGGGCGCCAGGGTCTGGAGCTGCTTGCCGCCGGCGGGGAGCATGACGGCCGCGTTCTCGGCCTCGCCGAGGCCGCGTCCGGCGAGTTTCTCGACCCGGTCCGAGACGTCCTGGCTGCCCGGCGGATAATAGGCCACGTGGCGCAATTCGCCGCCGTAGCGCTGCACCGCCCGGCGCATGGCGGCGACGACGAGTTCGCCGTAGGTGTTTTCCGGCGCGAGCACGGCGAAGGTCACGCGCCCCTGGCTGACCGCGTAGCTGACCACGCGGCGCACCTGCTGCGCGGGCATGAGTCCCAGGACATAGGTCCCGGGCTTCGCCACGCCGGGATTGTTGGAGAAGGCCAACACGGGGACCTGCCCGCCCTCGGCGACGGGATCGACGCGCTTGACCGAGCTTGAGAACACGGGGCCGAGAAGCAGGTTCGCCCCGGCGTCGATGGCACTGCGCGCGGCCGCCTCGGCGCCGCCCGGCGTGCCCTTGGTGTCGCGTACCACGAGATTGAAGTCCGGCTTGGCGATGTCGAACATGGCGAGTTCGGCGGCACGCAGCATGCTCTCGCCCACGGGTGCCTTGTCGCCGCTGAGCGGCAACAGCAGGCCCACGGTCTGCTGGCGTTCGCCGCCTTCGGGCTTTTCCAGCTCGATGTGCCGGCGTTCGACCGGCGCGCCCGGCGAATCGCGCTTCACCGGCGCGCCCATCGGGTCGATGTCGAACTCGGGCATCTCCGGCGCGTCGTCGCCCTTGCGCGCCGTTTGCGGGCGGTCGCCGGCCCCGCCGTTCGCCGGCGGCGTCGGCGTGGCGCCGCCGTCCGCGGCGTCCGACCCGGTGTCCTCGGCCGGGGCCGGTGCCGGGTCGCTGCCCGTGTCCGGTTCGCTTCCCGGCTGGACCGCACCGCAGGCGGTGAGCACCATGGCCACAAGCAACACGGCCGCGGGCGCTCCGCCGTGGCCGAGCCGCGGGAGCTTCGCCGATGTGCGCCGAATCACGATCAGTGCCGCCTTCTTCCGTATCCGTCTCGGCAGGGACGGAGGCTACGCGGGGTGACGCGGCGCCGCAAGCCGGGCCGGAAACGGCGGCGGGCGCGCTCGCCCCGGGTCTTTACGTCGTCGCCACGCCCATCGGGAACCTGCGCGACATCACGCTCCGGGCGCGCGACACGCTGGCCGGGGCGGACCTCGTCCTGTGCGAGGACACCCGGGTGACCGGCAAGCTGCTGGGCGCGTACGGCCTGGACACGCCGACCCTGTCGTACCACGAGCACAACGCCGAATCGCGCCGGCCGGAGGTGCTCGCGCGCCTGGCCGAAGGTGCGGCCGTGGCGCTGGTGGCGGATGCGGGAACGCCCCTCGTCTCCGATCCCGGGTACAAGCTGGTGCGCGCGGCGCGCGAGGCGGGCCACCCGGTGACCCCGATCCCCGGACCCTCGGCGCTGCTCGCGGGGATGATGGCCGCCGGCCTGCCCAGCGACCGCTTCTTCTTCCAGGGCTTTCTCCCGGCGAAGCGCAAGGCGCGCCGGGATGCGCTGGCGGAGCTGGCGCCGTTATCGGCCACGCTGGTGATCTATGAATCGCCCCGACGCCTTGCCGCCAGCCTGGCCGACATGGCTGCGGTCCTGGGGGCGCGCGAGGCCGTCGTGGCGCGCGAGCTGACCAAGCGCTTCGAGGAATGGCGGCGCGGGACGCTGGCCGAGCTGGCGGCGGCCTACACCGAGCCGCCCAAGGGCGAGGTGGTGGTGCTGATCGCCCCGCCCGCCGCCGCGCCACCCGTCACGGATGCCGAGATCGACGCCCGGCTGGGGGAGGCCATGGCCACCGACACGCTGCGCGATGCCGTAGACGCCGTGACCGCCGCGACCGGGGCCGCGCGCAAGCGCGTCTACCGGCGCGCCTTGGGACGAAAGGCGGATCGCGAATGAGCCGGGCCGAGCGCCGCCGGGCCCGGGCGCGTGGCCGATCGGGCGAGGGGCGGGCCGCCCTTTGGCTGCGCCTCAAGGGGTACCGCATTCTCGCGCGGGACTGGCGCTCGCCGTTGGGCGAAGTGGACATCGTGGCGTGGCGCAGCGGCACGCTCGTGCTCGTGGAGGTCAAGGCGCGGCCCACGCTGGCCGAGGCCGCGGCCGATCTCCGCCCGCGCCAGCGGGCGCGCATCGCGCGGGCGGCCGAGGCGTTCCGCCAGCGCCGGCCCGAGCTGGCGGACGCGGCGGTGCGCTTCGACGCCGTGCTGGTCGCACCCCGGCGCCGGCCGCGCCACATCATCGCCGCTTGGCGCGGTACGGGTGAGCCGGCATAACGCCCGCCGCCGCATTCCCGCCGCAGGGAACGCGGCCGGAAACGGACGAGGAGGGAAATCGCCATGCGTCGTTGGGCTGTTGCCGTCGTCGCGGCGTGGAGCTGTGTTGCCGCGGCCCTTTCGGGCTGCGCCCCCGCCGCCGTCGGGGCGGGCGCCACCGGGGCCACCGTGGCCGTCCAGGAGCGCGGGGTCTCGGGGGCCATCGAGGACACGGGGATCCGCGCCCAGATCAACCACCTGTGGTTCCAGGAAAGCGAGCGCATGTACCGCTACGTGAACCTGCAGGTCTGGAACCGCCGCGCCCTTCTCTCCGGCGTGGTGCCCGAGGCCGAGATGCGCCGGACGGCGGTAAAGCTCGCCTGGAAGGCGGACGATATCAAGGAGGTTATCAACGAAATCCAGGTGGACGAGAACCGTGCCGACGTTAAAGCCTATGCCAAGGATTCCTGGATCGCCGCCCAACTCAAAAGCGCGATCCTCTTCGACACCAAGATCAAATCGATAAACTATTCGATCGAAACCGTCCGCGGCCGGATCTTTCTCCTTGGCACCGCGCGCAGCCAGGCCGAACTCGACCGGGTCATCGATCACGCCCGCAATATCTCGAACGTGAAAGAAGTTGTCAGTTACGTTCAGGTGATGGAGTCCGGGAACGGCGACGGCGGGGCCGGCACGACGCAGGCGGACGCGGCGTGATGACCCGCGACCGGGCGGCGGCCGTGCTGGCCAGGATCGGCGTGGGGGCCGCATCCGAGGGCACGGAACCGGGGCTGATCGACGGCGCGCTCGCGCTGGCCCAGTACAGCCTGCCCGCCGTCGATCCTGCGCCGTACCGCCAGCACGTCGCGGATCTGGCGGATAGGACGGCCGCCGTCCTTGCCCGGCGCGACCACGTGCTCGCGCGGCGGGATGCGCTTCACGCCGCGTTGGTCGCCGCCAACGGTTATCACCGCGAGGCGCGCGACACCGACACGCTCGATGACGCCAATCTGTTCCGGGTGATCGACCGCCGGCGCGGGCTTCCCGTGGCGCTCGCCATCCTCTACGTGGGCGTCGGGCGCGCGCTGGGATGGTCCATTGCCGGCATCGCGTTTCCGGGCCATGTGCTCGTCCAGATCGAGCACGCGGGGGAGCGGCGCATCCTCGATCCGGTGGAGAACCTGCGCAGCCTCGGTGCGCCGGCACTGCGCAACCTCCTCAAGCGGGTGGCGGGGCCGGAGGCTGAGCTGCAGGCGGCGCACTACGCCCATGTGGCGGACCGCGACCTGTTGCTGCGCCTGGAGAACAGCCGCAAGCTGCGTCTCGTGGCACAGGGGCGCCTGGCCGAAGCCCTGGACGCGCTGGCGGCGATGCGCATGCTCGCGCCGTGCGATCCGAACCTCTGGCGCGAGACGGGCGTGCTGCACGCCCAGGTGGGCAATCTCGCCGATGCCGCCGAGGCGCTGGAGCACGCACTGGCGCTGGGGCACGATGCCGCCACCCGGCAGGCCGCCGCGGAGCTGCTCGACCAGATTCGCGGGCGGATGACCTGACTTTGCGCGGCGGCCGGGGCGCCGGCACGAGACGGGAGCGAGAGACAGATGAGCCTTGCCGTGGCATTCCAGATGGACGCGCTGGAGAGCCTCGACCTCGCGGGGGACAGCAGCTATGCCCTGGCCCTGGAGGCGCAGCGGCGCGGCCACGCCGTTTACCATTACCTGCCGAGTGCACTTACCCTTCGCGACCGGCGCGTGCGCGCGCGGGCGCGGCCGCTGACACTGGAGCCGGCCCCGGGCCGGCCGTTCGCCTACGGCGACTGGATAACGCTCGATCTGGCCACGCTGGACGTGGTCATGATGCGCCAGGATCCGCCCTTCGACATGGCCTATATCACGGCCACCCATCTGCTGGAGAAGGTTCGGCCGGGAACGCTGGTGGTCAATGATCCGGTGGAGGTGCGCAACGCGCCGGAAAAGCTCTTTGTCACCCACTTCCCGGATCTCATGCCGCCCACGCTGATCACCTCCGACCGCGCGGAGATCGCCGCGTTCCGCCGCGAGCACCGGGACGTCATCCTGAAGCCCCTGTTCGGCAACGGCGGGGCGGACATCTTCCGCATCACCCCGGACGACGAGAACCTTAACGCGCTGCTGGAGATGTTCACCCGGCTGTACCGCGAGCCCATCATGGTGCAGGCGTATCTCCCGGAAATTCGCCAGGGCGACAAGCGCATCATCCTGGTCGACGGCGAGCCCGTGGGGGCGGTCAATCGCATCCCGCCCGCCGGCGATGCGCGCGCCAATTTCCACACGGGCGGCTACGCCGAGCGTTCCGAACTCACCGACCGCGACCGCGAGGTCTGTGCCGCGATCGGGCCCGCCCTCCGGGCGCGCGGGCTGATCTTCGTGGGGATCGATATGATCGGCGACTATCTCACCGAGATCAACGTGACCTCGCCCACCGGCATCCGGGAGATCGACCGGCTGAGCGGCACGCAGATCGCCGCCGAGGTCTGGCAGGCGGTGGAGAGCCGGGCCGCCGAACGGCGGAACATGCCCGAGTAAGCTCGCCGCGCGGCCGCGGGCATTAGGCGAAACTTTACATCATCAGCGGTAGACGTACCCATCATGCGCCCGCTATTCGGGTCGCAGGGACGGCGCGCGCTTTTGCGCGGACGCACACCGGGGGGCGCGTCTTTGGCCGAGATCACGCAACGCTACGAGCTGACCGATCTGCGGACCTTCCTGAACTATGTCGCGGCGACGAAGAAGGGCTCGCGGCCGGGACTGACCCTGATCATCGTCGTGCTCACGGACCTCGAGGTCACGCTCGACATGCGCGTGGCCCGTACGGATCTGTGCCGCCGCCTCGCCGACAAGGCGAAGGAGATGGAGGCGCGCTTCTTCAACGTGAACAACCGCCTGCTCGCGCTGGTGGCGCCGCAGGACCAGCGGACCATGATGCAGGCGACCTACGACGTGCGCATGCTGGTCACGCGCACCATCGGCCCGCGCGCCTCCGAGCTGGGCCTGAACCCCTCCGAGTTCACGCGCGTGCTGCATACCTGGCGCGACGTGCAGGAGCTGGGCCGGCTCGCCCGGGAGGCGGCCATGACGGGCGAGCAGCTCCGCGGCACGGTGGGGCCCAAGGGCAGCTTCGGTCAGGCGCACGTCGACGGAATCGCGGCCCGCGCCCGCGAGGCCGGCGCGTCCCTGTTCATGCAGGAGTTCGGGCGCAGCCAGGCGATCGCCCGGATCAAGCCGGGCATGTCGCCGCGCACCGCGGGCTGGGAGCTGTTCGTCAGCATGGACCAGCTCAAGCGCCAGCTTCTGCCGCATGTGACCTTCGATCCCGCGCCCGAGCAGTTCAAGGCGCTCACGCGCGAGCTGGACCGCGTCATGATCGCCGCGCTGGCGGAGCACCGGCTGGTGGAGGGGCACATCTCCATCAACCTCAACGTCGAGACCATGGTCTCCGACGAGTTCGAGGACTTCGCCCGCTACATGGCCACCCAGGACGAAACCGAACTCTGGGTCGAGTTGCGCCTGGACGACGTGCTGGAAAACCTCGCCGCGTTCCAGCGTGCGGAGACGTGCCTGCGCCGGTATCGCGTCTACACCATGCTGGACCAGATCGACGTCGCGCGCGTGCCCGAGATCCGCCGGGCCGATTTCGTCATGGACGGCTACAAGTTCGTCTACGACCCGAATGATCCCTTCCTGGAGGCGATGGGCGAGACGCTCTATCAGTTGTCGGCCAAACATCCCGTGGTGCTGACCCGCGTGGAGCGCGAGGAAGGCATCGAGGCGGGCCAGACCCTGGGCGTGCGCCACTTCCAGGGATTCCATGTCGACGATCTGCTTTCCAGCGGCGAAAACGAGTTCTGGGTGTGACCCGACCACGCCCGCCGGTGCCGTGGGTTTCGGCCCCGGCGGGGCGGGCCATCCGTGAGCCATGCCGAATCCCGAGCCAGACCGTGGACGACAGGGCCGGAATGCGGGATCGGCTGGCGCAGGCCGAGCGGGTCGTTGCCGAAGCGGGCCGTACCGTGCCCCGGTCCGGCGTCCTGCGGGCTGCGCGATGCCCCGTGCGGCGCGAGGCGGCGCGCGCCCGGGCGGACCCTTACGCGCAACCGCTTATTGATATAGCGTGGTATCCTGTGGAAGGTCTACGTCCGGCTGAGATGCCGCCGTCTCTGGCGGTCGGCGCCGTGGTTCGCGAGGTCCGCGCATGTCGCTGCGCCAGTCCCTGAGTGCGATGCACGCTGGCATCGTTGCCCTGGCGGCTGTTGTCGTGATGGCGGCGGTGGGTGCGTTCGACCTCGTGCAGTCGGTCGACGAGCAGCGGCGGCGCTACGTCGATTTGCGCGAGCAGACCGTTGATACCATCGAGGACGCGCTGGCGCAGGCGGTCTGGCACTTCGATCGCGCCGCGACCATGGAGATCCTGCGCGGCGCCCTCACGTTCGGGTATATCGAGCGCATCCGAGTCATCAACCCGGACGGAACCGTGTACGCCCAGGCGGCCGTCGACGGCGCGCCCAGCCGTCACTGGCTGGGCGAGTTTCTGTTCGCCGACGTGGCGAGCAACGCCCGTCCGCTGCGCCTGCAAGTCAAGGGGCGACGCGGGGCGGCCACCAAGACCATCGGCCGGGTTCAAGTGCACCTGGATCTGGGCTACGTGGGCCGGAACTTCCAGGCCTACATCCTGCGGACCGTGGGCGAGCAGGCGGTCGTGGTGCTCATCCTGGCCGTCTTGGTGACGCTTTTCGCCCGGCGCGCCTTGACGCGGCCGCTGAACCAGCTCGCCGGTCAGGTGAGCAATCTGCGCCCCGGCGATACGAACCAGGGATATCTCGAGCTGCCGCGGCTGCACCGGCACAACGAAATCGGCAAGGTCGTGGCGAGTTTCAACGACCTCCTGGACCGTGTCCACGATGCCCAGCGTCTGCGCGAGGAGGTCATCCGTAAGGAATACACCCGCCAGTTCCTCTCGCAGGTTAAGGAGCGGCTGGAACAGGAAATCGCCGAGCGCACCCAGGAACTCCAGGAGGAAAAGCGTCACGCCGAGCTGGCGAGCCGGTCGAAGTCGATTTTCCTCGCCAACATGAGTCACGAGCTGCGCACGCCGCTGAACGGCGTTATCGGGTATGCGGAGATGATCAAGGAAGAGGTGATGGGCCCGGTCCAACCGCCCATCTACCGCAACTATATCGAAAACATCCACAGCTCGGGCAAGCACATGCTCACCCTCATAGAGGAGGTGCTGAGCCTGTCCGAAACCGAGTTCGGCACGATCCAGCTCGACGAGCGCACGCAGGACGTCCACGAGGCGGTGCAGAGTGCGGCCGAAACGCTGCAGCCCCTGGCGCAGAACCGCGGCGTGAGCCTCATCGTGGCCGCGCCGGCCGAGCCCATTGCGCTTGCGGCCGACCCGAGCAAGCTGCGCCAGATGCTGCTCAACCTGATGTCCAACGCGATCAAGTACACCGAGTCGGGCGGTTCGGTGACGGTGACCCAGACCCGGGAGGCGGACGGCGCGGTGCGTCTGGTCGTACAGGACACCGGGCGCGGCATCGACAGCTCGCAGATCGAGGAGGTGCTGGAACCCTTCAATCGTGGGAGCAATCCCTTGCTCAACCAGGGTGGCGGGCTCGGTCTCGGGCTGCCGCTGACCAAGCGCATCATGGAGGCGCACGGCGGTACGCTGGAACTGTTGAGCGAGCGCGGCCGCGGGACGTCGGCGATCATGCGCTTCCCCGCGGCGCGTGCCCGGGCGGCCGCGTAGGGCCGACCGATACGGAGGCCCGCGAGGGTGTGGAATTTTCACGTTCGTCGTGCGAAAATCCTTGATCCGCGCACCCGATCGGCCAATATGGGGTGCGAACCGCTCGTGCTTTCGGACGGACAAGGGAAAGGCAAACGATGGCTCAAGGTCCTGATCGCCGTTACATGACGCGCTCGCAGGCCGAGGCGGCGCAGATCGATGTCGGCCTGCGCAACTATATGCTCCGCGTCTACAACTACATGGCGCTGGGCGTGGCCTATACGGGCGCCGTCGCGATGCTCGTGGCGAGCAGTCCGGCGGCCGTGCAGACGCTCTCCGGCATGTTCTGGATTTTCTTCATCGCGCTGCTCGGCCTCGGCTTCTTCGCGCCGCGTCTGATGGCCACCAAGTCGGTCGGCGTCGCCCAGCTCTGCTTCTGGGCCTATGCCACGCTGTGGGCACTCATCCTGGGGCCGGTGCTGTTCGCGTACGCCCAGATGGACCCCATGCTGGTGCCCAAGGCGTTCTTCATCACCGCCGGCACCTTCGCCGGGATGAGCCTGCTCGGCTACACCACGAAGAAAGACCTATCCGGCCTCGCCGCGTTCTTCATGATGGCGGTGATCGGTGTCTTCATCGCCATGCTGGTGAATCTCTTCCTGGTGCAGAGCGAGATGATGTCGCTCGTGCTCTCGATCATCGTGGTGCTGCTGTTCTCCGGCATCACCGCCTGGGAGACCCAGCAGATCAAGAACCGCTATGCCGAGGGCGACATGGGCGACGTCGCGGCGAAGAAGGCGATCTTCGGCGCGTTCGAACTCTACGGCACCTTCGTGGTGATGTTCATCCACGTGCTCAACATCCTGGGCATCATGAACGAATAGCGCGCCGCGCCAGAACGCGCAGCGACGCGACAGACAGCCGGCCGGGCCTCGCGGGGTCCGGCCGGTTTTTTTTTCGTGCGGCGGGCATGGGCGCACGCCTGCCGGCCAGGGGCGTGTCCGCGCGCGATCAACCGGCAACCGGTGTTTAACCAGGGTATGCAGGTCCGGCATGGCTGATGTCGCGAATTGTCTGTGTACGTCACGGATGACGGTTTTTACATATTCGGACAGTCGCAGAACCGTTATCCAAAAGGCCACGTGCGAACAGGAGAAACCGCTATGGATGCCCGCCGTTCCGCCCTCGCTACCCCGATCACCGATGCCGGCCCGCTGAACCGGCTGGGCGAGGACATGGCCTTTGCCTTCGACGGCCTTGCCGCCGTGCCGCAGCCGGCGAACGACACGGCCGCCAGTGACGCGCGGCTGGGGGATGTCCTGCGCGAACTCGATGGCCCGGCCGCGTCGCGGCACGATCTGCTCGCCCGGCGCCGCTAACCGCCGTCAGCGGCCCCGTCCACGCCCAGGCGGGCCGGACGAACGCCGGCGCAGCCGCGCATCCGGCGGCCCGGGAGAGCCCGCACCACACCGATGGATCGGGACGCCGCCACGCGTTCGGGTATGTGCCGCGCCAATTGCGTTATACGGCCGTTCGCCGCATGATCCACAGGTGTGGCATCGTGACTCTGTCTCAGACGAAGAGGGCACGCCGCACCGATTCAGGATCTGCCGGTGGCAGCGAGGCCGATGGCTCAGCAAGGCGACCCCGATCGCGTCCGGCCGGATGCGCCGGAAGCGGAACCGAACGCACCGATCCCGCCCGGTGACGCGGACGCCATCGGTCGCTACGATCATGTCACGCGGCTGCCCAGCCGCGTCCCGTTTCTGGAGCGGCTTGCGACGAGCCTGCGTGCTATCGAACGGGACGGTGTCGCGCGCACGCTGATCCTGGTGACGCTGGCGGAAGCGCAGCATTACAACGAAATCCTGCGCGCCCTGGGCCATGGTTTTTCCGAGGACTTTGTCCGCGCCGGCGCGGCGCGCGTGGCGGCGTGCATCCCGTCGGGAACGCAGCTTTTCAACGTCAGCCCGCTGAGTTTTGCGTTCATCCGCGAGCGCGACGCCGCGCCCGGGCCGAAAGCGGTCGCCGAGGCGATCGGGCGCGCGTTCGCCGAGCCGGTTACGATCCAGGCCATTCCCATTCAGTCGCGCGCCGGCGTGGGGCTGGTCGACCTCGATCCCGCGGTCGCCCGGCCGGCGGAGAGCCTGCGCTCGGCCCTGGCGGCGGCGCAGGACAGCCGACGGGCGCAATTGCCCTTCGCCGACTACAATCCGGGCACCGACGCGCAGCATCAGCGCGCTTTCCGGCTGCTGACCGATCTCCCGGCCGCGCTGAACGCCGGGGATCAGCTCACGCTGTACCTCCAGCCCCGGGTGGCACCGGACACCGGCGTGTGTGTCGGGGCGGAAGCCCTCGTCCGCTGGCACCATCCCGAGCTGGGACTGATCCTGCCGGGGTCGTTCATCCCGCTTGTCGAGACGACCGCCCTCATCCGGACGTTGACCGCCTACGTCCTGGAGCGCGCGCTGGCCCAACTGCGCGCGTGGCAGGATGCGGGGCGTGTCCTGCGTCTGTCCGTGAACGTCGCCCCGGCCAACCTTGCCGAACCGGATTTCATGCCGCGCCTTCGCAACATGCTCGACCGGCACGGCGTTGCGCCGGAGAACCTCGAGCTGGAATTCACCGAGGGTACCATTTCCCCCGGTGATGCCACGACCCTGACGCATCTGCGCGAGGCGCGCGCCATGGGGATCCGCGTAGCCATCGACGATTTCGGCAGCGGCTATTCCAACATGGCCTACCTGACGAAGATCCCGGCGGACGTGGTGAAGATCGACAAGGCGTTCATCACCGCCCTGGACGGCGATCCGCAGTGCCGCTTTATTGCGCGCAGCATCGCGGATCTCGGCCATGGTCTGGGCTTCGTGGTGGTCGGGGAGGGCGTCGAGTCCGCCTGGAGCATGGGCTATCTGCGCCGCATCGGGTGTCGCGAGGCGCAGGGTTTCCATCTGTGTCCGCCCGTTCCCGCCGATGCCTTCGAGGCCTGGCTGGACGGCGGCGGTTAGCCGCTGCGCGGCCGGCCGTCAGGCGCTGTGCCGCGCCTTGTCCCGCCGCTCGCGGTGGACGAAGTACAGATTCCGGCTGTAGATGGCGATGCCCGCGCCCTGACCCACGATGAAAACGGGGTCCTCGCGCCACAGGGCGTAGACGAAAAGCAGCAGCCCACCCGCAATGGAGAAATACCAGAACGCGAGCGGGATGACCGACCGTTTCTCGCGTTCGCTGGTGATCCACTGGATCAGGAACCGCAGTGAAAACATCAACTGGCCCGTGAAGCCGAGAACGAGCCAGAAAGTCAGATTGTGGTAGAGTTCGTAAAAGACGTTCACGGACGCCGCCTTTCACACAGGGAGGTCACGCCGCTGGGCCGGTGGCAGCGCCGGATCAACCAGAACACCGCGAGCATGTCGAGGATCCCCACCCAAAGCCGGTTCCACACGCCGTATTTGGGCTGGCCCGCCGCACGCGGCCGATCCGTGACCGCGACGGTTGCCACGGTGTAGCCCTGCGCCTTGACCAGCGCCGGCAGGAACCGGTGCAGGCCGTCGAAATGGGGGAGGGCGAGGAACACGGCCCGCGGTATCGCCTTGACCCCGCACGCCGTGTCGCGCGTGGCATCGCCCAGCACACGCGCGCGCACCCCGTTGGCGATGCGCGACGACAGCCGGCGCAGCCAGCCTGCCCGGCGGCGCGTGCGCTGCCCGGCCAGCAGGCCCAGGCGCGGGTCGGCACTGCGCGCGGCCGCATAGCGGCGGATCAGCGCGGGCAGATCCGCGGGATCGTTCTGCCGGTCGCCGTCGAGGGTCAGGATGAGCGGCGCCCGGGCGGCTTCCACGCCGGTGCGCAGCGCGGCCGACTTGCCCGCCCTGGTGTCGTGGCGCAGCGCGGTCAGCCAGGGATAGCGGGCGCAGGCCGCGGCGAGTTCGCCGGGCGTGCCGTCCGTGCTGCCGTCGTCCACGACAATCGCCTCGAATGCCGGCCCGCCGGCCATGGCAGCGTCGATCTCGGCGAGCAGGGGGGCGACGTTGGCCGCTTCGTCCAGGACGGGCACGACGAGGCCGACCTCCGGGGCATGGCTCTCGGCCGCGGCGGGTTGCGAATCGGATGCGGGAATGGTCTCTACGCTCCCGGGCGCTCGTCGCCTAGGGGACCCGGTCGTATCCGCGCCGGCGCGGACCGGGTCAGCGGGCGTTCGCGCCCGCCGCGGGGCGCGTGCCGCGCGGCTCGGATACGTCATGGACGGCCCCGATGCAAGTCCGCACGGCCGTACGCCGGCCGCTCCTTCTGCTGACGCTTTTGTGTGCGCTCCTCTACCTGCCGGGGCTGGCAAGCCTGCCGCCCTTCGACCGCGACGAGGCGCGCTTCGCCCAGGCGTCCAAACAGGTGCTCCAGGAAGGTCGCTGGCTGGTCCCGTACTTCCAGGACGAACCGCGCAGCAAGAAGCCCGCGGGGATCTACTGGCTCCAGGCGGGCTCGGTCGCGGGCGCGCAGGTGTTCACCGGCGACGAGTCGGTGCGGCGACAGATCTGGGCCTACCGCGTGCCGTCCGTGCTGGGCGCATGGCTCGCGGTGCTGCTCACTTACGCCGTGGGCGTTCAGCTTTTCGACCGCCTGGCCGCGTTCACCGGCGCGGCGCTGCTGGGCAGTTCGCTTCTGCTCACCGTGGAAGCGCATCTGGCGAAGACCGACGCGGTGCTGCTCGCGACCATCCTGCTGGCGCTCTGGGGGCTGGCGCGCGCCCAGGCCCTTTGGCGCGCCGGGGAGACCCCGGCGTCCGGCGAGCCCCGGCCCTGGTTGGCGTTCTGGGGCGGACTCGGTCTGTCCGTGCTCATCAAGGGACCGATCGGGCCGGCGGTGGTCGGTCTGGCGGCGCTGGGCCAGCGCTGGGCGGCGGGCTCGTGGCGCTGGGGCCGGCACCTGCAGCCGTTGCCCGGCGTGCTTGTCTTCGCCGTGCTCGCCGGCGCCTGGCCGGCCGCGTTGCTTGCGACGGGCGCGGGCGGGTTCCTGGTGGAATCGGCCAACGAGGACCTTATCCCCAAGCTGCTCTCGGCGCAGGAGTCCCACGGGGCCCCGCCGGGGAGCTATCTGCTGGCGCTGTATCTCGCCTTCTGGCCGGGCGTGCTCCTGGTGGTGCCCGGCCTCGTAGCGGCGTTCCGGCGCCGGTCGCATCCGGGTGTGCGCTTCTGCCTGGCGTGGCTGGTGCCGGGGTGGATCCTGTTCGCCCTGGTGCCCACAAAGCTGCCGCACTACGTGCTCCCGTTCTACCCCGCGCTGGGGCTGCTCGCCGGGCATCTGGCCAGCGTCGGGTGGCCCGAGGTGCGCAGCCGCGTCTGGCCCTGGCTCGGGTGGCTGCACGCCGGCCTTTGCCTCCTGGTCGGGCTGGGTCTCGCGGCGGCGTTCGTCGGGGTGCCGGCGCACTATGGCGGCGGGGTTGGCAACACTGCGGTCGTGCCGACCGCGCTCGCGCTGGTCGCTGTGGCGGTTCTCGCGGAGACGTTGCTGCGCCTGCGCGCGCTGCCGCAACCCGGTCTGGTGGTGCTCGCCGCCGTGCTCGTCTGGCCGGTGCTGGCACAGGTGTACGTGCCGCGGCTCGATCCGTTGTTTCCGGCGCGCACCATCGCGCGCACCTTGCCGCCGCCGGAGGCACGGGGCGCGCTGGCGGCGACAGGCTACACCGAGCCCAGTCTGGTGTTCCTGAACGGGACCGGCACGCAGATTACCGGTCCGGACGGCGTGGCGGCGCATCTGGCGCGCACGCCGGACGGCTACGGCCTCGTCGCGGCGCGCGAGCGCGGCCGCTTTGATCAGGCGCTGGCCGAGCGCGGCGTCAGCGTGCGCGAGCTCCGCAGCTTCTCGGCGTTCAACTATTCCAAGGGTGAGCGCCTGCGCTTGACCCTGTTCGCCGGGCGCGGAGGCGGCGGCGGATGATCGCGCGCTGGACGGGCTGGGACCGCCTGGGCACGCCGGGCCGGGTGCTCCAGGCCGGCGCCGTCGTGGCCGCGCTGGCGCTGGTGTGCATGGCCGCGGTGGACAAGCCGCTGGCGCGCTACATGCATACCCGCGTCACCGGCGATGCCAACGCGATCTGGCAAGAGATCACGCGCCTGGGCGACGCCACGGGTTACGTGATCGCGGCGCTGCTCGTGTTCGCGACCGCCTGGGCGGGTCAACGCGCGCTCGCGCCCGGCCCGCTGCGCGATCGCGCGATCCGTGCGGGGCGGTACGCCCTTCTGCTCCTGGCCGCCCTCGCCGCGTCGGGGCTGGCGGTGAACCTCGCCAAGCCCATCCTGGGCCGGCTGCGTCCGGAGTACCTGTTCGAGGGCGGGCGTGCCGGCTTCGTCTTCTGGCACTTCGACTTCGGCGCGAACACCTTTCCCTCCGGCCATGCCCAGGCGATCTTCGCCGTGGCGACGGTGCTCTGCTTCGCCTGGCCGCGCGCGCGGATCACGCTGATCACCCTCGCCACCGCCGTGGCGCTCTCGCGCGTGATCCTGAGCACCCACTTTCTCAGCGACGTCCTCGTGGGCGCCTATCTGGGCGTGGCCGCGGCCGTTCTCCTCAAGCCGTTCGTGCTGGATCGCGATCACGGCCGCGAGCGCCGGCCGCCGGGCCGGAACCGCCATCTGCGCCTGCGCGTTCCGCTGCCGCGCACGCGTGCGGGCGCGCAACAGGCGCTGATCTGGACGACGGCTGTTCTGGCCATGAGCGCGGTGATCTGGCCGGAGGTGGATCTCCGGCTGATGCAGGCGATTCATGCCGGCGAGGGCGCGTTCTGGCTGCGCGACACGGCCGTCAGCGACGCCTACGACGCCCTGCGGCCGCCGGTGTTCAGCGCGATCGGGCTGATCGTGATCGGGTTGACGCTCGCGGCGGCGCTGGGCCGGCCGGCGCCCCGCTTCGGCTGGCGCCGGCTGGGCGTGATCTGGGCGAGTCTGCTGGGGGTCGTGGGGCTGCTGGTCAACGTGGTGTTCAAGAACGGTTTCGGCCGGCCGCGGCCGAAGGCGGTGGAGACCTTCGGTGGCGACTTGGCGTTTCATCCGCCATGGCTGCCCGGCGGGGCGTGCCCGCACAACTGTTCCTTTCCCAGTGGCGACGTTGCGTATGCGGCGATCGCGCTCGCCTTTGCCCTGGCGGTCCCGCCGGGACGCGGGCGTCGACCGGCCCTCGTTGCGGCCGTCGGGTTCGTGGTCCTGGTGGGCGTGATGCGCGTGCTTACCGGGGATCACTTTCCCAGCGACGCGGTCTTCGGCGCCCTTTTGACCGGGATCGCGGTGCTGGTCCTGGACACGCGATGGGTGCGGCCGCACGAAACGAACGGCGTACCGTAGACGCGACACGAAGGTGTCACGTCGTTGGGTTATCCTGTGTCCCGAGACGACGGGGTGGCCACGGTAAAGCTGCGCCATGGGCCGCGCCGCCAAAGACGGCCCGCCCGGCAAAATCGGGCGGGCCGCCAGCTTCCCCTGATGTTGCGCAAAAGCAGGCGGGCTTGACGGGCGTTCACGGCGCCGCAGCGCCGGTGCGTGTTGCGGCGGGCGTCTCGGCCTCGGGTCCCAGCGCGTGCCGGATCATCGCCCGCGCCATGTCCAGCATGCGTTCCAGGAACGCAAGCTGCCGCTCGCGTGCGACGCTCTCCCGGGTGCGCCGTTCCGCGGCGGCCTCGGCCGGTCCGCGGCCGTCACTGCGTAGGCAGGTAAGCGCCGCCGCATCCACGCGGCAGACCGCGATCACCCCGGTGCGTGTATCCAGCCGCCAGACGCGATCCGGCGTTGCCTCGACAATCTGATAGCGGCCGGTTGCGGGTTCGGCGGCCGCGGCACCGCCAACGGTGGCGAGTGCGGCGGACAAGGCGATGCCCGCGGCTGTTACCACCCACCATGCACGCTTGCGCGACGACCTGCGGGGCTTTTTCCGGTCCATCGAATCAGGTTCGCATGATTGCGGTAAACGCGCCAGCAAAATCCCTAACATATTGTAAACGCAAAGGTTTTGTTTGCCGCGCGTCTCTGTCATATGGCACAGTGCCATTTGAAAAGACACCAAGCGGACTGCGGGATGGTTTCGCGATCACGCGATGGGGAAGGCGGCGAGATTCAACACGACAAACTGGCTGATTTGCAGGCGTTTTGGTCTGATCAGTGCGGGAATCGGCCGCTTCCGGAATGGCGGTGCTTCCCGCCGGAGGCGCTCTGGCCGTGGTTCGGCCATCTGGTGGTGCTCGCGGTCGAGCCGTCGCCGCGCCGCTATTGGGTTCGGCTTTATGGCACCCAGGTGGTGGATTATTCCGGCCACGACCTGACGAACCGGTATCTCGACGAAGCCCTGCCGGCGGCCGCCACCGAGCGCACGCTGGCGCCGCTGGACCGTTGCGTGGCGCTGGGCCGGCCGGTCTATGAGTTGTTCGCCTCGGCGCTGCCGGGCGCCACGGTGCGCCGCCTGCACCGGCTCGTGCTGCCGTTCGGTTCGGCGCCGGCGCGCGTCTCGGTGCTCCTGGAAGGTTGTTACGTCGAGGGCTGGCGCTATACGGGTGAGTTCAACCTCGCCGACCTGTATGCCGCCGGGCGTCGGTCCTGATCCCTCGCCCCTTGCACCCGGCCCGCGGGCGCGGCATGGTCCGCGCGTCCAGGTTTGCTGCGTTTCGGGCCCGTAGTTCAGCGGTCAGAACCCGCCGCTCATAACGGCGATGTCCCAGGTTCGAATCCTGGCGGGCCCACCAATGCGTTGCGGTGCGTTCACCGCGTTTGGTCCGCCGCCAAATACACCCACGTGAGTTCGTGCTTGTTGTGGTGCAGGTGCATCAGCCGGCTGCCCGGGATGGCGGCGAACGCGTCCA
>CAJXKW010000026.1 GCA_913055855.1 uncultured Limimonas sp. | reverse complement strand
CGCTCCAGGTCGAGCGGATACCACCCCGTCCGTCCGTTTGCGGCGCCCATGTTGGCGAGGCCGGCGGCGCGAAGCACACTGTCCGCGAAGGTACCGGCGCCCGCCGTCTTGCCGCTGGGCGTGACATAGATCGCGCTCGGGCGCGCGCCTTCGGACAGGCGGCGGGCGCGCATCTTGGCCAGCCGCCGGTCCATGCGCGCCAGCATGCGCTGCGCTCTATCCGACTGGCCCAGCGCTGCGCCGGCACGGCGCAAATTTTCACGCGCGGTGTCGAAGCCCGTCGCATAGCGCAGTTTCAGCACCTCGATCCCGGCGCGCCGAAGCGTGCCCCCGATCCCGGGCGCGCCGCCCCAGAGCCGAAGGGCGAGATCCGGCCCGCGCATGAGCAGCTTCTCCGCTGTGGGGCGGAGTTGCGGCAGGCCCTCGGCGCGCTCGGCGAAGCGCGGCACGCGTCCGCCCGGTGGCGGCGGGGCCAGGGCGGCGATCTGGTCCCGATCGGCCAGGGCGAGAAGGTAATGGTCGGCGCACGGGTCGAGGGAGACCACGCGCGCCGGTGCCGCCCCGCCCGCGCGCACCGGCGCCCACGCACCGGCGAGCACAACCGCCGCGGCGATCAGGGCGATCACCCAACGCGAGCCGGGGGGCATGCGGCCGTCTCCCCTCACCGCGCGTGGCCGAGCAGCGCGTCCAGGTCGAGGTGCGTCTCACAGTGGTCAGCGAGCGCATCCAGCGCACCCTCGATGCGCGCCTCGAAATCGAGCTGGGCCGCCCGGCCGCCCACCTGATGGAGCCAATACGCGCGGAATGAATCCGAGCCGAACAGGCCGTGGAGGTACGTGCCCATGACGCGGCCGTCGGCGGAAACGCTGCCCTCCGGGCGCGGCACCCCGGTATCGCCGGCCAGAAACAGCCAGGGGCGGTCGAGGCCGGGCCCGGTGGTGTGCCCCATGTGCATCTCGTAGCCGGTAATCCGGCTGCCGCTGCCCGTCTCGGTGGTCGCCACGTCGTGCAGGCGCTTTTCCGCGCCGATCTCGGTCTCGATGTCGAGCAGGCCCAGACCCGGTGTTTCCCCCGGCGCTCCTTCCACGCCCTCGGGATCGCGCACCACCCGGCCGAGCATTTGATACCCGCCGCAGATACCGAGCACACGCCCGCCGTGGCGGACGTGCGCCTGAATATCGATGTCCCAGCCCTGCCGGCGCAAAAGGTCCAGGTCGCTGCGCGTCGCCTTGGAGCCGGGCAGGATGACGACATCCGTCTGGCGGGGGATGGGCGCGCCCGGCTGGATGAAGCGCAAGTCGACCCCGGGCTCGGCGGCGAATGGGTCGAGATCGTCGAAGTTGGCGATACGCGACAGGCGCGGCACGGCGATGGTCAGGTCGCCCCCGCTGCTTTGCGCGGCACGCTCCAGGGCCAGGGAATCCTCCGCGGGCAGCCGCCCCGCCTCGTAGAACCAGCGCAGCACGCCCAGGCAGGGCCAGCCGGTGCGTTCGGTCATGATGTCCATGGCCGGCTGGAAGATGCTCAGGTCGCCGCGGAACTTGTTCACCAGGTAGCCCTGCACGCGCGCCCGGTCCGCCGGATCGAGCAGGTCGTGGCTGCCCACCATGGCCGCGGTGGCGCCGCCGCGATCGTTGTCGGTGACCATGACCACGGGCAGGTCCGCCTTCTCCGCCAGGCGCATGTTGCTGATGTCGGAATCGCGCAGATAGACTTCCGCGCCGCTGCCCGCGCCCTCGACCAGCACCACGTCCGCCGTATCGCGCAGGCCCTGCAAGCTGTCCAGGATGAGCGGCAGCAGCTCCTGGCGCATGGCGTGGTACGCCCGGGGCAGGCAGGTCCCGCGCGAACGCCCGCGCACCACCACCTGCGAGCCCACTTCCGCCTGCGGCTTGAGCAGGACGGGATTGAAGGCCACCGACGGCGCGACGCCGCACGCGCGCGCCTGCAGCGCCTGGGCCCGGCCGATCTCGCCGCGCCGGGGCGTGCCGTCGGGATGCGGCAGGAGATCGCCGTCCACGGCGACGGCGGCGTTGTTGGACATGTTCTGCGCCTTGAACGGGCGCACCACCAGCCCCCGCCGGGCGTAGGCGCGGCACAGCCCGGCCACGAGCATGCTCTTGCCCACGTCCGAGCTGGTGCCCTGGAACATCAGCACCCGGCCCGAACCGGCCGCCGTCGTGCGCTGCGCCATGGCGCGTTCCCCTTCCGTGCGCTGCCGCCGCCCGCGCGGCCGCCGCGGACCACGCGCCCGGGGCGCGTACTGGACAAAGCGCGCCGTGGCAAGCGCTGGCGCGCCGGCGCATCGAACGGGCTCCGCCCTTCGGCCAGCTTGACAGGAATGCCGGGCGCAGCACGCTCCCGGGTATCACGCCCGTGCGACAGGGAGGAACCAGGGATGGCACAGAGCGAAGAGCCGCGCCGCGGCGGCACCCGCGTGGTGACGCGCGGCGGCGACACCGGGGAGACCGCGCTGGGCCGCGGCGTACGCGTGGCCAAGAGCGACGCCCGGGTCGAGGCCTACGGCACCATCGACGAGGCGAGTTCCGTGCTGGGCGTGGTGCGCGCGCTGGCGGCGACGGACACGCGCCTGGACGCGCGCCTGCGCCAGGTGCAGGTGGACCTGTTCAACATCGCCGCGGACCTGCACATGCCGGGCGAGCAGGGCGCGCACCTGCGCTTTCCGGCGGAACCGGTACAGCGAATCGAGGCCGAGCTGGAGGCGATGAACGCCGAGCTGCCCGAGCTCAAGAACTTCCTCCTGCCCGGCGGCGCGCTGGCGGCGGCGCAGGCGCACGTTGCGCGCACCCTGATCCGGCGCGCCGAGCGGCGGGCGGTGACCCTGAACGGCCAGGAGGCGATCAATCCGGCGATCCTGAGCTATCTGAACCGGCTCGCCGACTACCTTTTCGTGGTCGCACGCCACCTCAACGACGACGGCGCGCGCGACGAGGTCTGGGCCCCGCGCACGCAGACGGCCGCAGGCTGAGCCGCGCTCACAAGAGCGCCAGCGCGCCCAGCCCCACGGCCGCGGCGAGGACGCCCGTGCTCGCCGCGAACAGGCTGAGCACGCGGCGCAGATCCGCCGGCGTCAGGTCGGACCGGCCGTCGCCGATCCAGGTGTCCGGGACGGCCGTGCCGGCGTAGCTGCGCGGCCCCGCCAGGCGGAAGCCCAGCGCCCCGGCCAGCGCGCCCTCGGGCCAGCCCGCGTTGACCGAGCGGTGGCGGTTCGCCTGCGTCCACGCCACGGCGAGCGCGCGCCCGGGTCGCGCCCCGGGCACGAGACCCGCACCCGCGGCGATGACCAGCGCGGCCAGGCGCGCCCCCGGCCAGTTGGCCAGATCGTCCAGGCGCGCGGCCGCACGGCCGAAGTCGCGGTGGCGCGGCGTCCGGTAGCCGATCATGGAATCCAGGGTGTTCACCGCCTTGTAGGCGCACAGCCCGGGCAGCCCCAGGAGCAGGTACCACAGCGCCGGCACCACCACGCCGTCGGCGAAGTTCTCCGCCGCACTCTCCGCCGCGGCGCGCGCCACCCCGGACGCGTCCAGCATGCGCGGGTCCCGGCTCACCAGGGCGCACACCGCATCCCGAGCGGGCGCCAGGCCCTCGCCCAGCGCCACCGCGACCCGGCGCACGGCGATGTAGAGGCCGCAGTGGGAGAGCAGTGTCCCGGCCACGAGCGCCTCCACGAACGCCCCGCCGGGAAAGCGCAGCAGCCGCGTCAGGACCAGCCCGGCCGCGGCGCTGGCCAGAACGATCGCCGCGGCCAGGGCCGCCCCCTTGGCCCGGCGCACCCGGGCCGCGTCGGTGGGCCGGTTGAAGCGCCGGTCGCCCGCGGCGATCGCCCGGCCGACGAGCACCGTCGGATGCGGCAGACGCCGGAAGCGCCGCGCCGGGTCGCCCAGCGCCAGGTTCGCCAGGAAGGCCAGGAACAGCACCGCCCACAGCGTACCGGCGTGGGCGTGTCCGGCGAGCCACGGGACCAGCATCAGCGCCCGACCCTCAGCCCGCCGGCGCGGCGGCCAGCGCCGCGCGCAGGCGCGCGTTCGCGCCCGCATCGGGCGGCAACCCGAAGCGCAGCCACGCCGGATGGGCGTCGAAGCGGCGCACCGCGATGCCATGGCGCGCCAGGGCGGCGTGCAGCGCCGCGGCGTGGGGCGTTTCGGCGAGCCGGAACAGCACCGTCCCGCCCGCGACGCGCAGGCCCGCTGCCGCGAGGTCCGCATCGAGATCCGCCGCGGCGTTCGCGCAGCGCGCGCGCGTCGTCGCCAGCCACGCCGGATCGCGGTAGGCGCGCGCCATCACCGCCAGCGCCGGGCCGGACACCGGCCACGCCCCCAGATGCCCGGCCAGCCGCCGCGCCAGCGCCGGCGGCGCCACCACAGCGCCCGCGCGCAGACCGGGCAGGCCATAGGTCTTGCCGAACGAGCGCAGCACCACCGCGCCCAGCTCGGCGGCCTCGGGGGCGAGGCTGTGCGCGGGTTGCAGGTCGGCGAAGGCCTCGTCCACCACCAGCAGCCCGCCGCGCGCCGCGCAGGAACGCGCCCAGGCACGCAGCGTCGCCGCATCGACCACACGGCCGTCCGGGTTGTTGGGGTTGGCGAGCACGCGTACCGGCGCCGTACCCTGCCCCAGCGCGTCCGCCGCCCGGCGCTGCACCCGGTGGCCGGCGCGCGCCCAGGCATCGGCGTGCGTGCCGTAGGTGGGCCACAGCACGTCCACCTCGCCCGGCGGCAGCAGCTCGGGCAGGCGCCGGATCGCCGCCTCCGAGCCCGGCACCAGCGCCACCGCCGCCGGATCGGGCACGCCCAGCGCCGTCGCGACGGCGTCGCGCGCGTCCGCCGCCGCCGCGGCCTGGGGCAGGCGCGTCCACGCCGTCGCCGGGATCGCGCCCGGCGCGTAGGGCCAGGGGTTGACCGCCGTGGAGAGGTCGAGCAGCGGGCGCGGCGCATCGGGATACGCGGCGGCGAGCCAGCCCAGGTCGCCGCCGTGGCAAAGCGGCGCGTCACCGCCGGGGGTCTGCGTCATCGCGGGGATTCTCCGCCGTGGGCCGGGTGGCCGCGTGCCGCCGAAGCCGCTACCATCCCGCCCCGGTCGCGCCAAGCCCCAGCCATCGCATCCCGGAGCCCCATGCCGCCATCGTCGCCGCCGCCGGCGCGCCGCACCCTGGTGCTGGGCGGCGCGCGCTCGGGCAAGAGCCGCTACGCCGAAAGCCTCGTGCGCGCGGGCCCGCAGCCCTGGACCTACATCGCCACGGCCACCGCCTCGGACGCGGAGATGGCCGCGCGGATCGCGCGCCACCAGGCGGACCGCGGCCCGGCCTGGCACACGGTGGAGGCGCCCGCCGAGCTTGCCGCCGCCGTACGTGCGCACGCCGCCGACCCCGGCGCGCGCGTGCTGGTGGACTGCCTGACGCTGTGGACGGCGAACCTGATGGCGGCGGAGCACGACCTGGACGCGGCGCGCGCGGAGCTCTGCGGCGCCCTCGCCCAGGCCCACGGGACCGTCGTGCTGGTGGCGAACGAGGTCGGACTGGGCATCGTGCCGTCCACGCCCGCCGGCCGGCGGTTCCGCGACGCCGCCGGCCACCTCAACCAGGCGGTGGCCGCGCAGGCCGAGCGCGTGGTGTTCCTGGCGGCCGGCCTGCCCATGACCCTCAAGGGCCCGCCCGGGGACGGCGGCTGACCGCCTGCCGTCGAAAGATCGGGCCGGATACCGCGATCGGGTGGGCCGGGCGGCGCGCAGGCGGGCCTACCCCGCGTCCGAACCCGGCGGGCCGTTGCCCGGCGCCCAGCCGGCCGGGGCGAGGGTAAAGCCGTCGAAGGTGAAGCCGGGGGCGACGGTGCAGCCCGCCAGCGTCCACGCGCCCTCGGTGGCGGCGGCCTGCCAGGCGCCGGCGGGGACCACCGCCTGCGGCCGCTGTCCCGCGGCAAGGTCGTCGCCCAGCGTGACCCGCTCGACGGCGCGGCCGTCGACGCTGACGGCCAGGGTCAGCGGCGCGCCGGCGTAGTGATGCCAGACCTCGCTGGCATCCACGCGATGCCAGTGCGAGCGCTCGCCCGCGCGCAGCAGGAAGTAGATCGCCGTGGCGCGCGCCCGCCCGTCGGCGTCGGTGTGCGGATCCTTGAAGGTCTCGCGAAAGGCGCCGCCCTCGGGATGGCGCTGGAGGCCCAGCAGCGCGATCACGCGTTCGGCGCTCAGCCCGTCACCCGCCATGGCGCAGTCCCCGTCCGCTCGCCGTACCGACCTTCGGGCAACCTGCCCCAGGCACCCCGGCGCGCCAACCCCGAGGCCGGGTGCGTGCGCCGGCCGTCAGGACCGAACGACCTGATGTTCCGTTTCCCAGAACGCGTTGTAGAGCTGATCCTGCAAGGACGCCGCGCCGCCTTCCCCGGAAAACCGTGAAGAACCCAAAAAAAGGGCCGCGGCCCGGGCATGGGCCACGACCCTGGGCTCAAGGCGGGATCGCGTCACACCACGGCGCGTTTTAAGCCGCCCGCTTGACCGCGATCTTCTTGGTGGTCTCGCTCTCGGCGGCCTTGGGCAGCGTGATCGTCAGAACGCCATCCTTGAACGAGGCGTCGATCTGGTCCGGCTTCACGTCGTGACCGATGGGCAGATCGCGGGCGAACTTGCCGTACAGCCGCTCGGTCACGTGGACGTCGCGCTCGGTGTCCTCGCGGCTCTGGCTCTTCTCGCCGGTGATCCGGAGCACACCGTCGTCGTAGCTCACGTCCACGTCGTTTTCGCTCAGCCCCGGCAGCTCGGCGTTGACGTAGTAGGTGTTGCCGTCCTCACTGACGTCCACGCGCGGCGCGATGATCCCCTCGGGCATGTTCGACGGCGTACCCAGGTTCCGCCAGGTGTCGTCGAACATCCGATTGATCTCGCGCTGCAGGGAAGTGAAGGGATCGCCGACAGCGGGGTTCGCAACGCTCTGACCGGTCAGCGGAAGAAGGCTACGACGCATGGCGTATCACCTCCTTTCGTCTCCCTGTGACCATCCTTCAAAGCGTTGATCTTGGATTGCACCCGCGACCTAGGCAGGACCACACCGGCTTTCAAGGGGGACCGGTGAGGTCTTGAAGCGGATTGCACGCCGACCGGGCAGGGTGGCGCCCACCGCGGCCGCGCCCCACATGCGATGCACCGAGGGGACGAGGTGGACGAGGCGATGTCCGACTCTGAGACAGCCTGGATCGAACACCTGAAAATGCTCCAGAGCACGATCGATCGGATGGCCCAGACCAGCGCCGCAATGAAGCGCTACGCACTGGTGCTGGCCGGCGCGGCGCTCGCCCTGGCGGGCACGGCGGAGCTGCCGTCGCTTCCCCTGCTCGCCGCGGCCCTCATGGCCGTGTTCTGGGCCCTGGACGCGCAGTACCTGCGCCAGGAGCGCTGGTTCCGCATCCTCTACGACCACGCGCGCGAGGACCGGCTAGCCCGCTTCGCCATGACCCCGGACGAGGCAACACGCCGGCGCGTGCCCCTCCAGGCGACGCTGACGAGCTGGGCGACGCTCGGCGTGTATCTTCCGGTGATCGGCTTCCTGCTGATCTGCAGCGCCCTGGTCTGAAGCCGCCGAGCCGACTGGACACCTGCATCATCATGGCGGCTGCTGACGAGGTCCGCCTGTTCCAACCGCAGCCGGTCCCGACCGCACAGTGACCCCGATCAGGGCTCGTCGAGCGCGTCGCGCAATTCATACAGCACGTCCAGCGCCTCGCGCGGGCTCAGCTCGTCCGGGTTGGTCGCGCGCAGCCGTTCCAGGACCCGCTGCGCCGTCGGATCGGTCGCCGTCTCGGCGCCCTCGGCCGCGCTGTCGGCCGCATCGCCCGAGGCCGCCGGCTCGGGCTGGGCGCTGGCGAACAGCGGCAGGTCGTCGGCGAGCTGGGCGAGGCTGCTGGTCTGGTCGCTTTGCTCCAGGATCTTGAGCACTTCTTCCGCGCGCTTGATCGCGGCCTTGGGCATGCCGGCCAGCCGGGCGACGTGGATGCCGTAGGACCGGTCGGCCGCGCCCGGCACCACCTGGTGGAGGAAGACCACCCGGTTCTTCCACTCCTTCACCCGCATGGTGTGGCAGGACAGCAGGGGCAGACGCGCGGCCAGGCGCGTCATCTCGTGGTAGTGCGTGGCAAAGAGGGCACGGCAGCCATTGCGCTCGTGCAGGTGCTCGACGCAGGCCCAGGCGAGGGACAGCCCGTCGAAGGTCGCCGTGCCCCGGCCGATCTCGTCCAGGATCACCAGCGAGCGCGGCCCCGCCTGGTTCAGGATCGCCGCCGCCTCGACCATCTCCACCATGAAGGTGCTGCGCCCGCGCGCCAGGTCGTCGGCCGCGCCCACGCGCGAGAACAGCCGGTCCACCGCGCCGATGCGCGCCGACTCCGCGGGAACGAAGCTGCCCATCTGCGCCAGCACTGCGATCAGCGCGTTCTGGCGCAGGAACGTGGACTTGCCCGCCATGTTCGGGCCCGTGAGAAGCCAGATCCGCCCGGCGTGCTCGCCCTCGCCGGAGAGGTCGCAGTCGTTGCCGACGAAAGGCGTCTCGTCCTGCCGGCGCAGCGCCTGTTCCACCACGGGATGCCGGCCCTGGACGACCGAGAAACCGGTGGTGGCGTCCACCTCGGGCCGGCACCAGCGCTCCGCCACGGCCAGCTCGGCCAGCCCCGCGGCCACGTCGATGCGCGCCAGCGCCCGCGCGGCCGCGCCGATGGGCTGGGCGCGCGCGGTGACCTCGCCGATCAGATCCTGGAAAAGCTGCTGCTCGATCGCCAGCGCCTTGTCCCCGGCTTCCGAGATGCGCCGCTCCAGGTCGGCGAGTTCGGTGGTCGTGTAGCGCACCGAGTTCGCCAGGGTCTGGCGGTGGATGAAGGTCCCGTCGTCGGGCAGTCCTTCCGCCTGCCGCGGCGTGAGTTCGACGTAATAGCCCAGCACGTTGTTGTGCCGGATCTTGAGCGCCTGGATGCCGGTCTCGCTGGCGTAGCGGGCCTGCAGGTTGGCGATCAGCCGGCGGCTCTCGTCGCGAAGCTGGCGCTGCTCGTCCAGCTCGGGCGCGTAGCCCTGCGCGATGACGCCGCCGTCGCGCACGAACGTGGGCAGATCCGGGGCGAGGGCGCGCGTCAGCCGGTCCACGAGGTTGTCGTGGTGGCCCAGCTCGTCCGCCGCCTCGGCCAGCTCCGACGGCGCCGGCCCGGCCTCGCCGCTGAGCAGCAGGCCCCGGATGGCCGTCGCGGCCGCCAGCCCGTCGCGCAGAGCGGCCAGATCGCGCGGCACGCCGCGGCCCAGGGTCAGGCGCGAGAGCGCGCGCTCCACATCGGGGCAGCGGCGCAGGCGCTGGCGCAGCTCGGCACGCAGGTCTTCGCCGTCGGCGAGGTATTCCACCGCCTGCAGCCGGCGCATGATGGCGACCGGCTCGGTCAGGGGCGCGGCCAGGCGCTCGGCGAGCAGGCGCGCGCCCGCGCCCGTCTGGGTGCGGTCGATGGCGGCGAGCAGGGAGCCCTGCCGGCCGCCGTGCATCGCCTGGGTGAGTTCCAGGTTGCGCCGGGTGGCGGCGTCGATGGCCATGACCGAGCCGGGTGTGATCCGGCGCGGCGGACGCAGGTGCGGGAACGCGCCCTTCTGGGTGAGTTCGACGTAATCCAGCAGCGCGCCGCACGCGGCAAGCTCGGCCCGGCTGAAGCGGCCGAAGGCGTCCAGCGAGGCGACGTCGTAGATCGCCTTGATCCGTTCGTGGGCGTTGCGGCTGTCGAAGCGCTGGCCCGGCAGCGGCGACAGCGCGGCTTTCCATTCGTTCAGCGTCTCGAAGAGCTGCTCGCGTTCGAGCAGCTTTTCCGGCACCAGCAGCTCGCCGGGGGCCAGACGGGCGAGGGCGGCCGCCACGGCCTCGGCCTCCAGCGCCTGCGTCTGGACGTCGCCGGTGGAGACGTCGGCCGCGGCGAGGGCGAAGTTCCCGCCCACCTCGACCAGGGCGGCAAGATAGTTGTGCGCGCGGCTGTCCAGGAACTCGTCCTCGGTGAGCGTGCCCGGCGTGACCAGGCGCACCACGTCGCGCTGGACCACTGCTTTGTGGCCGCGCTTTTTCGCTTCTGCCGGGTCCTCCATCTGCTCGCAGATGGCGACCTTGTGCCCCTGGCGGATCAGCCGAGCGAGATAGGAGTCGGCCGAGTGCACCGGGACCCCGGCCATGGGAATGGCCTCGCCCTTGTGCTGGCCGCGCTTGGTGAGGGTGATGTCCAGCGCCCGGGCGGCGACGTCGGCGTCGTCGAAAAACAGCTCGTAGAAATCACCCATGCGATAGAACAACAGGCAGTCCGGATGGGTGCGCTTGACCGCCAGGTACTGCGCCATCATGGGCGTAGCGGCCGTTTCCTCGCTCACCTGCGGGGGGCTGCTGCTGTCGGGCATGGGCTCGTTTCGCGGGCGGTTGGGCGCGCACGCGCCACAGGGCGCGGCTCCCGACGTCTAGCGCCTCGCCCGCGGCATGTCACGGGGTGCGCCCGGCCGCGTGTGCCGGGCCATGGGTTCACTCGTTGCTGCTCATCCCGCCCAGCGAGGCAAAGCGCAGCACGGCCGCGCCGATGGCCAGGAGCACGATCGCCGCGGCCTCGTACAGGATCTTCTCCGGCGACATTTCCTTGCTTTGCAGGACGAGCAGCCGCGCAACAGCGGTCATGGCAATGAAGATCGGGTAGATGACCGGAGTCTGCCGGCTGCTGTAGTACACTGTGACCATGCCGATGACCTCGGTATAGAGGAACATCAGGAGCAGGTCGGCGAGATCGATGTTGCCGTTGTCCAGGATGCGCGTGACTTCCATGGTCGCGGCCACCAGCGTGAGCATGGCCACGAGCAACAGAAAGGCCTTCTCGCACGCGCGCAGCAGGACCACCGCGTCGATCGGCCTGAAAATGCGGCTGAGCAGGCTGCGCCGGCCCTCGGCAACATCGCCGACCGTGGTGTGTTTCATCGGGTCACTGCCTTTCACTTCGTGTGCGGTGCGATTCGAAATATCGAAAAATCCCGGCTTCCGTGCTGCCCGTCGGGCAAGATCCACTGGCCAAGATCCGCCGGCTGTGTGGTTCGTCCCGATCGGATCCCGTCCTAAACCACGCCGAAGACGAATGGCACGAGCAGCGCATATCCAAGCACGCCCGCGACGATCAAGGCGATGTGATGGGTGGGCACCATGCCCTCCCGCCCCTCACTGCCCGGCTGGCGGAGCAGGTCGGGCCAGGTGTAGGAGACGAAGTCGCCCTGGGAGAGCATCTGCACCACCCGACCTTCGGCGTCCACGACCGGCAAATGCCGGAACCGTTCGTTGGACATCAGGCGCAACCAGTCCACCACGTCGTCGTCCTGGTGCGCCGTCTTGACGTTCGTGGTCATCACCCTGTCGACCGGCGTGACGTCCGGATCCAGCCGTTCGTAGAGCACACGGCGCATCAGGTCGCGCTCCGTCAGGATGCCGGCGACCGTGCGGTCCGGCTCCACGATGACCACGGAACCATAGTTGCGCTCGGTCATTTCCGAGATGGCCGTGCGCAGCGTGGTGCCGCGCGGCACCGTGAGCGGCGCAGCTTTTTGTTTGTATTCCGGCCGAGAATCGACTCGCATCATCGTGTCCTTTGATATCCGACACGCCATACGCGGGATTGACCGGCCTGGATCGCTCGAGCCGATTCGGCGCCGCGGGTCGACGCGCGACGAATCACTGCCGCCACATCGGGTTCTTGAGCTTGTCCAGCATCGCCGCATGGGCCGCGCGCTCGGCCTCGCTGGGCGCATGCGGCCGGGGTGCCCGATAAGGCCGATCGGGACGCGTTTGCGCGGCGTTGTCGCCCGCTTCGGTGCCCGCATTGGCCAACGCCAGCCCGGGCTGCCGGCCGCCACGCAGCTCCAGGTATACCTCGGCGAGCAACTGGCAGTCGAGCAGCGCACCGTGCAGCGCCCGGTCGCTGTTGTCGATCTCGAAACGCTTGCACAACGCGTCCAGGTTCACCTGCGCCCCGGGGAAACGCCGGCGCGCCATCTCGACGGTGTCGATGGCCTGGTTCATGGGCAGCGGTTCCCGCCCGTGCCAGCTCAGTTCGGCATTGAGGAAGGTCATGTCGAACTGAGCGTTGTGAATGACCAACGGGTCGCCGCCGATAAATTCGAGAAAGCCCTCGATGCGCTGGGCGAATGTAGGGTACTGGCGCAGGAATGCCCGGTCCAGGCCGTGGACCTTGTAGGCATCTTCGGGAACGTCGCGCTCGGGGTCGATGTAGACGTGGTAGGTGTTGCCCGTGGCGACGTGGTTGTGGAGTTCGACGCAACCGATCTCGATGATGCGGTGCCCGGCGTTCGGGTCGAGGCCCGTGGTCTCGGTATCCAGAACGATTTCACGCACGGCTGGTTCTCCGCGCTCTGGGGCGCTCGGGCGGGTTTTCCCGCAAGATTTTGAGGATTTGTCGCAGCCGGCGCAAGGTCGGGCCTTTTCCCAAACCGGTCTCCACGACGAAGTCCGCCAGTCGGCGTTTGCGTGCGTCGGGCATCTGCTGATCGCGGATGCGGTCGAGGGTGGCCCGCGTCATGCCCGGCCGGCGCAGCACCCGCGCCATCTGGACGAACTGCGGCGCCGAAACCACGGCCACGGCATCGCACAAACGCTCGCCACCGGTCTCGAACAGCAGCGGGATGTCCAGGACGACCACGGGCGTGCGCGCCCGCCGGTGGCGCTGGATGAAACGGTGTGCGGCGGCACGCGTGCGCGGGTGCAGGATCGCCTCCAGCCGGCGCAGCGCGGCCGTATCGTGGAAGACGCGGCGGCCCAGCGCCTTGCGATCGACCGCCCCGTCCACGATCACGTCCGGGAATTCCTGCGCGATGGCGGGCACGGCCGAGCCGCCCCGGGTCATCATGGCGTGCACGGCCGCATCCGCGTCGTGGACCGGCACCCCCAGGCGGCGCAACATCGCGGCGGCCGTGGACTTGCCCATGCCAACCGAGCCGGTCAGGCCGAGCACGATGGGCCGGCGGCGGCGCGGTCTAGTCCGCGAGCATGCGCGCGCGCAGGTCATCCGTCACCTCGGGGCGCACGCCGAACCATGCCTGGAAGCCCGGTACCGCCTGGTAGAGCAGCATGCCCAGCCCATCCACCGCCGGATTGCCGCGCGCCCGTGCCGTGGCGAGCAAGTCGGTTTCCAGGGGCTTGTAGACGATGTCGTTGACCAGCGCGCGCCGGGGCAGGGGGGTGAGATCCACGGACAGCGCGGGTTGGCCGGTCATACCCAGGCTGGTTGTGTTCACCAGGAGCCCTGCGCCCGGAAAGGCATCGGCCCAGTCACCCCAGGCGAAGACCCGGACGCGTTCGCCGAACTCCTGTGCCAGGCTTTCCGCCTTCGCCCGCGTGCGGTTGAGCACGCGGACCTCGTGCGCACCGGCATCGAGCAGCGCGACCACCACCGCACGCGCCGCGCCACCCGCACCGAGCACCACTGCCGGCGCGTTTTCTGGGCGCCAGTCCGGTGCGCCGTGGAACAGATTGTTGAGGAAACCCAACCCGTCGGTGTTCGCCCCGCGCACGCCATCGCCGGTGCAGATCAGCGTGTTCACCACGCCCAGGCGCTGGGCGTGCGGTTCCAGGTCGTCGCAGAGTTCGGCCACAGCCGCCTTGTGCGGTACGGTCACGTTGGCGCCCTGGAAGCCCAGTTTGGGTAGCGCGCGCACCGCGGCGGGCAGATCGTCCGGGCGCACCGGCAGCGGCACGTAGGCCCCGTCGACGCCGTACTGTGCCAGCCAGTACCCGTGCAGCCGCGGCGACTTGGAGTGCGCCACCGGCCAGCCGATGACGCCCGCGACCTTTGCTTCCCCGGTCAGTGTCATGTCGGCACCACTTCGTGTTCGCGCAGAAAGTCGAGCAGCGGCAGCAGGGGCAGCCCGAGGACCGTAAAGTAATCCCCGCGCACCCGGGTGAACAACTGCGCGCCGAGGCCCTCGAGCTGATACCCGCCCACGGATTCCAGCGCGGCGTCGCCCACCGCGTCCAGGTACGCTGCGATGAAATGTTCACTCAGCGGACGCATGGTCAGGTCCGCGGCGTCCGTGGTGTGCCACAGCCGCGTGCCGTCACGGATCACGACGGCCGTGACCAGGAGCCGGTGGGTCCGGCCGGACAGCGCGGCGAGCTGGGTGTGCGCAGCATCGCGGCTATCCGGCTTGTCGTACCAGGTGCCCTCGCAGGCGAGCATTTGATCCGCGCCGACGACGAGGGCGCCGGGTTGCCGGTCGGCGATGCGGCGCGCTTTCATTTCGGCGAGGGCCTCGGCAACCTGGTCCGGTTCGGCGCCGTCCGCAGCGAACGCCGCCTTGACCTCGGTCTCGTCCACACCCGGCGCATCCGTGGTCACGGGTACCCCGGCATGTTCCAGCATGCGCCGGCGCGCGGGGCTCTGCGAAGCGAGGACGACGCGCGGTGCATGGGCCGGCGGTTCGGCGATGCCGGGCGGCGGCTCGGTGGGCATCACGTCGTCTCCGTCTGGTAGGTGGCGAGGTGGCTGAGGATGGTTGCGGCCGTTTCCTCGATGGAGCGGCGGGTGACGTCGATCACCAGCCAGCCCCGGCGGGTGAAGAGCTTGCGCGCCTCCGCGACCTCGCGGCGGACGCTGTCGTAGTCGACGTAGTCGCTGTCTGCGGGATCTTCCGGCCCCAGTTCGAGCCGCTGCCGGCGCACCTGAACCAGGCGCTCGGGGTCCTTGGTCAGGCCCACGACCATGGGACCGTCCAGGGTGAACAGGCTCTGGGGCAGGGGCAGGCCCGGTACGTAGGGCACGTTGGCCGCTTTCACGCCCCGGTTCGCCAGGTAGATCGCCGTCGGCGTCTTGGATGTCCGTGAGACCCCGACGAGGACGACGTCCGCCTGCTCGATCTGGGCTGCCGAATGCCCGTCGTCGTGCGACAGGGCGAAGTTCATCGCGTCGATGCGCTCGAAATACTGGGTATCGAGCACGTGTTGCAGCCCCGGCTGGCCGGAGATGGGCAGGCCGAAATAGGCGGCGAGCGCGTGGATGACGGGATCGAGGACGGGGATGCAGGGCACCCCGAGCCGGCGGCACCCCTCGATCAGGCGGGCACGCAGATCCTCGTTCACCAAGGTAAAGAGAACCGGGCCGGGATGGCTTTCGATGCCGGTTAGGGCCCGGTCCATCTGGGTCGCGGTGCGGATGAGCGGCCAGGTGTGCTCGTGCGGTTCCACGCCGCGGAACTGGACGAGGCAGGCGCGCGCCACGCTGTTGATGGTTTCGCCCGTGGCGTCGGAGACGAGGTGCAGGTGGTAGTGGGTCATGTCCCGAGGTTATCCACAGGATTGGAGTCGGCGGGCAGGAACCGATGGGGACGACTCCAGCCCACCCGGGTGGGCAAGGAAGATTCACCCCCATCTTTGACTCCCCGTGCCCGGCGTTGTCCCAAGGCAGCGGCCATCGTCCACAGCGCGGGATGCTTGGCACGCGCAGGGGTTGGCGGGCAAGATTTATCCCGGTTTTCCACAGGTTTCGTACACAGGGACCGACTCGCGGATGCGACGCAGAGTCAAGGCACGCTTCGGGGCCGTATGCCCACAGCCGGGCGCGCCGTACGCGGCGGGCCGGCGAGATCTGTGGATAACTGCCGAGACGGCGATTCATCCCCAGGACTCACCGCCCGACTCTCCCTACCCCCTTCCTTTCATAACCTTCAGACTCCCTGTATTAGGGAGACACACCAACGAGAGGCCGGAACCGTGACTGCGACATCGCCCGACAAACCCCTTCTCCGTGCACTCCAAGGCGAGACCCCGTCCGTGCCGCCGATCTGGCTCATGCGGCAGGCAGGGCGGTACCTTCCGGAATACCGGGAACTCCGGGCCCAGGCGGGGAGCTTTCTCGACCTGTGCTTCACCCCGGATTTCGCCACCGAAGTTACACTGCAGCCAATCCGGCGCTACGGCCTGGATGGTGCCATTTTGTTCTCGGACATTCTGGTCATTCCCTACGCGCTCGGGCAGCCGCTCTGGTTCGAACAAGGCGTTGGCCCGAAACTCGAAGCGCTCGACGGTCCCGACGCCCTGGACCGGGTTCTCGATCCCGCCCGGCTGCACGAGGTTTTGGCACCGGTCTACACCACGCTCCGCCGGGTAACCGCCGAGCTCCCGCCGGACGTCACCATGCTGGGCTTCGCCGGCGCGCCCTGGACGGTCGCGACCTATATGGTCGAGGGCGGCACAAGTAAGGACTTTGCAACCGTCAAGCGCTGGGCCTTCGGTGATCCGGACAGCTTCCAGCGGCTGATCGACCAGCTCGTCGATTCCACCAGCCGTTATCTCAACGCCCAGATCGAGGCGGGTGCCGAAGCGGTACAGATCTTCGACACCTGGGCGGGAAGCCTGCCCGCGGCGGCGCAGGAGCGCTGGTGTGTGGACCCGATCCGGCGGATCGTCGCGGCAGTCAAGGCCGAGCATCCGAATACGCCCGTGATCGCGTTCCCGAAGGGAGCGGGTCCGCTATACACCCGTTATGCGGCCCAGACTGGCGCCGACGGATTGAGTGTGGACGCCAGCCTGCCGCTGGACTGGATACGAACGCAGCTCCAGGGCACGGTCACGGTCCAGGGCAACCTCGATCCGCAACAGCTCGTCGTGGGCGGGCCGGGCATGCGCGCCGCGATCCGCGACATTTGCGCGCAGCTCGGCAACGGGCCGTTCATCTTCAACCTCGGCCACGGGGTGGTCCCGCAGACACCGCCCGAGCACGTGGCCGAACTCGTCGCGACGGTGCGCGGCGAAACCACCACCTGAGACGCGGGACAACGAAAGGGGGGACTTGCATGAGCGGCTGGCTGGGCGGCACCTATCTTTGGGTCCAGGCGATCCATGTCATCTCCGTGATCACCTGGATGGCCGCGATCCTCTACCTGCCGCGCCTGTTCGTGTATCACGCCGTGGCGACGCCCGGCGGTGAGCATTCGGAACAGCTCAAGGTCATGGAACGCCGGCTGCACAAGGCGATCATGAACCCGTCCATGATCGTGGCGTGGGTACTCGGCCTGGCGTTGTTCGTGCATCTGGGCGCGTGGACCAGCGGCTGGATGCATGCCAAGCTTTTGCTGGTTGTGCTGCTGACGGTCATGCATGCGGCATTTTCCCGGTGGCGCAAGGCGTTCGCCGCGGACGAGAACCCGCACAGCCAGCGTTTTTACCGCGTGATGAACGAGGTACCGACGCTGTTGATGATCGGGACCGTCATCCTTGTGATCGTCAAACCGTTCTAATACCTCCGGCGAAGGTTCGGACCACCCGCTTGACGCCGTCACGTCCAGGCCTTACCTCTCGGTGTCAGCGGGTGGGACGCCCGCCGCAACGCAGCTATCCCGAACGCCTCTCAGATGCACAACGACAGCCCGCGCCGCGGCCGACCGGATGCCGGCGCGGACGGCGTCCGCCAATGACGGGCCTTCGCCCAACGCGGACGGGACATGCGCGCCTTTCGCAACAACACGACATCCCATCCCAATGCACCTTCAGGATCTGAAAACCAAATCCCCGCAGGACCTTCTGGCCTACGCCGAGGATCTGGACATCGAGAACGCCAGCCAACTGCGCAAGCAGGACATGATGCTGGCAATTCTCAAGGAACTGTCCCAGCAGGACGTGCCCATCCAGGGCGGCGGGGTGCTGGAGGTCCTTTCCGACGGCTTCGGCTTTCTCCGCTCGACCGAAACGAACTATCTTCCCAGTCCGGACGACATCTACCTCAGCCCCAATCAGATCAAACGCTACAGCCTGCGCACAGGCGATACGGTCGAGGGACGAATCCGGCCGCCGCGCCACGGTGAGCGTTATTTCGGCCTGCAGAAGATCGAAAAGGTCAACTTTGATTCGCCGGGTCGGATCCGGCACCGGATCAATTTCGACAACTTGACTCCGTTGTATCCGGAGGACAAGCTGAACCTGGAACTTGCCGATCCCACGGCAACGAACAAGACCGCGCGCGTGATCGACCTGGTGGCCCCGCTGGGCAAGGGCCAGCGCGCACTCGTGGTCTCGCCGCCGCGTGCGGGCAAGACCATGATCCTCCAGGGCCTGGCGCGCTCCATCGCCGAGAATCACCCGGAGTGCTACCTCATTGTGCTGCTCATCGACGAGCGGCCCGAGGAGGTGACGGAGATGGAGCGCACTGTCGACGGGGAAGTCATCGCGTCCACGTTCGACGAGCCGGCGCAGCGTCACGTCCAGGTCACCGAAATCGTGCTGGAAAAGGCAAAGCGCCTTGTCGAGCAGGGTCGCGATGTGATGATTCTGCTCGATTCGATCACGCGCCTGGGCCGAGCTTATAATACCGTGGTGCCCTCCTCGGGCAAGGTGCTCACCGGCGGCGTGGATGCCAACGCGCTGCAGCGGCCCAAGCGTTTCTTCGGCGCGGCGCGCAACATCGAGGAGGGCGGCTCACTCACCATCGTGGGCACGGCCCTGGTGGATACGGGCAGCCGCATGGACGAAGTGATCTTCGAGGAGTTCAAGGGGACCGGCAACGCCGAAATCGTCCTCGACCGCAAGCTGGCGGACAAGCGAATCTTCCCCGCAATTGACGTTGGCAAGTCGGGTACGCGCAAGGAAGAACTCCTCGTGGAACGGAGCACGCTGTCGCGGATGTGGGTGCTACGGCGTGTGCTGACGCCGATGGGGACGTCCGACGCGATGGAATTCCTGCTCGACAAGATCAAGTCTACCAAGAACAACCATGAATTTTTCGAGCGGATGAATCAGTAGGCCGTCGCCTGTTTCACGTGAAACGGACGGGCGTCGGGCGGGTTGTTGGTCATTCCGCCGGCTGACAGACATCCACCCAGGTGGCGCCAACCAGATCCGCAAGCCGTTGTGGGGCGACGGCAACCGCACTGTGCGTCGCCCCGGCAGCAGGCAACACGACCGGGAAGTCCCTGAGGGCGATATCGCAGTAGACTGGAAGGGAGCCGGCGAGGCCGAACGGGCAGACGCCGCCCACCGGATGGCCCGTGAGATCCTGGACGGTTTCGGGATCGAGCAGACGCGGCTTGCCGCCGAAAACCGCCTTCATTTTCCGATTGGCGATGCGGGCGTCGCCGCGCGTCACGAGCAGGAAGCGCAGCTCATCGACGCGGAAGGCCAGGGTCTTGGCAATCTGTCCGGGTTCCACCCCGTGCGCGGCGGCGGCGTTGGGGACGGTCGAGGTGTCGGCGTTCAGCTCCCGGATTTCGAGATCCGGCGCGTGGGTGGCAAGGAAATCGCGGACGGCGGTGATGGCCATGGTGATCCTGGGTCTCAGGCGTCGGGAAGCAGGATCGTCGAACCCGTCGTTGCGCGCGCCTCGAGATCGCGATGGGCTTGTGCGGCTTCGCGGAGCGGGTAGGTCTGGTTGACCGCGACCTCGACCGCGCGCGTGCGTACCACCTCGAACAGGGCGTTGGCGCTTTCGACAAGCTCGGCGCGCGTGGCGGTGTAGCCCATGAGGCTCGGCCGGGTCAGGAAGAGGGATCCCTTCTGTGCCAGCAAACCGGTATCCAGGGCATCCACGGGGCCGGAAGCGTTGCCGAAGAGGGCGAGCGTCCCACGCCGGCGCAGGCAGTCCAGGGAGCCCATGAACGTCGCTTTGCCAACACCGTCGTAGACGACAGGCACGCCGGTGCCGTTGGTGATCTCGCGTACGCGCTGGACGAAATCCTCGCGGTTGTAATTGATGGGATAGTCGCAGCCGAGCGCACGTGCGGTTTCGGCCTTGGCTTCGCTGCCCACGGTTCCGATGACGGTCGCGCCCAGGGCTTTGAGCCACTGGCAAGCGATCTGACCAACGCCGCCGCTGATCGCGTGGAAAAGCACCGTTTCGCCAGCGGCCACGGGGTAGAGACGGCGGATCAGATACTCCGCCGTCATGCCCTTGAGCATCATGCCGGCGGCCTGGTGGTCACCGATAGCTTCGGGAAGCTTGACGACGCGCTCGGCGGGCATGACGCGCGTTTGCGCATAGGCGCCCAGCGGTGGGGAAGCATAGGCGACCCGATCTCCCTCGCGCAGGTCGGTCACGTTCGCACCCGCAGCCTCGACAACGCCGGCAGCTTCCATGCCGAGGGTACAGGGCAGCGCGGGAACCGGATAGAGGCCCGTGCGGTGGTAGACGTCGATATAGTTCAGGCCCACGGCCGTGTGCCGGATCCGGACCTCGTCCGGACCGGGTTTGCCGGGATCGACAGCTTCCCACTGCAGCATTTCGGCGCCGCCGTGGGCGTGGATGCGGACGGCGTGTGTCATCCCAGGTGCTGCTTCAGGAAAGTCATGGTGCACTCGTTCGCGCGGCTGGCGGCGGCGGGATCGTAGTGCTCACCGCCTTCGCGGGCGAAGGCGTGATTGTTGCCCTCATAGACGAAGATCTCGACCATTTCGTGGTCGGCGAGGCCCTCGCGGATGCGTGCCTGAGCGTCCTTCGGGACGAATTTGTCTTCTGTGGCAACATGCATCAGCAAGGGCCTGGTGATGTTTTGCGCCTCGTGCAGGAGCGTGTCCAGACCGACGCCGTAGTAGGCGACGTTCGCGTCCGCGGTTGAGCGTGTCGCCATCAGGAAGGCGAGCTTGCCGCCGAGACAGTAGCCGACGCTGGCGGCCTTGCCGGTGCAGTCGTCCATGTCGCGCAGGGCGTGGAGCGTGGTCTTGAGATCGGTGACCCCCTGGTCGACGTCGAACCGGCCCATGAGATCGAAGGCCTTCTGCCATTCGGCATCGGTCTTGTCGGTAAGCTGAACGTTGGGTTCCAGGCGCCAGAACAGGTCTGGGCAGATCGCGACATAACCTTTCTCGGCATAGGAATCGCAGGTCTCGCGCATGACCTGGTTGACGCCGAAGATTTCCTGGATAACGAGAACACCGGGCGCGGGGGTAACGCTGGGTTTGGCCACGTAAGCATTGAACTGGCCGTCCGGGGCGTCGATCGTGATGTCCGGCATGGAAGCTCCCCTCTCGCGCTCGAATGGAGTGTGCGGCTACGCCGCACGATAGCGCTGCGTGTCGGCCGTGTCATGCGCACAGACAGGTCAGGCGCCGGGGGCTCCGGCAAGGTCGGCGCGCAGCGCGTCCGGGTCGGTGATGGGCAGTGAACAGCTCGGGCCGCGGCAGACATAGGCGGTCGCGGCGCTGTTCGTGGCGGTCTTGCCCGCCGCGGGATGGCCTGCGGGCAGGTCGGTGCCGGGCTCGACCACTTGCAGGATGCGATCGGGCAGGGCAATGCCGTGAACGACATCGAGCAAGGCCTGGGTATCGGCACGCATGCGGGGGCCGACGATCACGATCTGGAGGCCTGCATGCAGCCGCTCAATGCCGTTCAGGAAGGTGGCCAGCGGGACGAAGTTGGATTCCACTTCGCCGGCAAAAGCGGCAATGAGGGCTTCCGCCCGCTCGCGGTAATGCGCGGCCCCGGTGAGATAGTGCAGCCGGGCGAGGACATGGAGCATGAGCCCGTTGCCCGCGGGTTGCGAGCTGTCCTGGGCGTGCTTGCCCCGAACAAGGACGTCGTTAACGTCGTCAGCCGTGATGAAATACCCGCCGTCGGCCGGATCCCAGAAGTGCCGATCCAGGGTTTCGACCCACGCAATGGCCTGCGCCCGGTAGGCGGGCTTACCGGTGTGCTCGAAGAGGGTCAGGGCGGCACCCGCCATGGCCGCATAATCGTCGAGCAGGCCGGAATGTCGAGCTTCGCCGTGGCGCCAGGCGTGGAACAGCCGGCCGCGGCTTTGCATCCGATCCCGGACGAAGGCGAAGGCGTCGCAGGCGGCCGTGTGCCAATCGGCGCGGCCGAAGGCGGCGGCCGCCTCCGCAAGGGCGCCGATCATCAGCCCGTTCCAGTCGGCCAGCACCTTGTCGTCCCAGGCGGGCCGGACGCGCTGTTCCCGGCGGGCGAAGAGCCGCTCGCGGCATTTGGCGAGTCTGGCCTCGGTTGCGGGGTCCAGCGGTTCGGGATGTTGCAGGCGATTGAGGATGGTGACGCCATCCCAATTGCCGGCCGGCGAGACATCGTAAACGGGATTGAAGGTGTCGGCCTCGGTGCCGAGAACCTCGCGCACCTCTGGCTCGCGCCAGGTGTAGAACTTGCCCTCGACGCCCTCGCTGTCCGCGTCGAGGCTCGATGCAAAAGCGCCCGTGGGATAGCCATGCGCGTCGCGGGCGATCATTTCGCGGAGCAGCCAGCCCACGGTCTGCTCGGCGCGCTCGCGGAAGAGATGGCTGCGGGTGTCCTGCCACGCCCAGGTCAGCAGCTCTAGGATCTGGGCGTTGTCGTAGAGCATCTTCTCGAAGTGCGGGATCAGCCAGTGCGCATCCACGGCATAGCGGGCATAGCCCCCGCCGAGGTGGTCGTAGATTCCGCCCTGGGACATCCGGCGGAGGGTGAAGACGACCGGATTGCGGAAGGACTCGGGATCCTGGCGGCGGCGCCAGGCGCGCCAGAGCAGGCGGAGCAGGCCGGGTTGCGGGAATTTCGGCGGGCCGCCGAGGCCGCCGTTTTGCGGGTCCACGGCCTGGGCGATCCGGGCGGCGATCTCGTCGATCCCGCGCATGTCGATCCGCCCGCCGCGTTGCGGGCGCGCCATTCGGTGCAGTGCGTCGGCGATGGCAGCGACGTTGGTCTCCACCTTGTCCGGTTCCTGGTGGTAGGCGTCCGCGATCGCCTGAAGAACCCGGGGAAAGCCCGGGCGACCATACATGTCCGCCTTGGGGAAGTAGGTGCCGCCCCAGAAGGGTTTGCCGTGGGGCGTGAGGAACATGGTCAGCGGCCAGCCGCCGTGCTGGCCCAAGAGCGAGAGGGCGTTCTGGTAAATGGCGTCGAGGTCGGGGCGCTCCTCGCGGTCAAGCTTGATGTTCACGAAGTTTCGGTTCATAAGCGCGGCAACGTCGGGATCCGCGAAGGATTCGTGCGCCATGACGTGGCACCAGTGGCAGGCTGCATACCCGATCGAAAGGAGGACGGGCTTGTTCGCCGCCTTGGCGGCGGCAAAGGCCTCGTCCCCCCAGGGATACCAGGCGACGGGGTTGTCCTTGTGTTGCAAAAGGTAGGGCGAGACTTCCTGGGCCAGGCGGTTCGGCTGGGCCGAGCTTGCGCTGTGCGCCGGCATGCTTCGTCCTTTCGCGGCCGGGGTGGGCAGTGCCAGAATCGTGCCGGGCGCGGCATTCCGTCCCATGGTCAGGAAACGGACGCGGCGTTCAACCCTAAACGCAACGCAGGATTCCAGGGCATGAAGATTTCGATCGAAATCGATTGCAGTCCCGAGGAAGCGCGGCGCTTCTTTGGCTTGCCTGACGTCACGCAGGTCAACGATGCGGTGGTGGCGACGGTACAGGCACGCATGGCGGACGCGCTGAAGCAGATCGACGGCGAAACACTGCTGCGGGAATGGATGGCGGGCGGCACCCAGGCCTGGCAGAACCTGCAGACGAGTTTCATCGAGCAGATGCGCAACGCGATGAGCGGGCAGGGGCGGTCCGGAAGCAGCGGCACGTGACGCCGAAGCTTTCCGTTTCACGTGAAACACGCTTGCCATGACGGAGACGATCTTTGCCCTGGCAACGCCACCCGGTCGCTCCGGGGTTGCGGTCATCCGGATTTCTGGGCCCGGGACAGGCACGGCCCTGGATGCGCTAACCCGGAAACCGCGCCCGGAAGCGCGCGTCGCGACCCTGCGGTCCTTGCACGCGGCGGATGGCGAGGTGCTCGATACCGGCCTGGTTCTCTGGTTTCCGGGGCCGGCGAGCTTCACCGGCGAGGATATGGCCGAGCTGCATCTCCACGGCGGGCCGGCGGTGATCCAGGATGTGATCGGCCGTCTGGGCGCGCTGCCGGGGCTCGTGCCGGCGGAAGCCGGGCAGTTCGCCTGCCGGGCCTTCCACAATGGCAAGCTCGATCTGACGGAAGTTGAGGGGCTGGCGGATCTCGTCGATGCGGAAACGGCAGCGCAGCGCCGCCAGGCCCAACGCCAACTCGGCGGTGCGCTCTATCACCGGATTGAGGCGTGGCGAGAGCGTTTGACCCGGGCGCAGGCCCATCTCGAAGCGGCGATCGACTTCAGCGATGAGGATCTCCCCGCCGGCCTTGGCGAAACCACGGGCAGGGAGATTGCGGCGCTGGTCGGCGAGATCGACGCGAGCCTCGCCGACGGGCGGCGCGGCGAACGACTCCGGCGCGGCTTCCAGCTCGCCATCCTGGGAGCGCCCAATGCGGGCAAGTCCTCACTGCTCAACGCACTCGCGAGGCGCGAGGCGGCGATCGTCGCCGAGACGGCGGGAACGACGCGGGACGTGGTCGAGGTTCACCTGGATCTTGGGGGCTATCCGGTGACGGCCGCGGATACCGCCGGGCTGCGCGGGCTGGATGCTGACGTGGATCCGATCGAGCGGGAGGGCATGCGCCGTGCGCAGGCGCGCGCCGAAGAGGCGGATCTGAAGCTGGTGGTGGTGGACGGTGCGGAACCGCACGGGCCCGACCGGGCGACCCGGGCGCTGATCGATGCGGACACGCTTGTGGTGGTGAGCAAGGCCGACCTTGCCGGTCCGGGCGTTCCGGCCGAAATCGCGGGGCAGCGGGCGGTCTCGGTGTCGGCCGTGACCGGCGCCGGCCTGGAAGAATTGCTGGACCGTCTGGAAAGCGCGATCGCCGCGCGTTACGGCGCCGGCGGGGAGGCGCCGGCGATCACCCGGGAACGCCACCGCAGCGCGCTGACCGACACGCGCGATGCGCTGGAGCGCGCGCGGGCCGCGACCCTTCCCGAGCTGGCCGCCGAGGACGTGCGCCTTGCCAGCCGGGCGCTGGGCCGGATAACGGGGGCGGTCGACGTGGAGGACCTGCTCGACGTGATTTTTGCGGACTTTTGCATCGGGAAATGATTCCGCAAGCGCGGGCAAATGGCGTTGCGAGGTCGGGGCCGAGGCTTGGAAAGGTTCGCCACCAGACGAGATCCGATCGATCGGTTCCGATGGGCCGGGACATCTGCGCGGGACTTTGACCCGCGCGCGCGGCATGGGGCATAAACCGGGACATGACGGCAAGATACGACGTGATCGTGGTGGGCGGCGGCCATGCGGGCTGCGAGGCAGCGGCGGCGGCGGCGCGACTGGGTGCGCGAACCTGCCTTGTCACGCACAAGATCGAAACCATCGGCGTGATGTCCTGCAACCCGGCCATCGGCGGGTTGGGGAAAGGACATCTCGTGCGCGAAATCGACGCCCTGGACGGTCTCATGGGCCGGGCCGCTGACCGGGGCGGTATCCAGTTCCGCGTGCTGAACCGCAGCAAGGGGCCGGCCGTGCGCGGTCCGCGCTGTCAGGCCGACCGCCGCCTGTACCGCGAGGCGGTGCAGGAACTTCTGTTCGAGCATCGCGACCTGACGATCGAGGCCGCCGGGGTGGCGGATCTGGCCCTGGACGACGCCGGGCGCTGCACCGGGGTGGTGACGGACGCCGGGGTGCGCCTTCACGCGGGGCGCGTCGTACTCACGACCGGGACGTTTCTGCGCGGCATGATCCATATGGGCGAGGAACGCATTCCGGCCGGACGGGTCGGGGATGCGTCGGCAGAGGGGCTTTCGGCGACCCTGGATCGTGCCGGCTTTCGCCTGGGGCGGCTCAAGACGGGCACCCCGCCGCGCCTGGACGGCCGCAGCATTCATTGGGACGGGCTGAAGGTTCAGCATGGGGACGATCCGCCCGAGCCGTTCTCCCCGATGACGGCGGAACTGCCCAACCCGCAGGTGACCTGCCACCTCACCCAGACCACACCGGCCGCGCACACGGTCATCCGGAACAACCTGCATCGGGCGCCGATGTATGCCGGGCGGATCGAAAGCGCGGGGCCGCGCTACTGTCCCTCGATCGAGGACAAGGTGGTGCGTTTTGCCGAGCGCGAGGGGCACCAGATCTTTCTGGAACCCGAGGGGCTGGACGATCACACCGTCTACCCGAACGGGATCTCGACCTCGCTGCCGCAGGCGGTGCAGGCGGAGATGCTCCGCCAGATTCCGGGCCTCGAGGACGCGACGATCACGCAACCAGGCTATGCCATCGAGTACGATTTCATCGATCCGCGCGAGCTTCATCCCTGGTTGGAGACGCGGCGCATTCCGGGTCTTTTTCTGGCGGGGCAGGTCAACGGCACCACGGGTTACGAGGAGGCGGGGGCGCAAGGCCTCGTCGCTGGTGCCAACGCGGCGTTGCAGGCCAGTGGGGCAACGGAGAGCTTGGTCCCCGACAGGACGGAAGCCTATATCGGCGTGCTCCTGGACGATCTTGTTACGCGCGGGGTGACCGAGCCTTACCGCATGTTCACCAGCCGCGCCGAATACCGATTGCGCCTGCGCGCGGACAACGCGGACGAACGCCTGACCGAACGTGGCGTGGCGCTGGGGCTGGTGGGGCCGGCGCGCGCGGCGCAGCACCGCGAGCGCGCCGCGGCCCTCGATGCGGGACGGGCGGTTCTGAAGGCGCGGACCGCGACGCCGCCGGCGTTGAAACGCGCCGGGTTTCACGTGAAACAGGACGGTGCGCGCCGAAGCGCCTTCGACCTGTTGCGGCTCCCGGGTATCGATTTCCGCCAAATGACCGCCCTCTGGCCGGATCTGGCGGAATGGTCGCCGGCCGTGTGTGAACGCCTCGCCATCGACGCACAGTATGCCGCCTACATCGAACGCCAGGAGGCGGACATCCGGGCGTTCCAGCGCGACGAAAACCTGGCGCTGCCGGCGGACCTGGACTATTGGCAGGTCCCGAGCCTCGCCACCGAGGTGTGCGAGAAGCTCGATGCCGCGCGGCCCGCCACGCTGGGTGCGGCGGCGCGCGTCCCCGGAGTGACCCCGGCGGCAGTGGTGGCGTTGATGCGCTACGTCCGCCGGAAGGGCAACGCGCATGCCGCCTGAACCGGCGGTCGCGGACGCCGCAGCGTTCCAGGCCGCGACCGGCGTTTCACGTGAAACCCGTGAACGCCTGGAGATCTATGCCGACCTGCTCGTCCGCTGGAACCAGCGCGTCAATCTCGTTGGGCGCGCCACGATTCCCGACCTCTGGACCCGTCATTTCCTGGATTCGGCGCAGCTCTTCCCGCTCCTCCCGGCGCGCCCAGCCGGGCGATCGCGTACCTTGGTCGATCTGGGCAGTGGCGCCGGGTTCCCCGGTCTCGTCCTTGCGATCATGGGGGCGGGGGAGGTGCATCTCGTCGAATCGGTGCAGAAGAAAACCGCTTTCCTGCACACGGTGGCGCGGGAAACGGGCGCGCCGGTTCGGGTTCACGCTTGCCGGATCGCGGCCGCCCCGGCGGTTTGCGCCGATGTGGTGACGGCGCGGGCACTCGCGCCGCTTGAGGATCTTTTCACCCACGCCGCGCGGTTCGCGCATTCGGGAACCCTGGGACTCTTCCCCAAAGGCCGCAACGCCCGGCAGGAATTGACGGTCGCGCGGAAAGCATGGAATATCCGGGTGACGGTGCACCCGAGCCGCACGGATGCGGCCGGCCGCATTCTAGAGATCGCGGGAATTGGCTAAACCAACACAAGATTTTGGGGCTACAGATGGCGGACGCGCAGCGCGCCAGGGTCATGGCGATCGCCAACCAGAAGGGCGGCGTGGGGAAGACCACCACGGCCATCAATCTCGGTACCGCGCTTGCGGCCTGCGAGCGCAAGGTGCTGGTGGTGGACCTGGATCCCCAGGGCAACGCCTCGACCGGCTTCGGCCTGACCCGCGGCGACCGGAAGCGCAACATCTACAAGCCGCTGCTTCAGGGCGCGGACATTCGCGAGAGCGTCGTGTCCACCGAAGTGCCCGGGCTTGCTCTCGTGCCGTCGTCCGTCGATCTCGCCGGGGCTGAAGTCGAGCTTGCCGGCGCGGAGGCGCGCGAGACGCACTTACGCGAGACGCTGCGGCCGCTGCTCGACCAGTACGACTACATCCTGGTCGATTGCCCGCCGGCCCTGGGCTTTCTAACGATCAATGCCTTCGTCGCCGCAACCTCGGTGCTGGTGCCGCTCCAGGCGGAATTCTACGCCCTGGAAGGACTCAGCCACCTCATGAAGACGATCGAGCGGGTCCGGCGCAATTTCAACAAGGGCTTGGAAATTCGCGGCATCGTGCTCACCATGTATGACAAGCGGAACAACCTCTGTGACATGGTGGCGAACGACGTGCGCGACTACCTGGGCGATGTGGTCATGGAAACCGTGATTCCGCGCAACGTGCGCGTTTCCGAGGCGCCGTCCCATGGCAAGCCGGTCATCGTCTACGACATGCGCTGTCCTGGCTCGAAGGCCTACATCAAGATGGCGGGCGAGCTGATGCGCCGCGAGCCCGACGAGACCCCGACCCCGGCGATGGCGGGCTAAGCGGCCATGGCGGAGCACAAGCGGCAGAATCTCGGCCGCGGCCTCGCGGCGCTTCTCGGCGACGAGGATGACGAGGCGGCAAGCGGCAGCGGCGCGGCAAGTGCGCCGGCGAGCGACCGCACGGTGCCCACAGCGGAGCTGAGTCCGAACCCGTTCCAGCCGCGGCGCGCCTTCGACGACGAGGCCATCGCCACGCTTGCGGAATCCATCCGCGAGAACGGGCTGCTCCAGCCGATTCTGGTGCGCGCGCGGCCGGGCGACGCCGGGTACGAAATCATCGCCGGCGAACGGCGCTGGCGCGCGGCGCAGCAGGCGCAGCTCCACGAGGTGCCGGTCGTCGTCCGCGCGTTGGGCGACCGCGAGGCCCTCGAGATCGCCATCGTGGAAAACGTCCAGCGCCGCGATCTCACACCGCTGGAAGAGGCGGAGGGCTACCGCCGCCTGATGACGGATTTCCAGCACACACAAGATGACGTCGCCAAGGCCGTGGCGCGCTCGCGCAGCCACATCGCGAACATGCTCCGGCTGCTCCAGCTTCCCGACTCCGTGCAACAGATGGTCCAGGCCGGGCGGATCTCGGCCGGACACGCCCGGGCGCTGCTGAATGCCGACGACGTTGAAGGCCTCGCGGAACAGGTGGCCGAACGCGGAATCTCCGTGCGCGAAACCGAGCGCCTCGCCCAGCAGGTCAAACAGGCGGCCCGGAACGGCGGCGCTACACGCGATGGCGGAAAAACGGCGCAGCCCACGCCGGCTGGGCCGTCCGATCCGGCGCAGCCGCAGAAGGATGCGGATACGCGCGCCCTGGAGGACGAACTCTCCGCCGCGCTGGGGCTGAAGGTGCGCGTGGATCCCAAGGGGCAGGGCGGCAAGGTCACCATCGAGTACGCAAGCCTGGAACAGCTCGACGGGGTCGTCGCCCGGCTGCGCGATCCGGCGGCGGCGTGAGACCCGCCGGGCACGCGATCACATTACCGACGCGCTGACGCACGCCGCTTGCGCAGCGGCGAGCGGTGCGCAACCTCCATCAGCGTACGCGACGCGATCGTCGCGGCAGGCATGCCCGTGGTCTTCACCCGGCTTTCCGCGTCCAGAAGACGCTGCAGGGCGCGCGCCAGCGGGGCGGCCGTCCAGGCCTGCGCCTGCGCCTTGAACGCCTGCTTGCGCTTCCAGAAGACGGGCGGGCGCAGTTCCGTCATCGCCTGATCCAGGTCGTTTCGGCCCGCCACGGCATGCAGGCGCTGGAAATGCCGCGCCGTGGCGCGCAGAGGTTGCACGGGATGGGCTCCTTCGCGGATAGCGCGTTGATACGCACGCTCGATCTCTCCGGTATCGCCGGCGCCAGCGGCAAAAGCGATATCCTCCAGGGTCAACTCCGCGGTGTCGCCCACACAGGCCTGCGCATCCGCCAGTGTCACCTCGCCGTCGCCGACGTAGATGGCGAGCTTGTTCAGCTCGCTGCGTGTCACGAGCCGGTCGCCACCGAGATGCGTGGCCAGGTAATCGCGGGCTTCACGTGAAACACGCAGGCCCTCCCCCCTGAGCGTTTCCTCGATCAGGCCGGGCAGGGAGCGCGCGTCGTCGCGGTAGCAGGGCAGCGCCGCGCCGAGCTTTGCCTTCTCGAAGGTCTGGCGCAAGCGCGACTTGGCCGCCAGGTCGCCCGCCGCGGCGATCACGAGCCCATCGCCCGCCGGGTCGTCGAGGAACTGGCCGAAGGCCTTGGTCGTGCCGTCGTCCGCATCGCGCACGAGAACCGCGCGCCGACCGCCGCCGAACGCGAGCGATGCCGCCTCGTCCGCGACCACGGCGGGATCCTTCTGGACCTGGGTGCCCGAGAGTTCGACCACGCGGAACGGATCGTTCAGATCCGGCACGACCGAGCGGACGAGGCTACCAACCCGCTCGCGGACCAGTCCGTGGTCCGGGCCGTAGACCAGGATCGCCCGGATCTCCGGCGGCGGCTGCCGGGCAAAGGACTCCGCGTTTTTCGCCTGGACCTTCATGCCATCGGACCTAGCGCACCCCCGGCCCAGCCGGCAAGCGACCCGTCCACGCCCTGGCGAAGGGCGCGCTTGAAGCCGGGCAGGCGGCGTGACAAACCGCGTGGAGCCGGGCCGGCGGGCCGATTCCGACCGGCCCACATGCCACGGACAACCGGAGGCCGTATGACCGGGATTCAGGACCGGCTCCGCGCCGGCGAATGCATCATCCTCGACGGCGGCCTGGGCCAGGAACTCGTCCGCCACGGGATCGACACCTCCCAGGGCCTGTGGTCGGCGCAAGCTCTGCTCGACCGGCCGGAGCTGGTGTCCGGGGTGCATCAGGCCTTCGTCGACGCCGGCGCCGATGTCATCACCACCAACAGCTACGCCACGAATCGGCGGCGCTTTCCGGATGCCGACCGCTGGCGCGCTGTGAATCACACGGCCGGGCGGCTGGCGCGCGAAACGGCCGATTCCGCCGGGCGGTCCGTGGCCGTGGCGGGCTCGCTTCCGCCGCTGAACGGCAGTTACCGGCCCGACTGCGTCGGCGATCCGGCGGAACTCGAACGCGAGTATCGCGAGCAGGCGGCCATCCTGGCCGAGCACGCCGATCTGCTGTTGTGCGAAACCATGTCCACCGCCGCGGAAGCGGCTGCCGCCGCCCGCGGGGCACAGGCTGGCGGGCTGCCCGTCTGGGTCTCCTGGACCCTCGCGGACGACGGCGCGGGCCGGCTGCGCAGCGGCGAGACGATCACCGACGCGGCCGCGGCGCTCGACGGCCTACCCGTCGCCGCGCTCCTGGTGAACTGTTGCATCCCGGAGAGCGTGGACGCGGCGATTCCCGAACTCGCCCGCGCGGCCGGCGACCGGCCCTTCGGCGCCTACGCCAACGGTTTCCAGCCCATCGCCGCGGGTCGCGGCGTCGCCGACGGGCGCGATCTCCCGGACGCCCGGGACGACCTGGACCCCGCGCGCTACGCCGACACCGCGGCGACCTGGCGGGACAAGGGTGCCCGTATTCTGGGCGGCTGCTGCGAACTCGGGCCGGTACACATCGGGGAACTCAGCCGGCGCTTCGGCTGAGCCGCCGGCCCGTTTATGCCACCACGTTGACGATGCGGTTGGGCACCACGATTACCTTGCGCGGCTCCTGGCCATCCAGGATGCGCTGAACCGGCCCCTGGGCGAGGGCGGTCTCGCGCGCCGTTGCCTCGTCCGCGTCGCGCGGCAGCGCGATGGTCGCACGCTTTTTGCCGTTGACCTGCACCGCGATGGTGATCGTCTCCTCGACCGTCAGCGCCGGGTCCGCCTGCGGCCAGGGCTGATCCGAGACCATGCGCGTGCCGCCCAGGTTCGCCCACAGCTCCTCGGCGATGTGCGGCATCATGGGCGAGACCATGCGCACCAGATAGGCGGCGCTCTCTACGGCCGCGACGTGGTCGCTCTCGGTCTCCGGCTTGAAGCTGCCCAGCGCGTTCGCCAGCTCGTAAAGCCGCGCCACCGCCTTGTTGAAACG
>CAJXKW010000025.1 GCA_913055855.1 uncultured Limimonas sp. | reverse complement strand
GCGGTGGAAAACATGGCCAACGCCATCAAGCAGATCTCCATCCAGCGCGGCCACGACGTCACCGCCTACACCCTGACATGCTTCGGCGGTGCGGGCGGCCAGCACGCCTGCGACATCGCGGACACGCTGGGGATGACGCGGATCTTCCTGCACCCGCTGGCGGGCGTGCTCTCCGCCTACGGCATGGGGCTGGCGGACCTGCGCACCATCCGCGAGCAGGCCATCGACCACGAGCTGGCGCGCGACATGCTGCACGACGTCGCCGCCACGCTGGATGGCCTCGCCGCCGAGGCGCGCGAGGCGATGCGCCGGCAGGGCGTGACGAGCGCGCAGATGACCACGCTGCGTCGCGTCCACCTGCGCTATCAGGGCACGGACGCCGCCCTCATCGTCGACGAGTCCGATCACGACGGCCTGGTCCGCCAGTTCGAGGCGGCGCACAAGCAGCGCTTCGGCTTCGTCATGCCTGAGAAGCCGCTGGTGGTCGAGGCGGTCTCGGTCGAGGTGGTGGGCCACACCGAACAGCCCAAGGAGCCCGAACGACCTGTCGAGCCGCGCACGACGCCCCTGCCGGTCCAGGCGCACGTTGATCTCTACGCCGACGGCACCTGGCACCGCGCGCCGGTCTACGACCGCAACGATCTCCAACCGGGCGACGTGCTGGACGGCCCGGCGCTGATCATCGAGCCCAACTCCACCACCAGCGTCGAGCCCGGCTGGCGCGCTGAGCTGACGTCGCGCGAACACCTGGTGATGACGCGCGTGGCGGAAGCGCGGCGCACCGCGGCCGTGGGCACGGACGTGGACCCGGTGATGCTGGAGGTGTTCAACAACCTGTTCATGTCCGTGGCCGAGCAGATGGGCGCGCGCCTGGAGAACACGGCGTACTCGGTCAACATCAAGGAGCGGCTGGACTTCTCCTGCGCCGTGTTCGACCCGGCCGGCAACCTGGTCGCCAACGCCCCGCACATGCCCGTCCACCTGGGCAGCATGGGGGAGTCCGTGCGCACCATCCTGCGCGAGAACGCGGGGCGGATGCGCAAGGGCGACGTCTACATGCTCAACGATCCCTACAACGGCGGCACCCACCTGCCCGACATCACCGTGGTCACGCCGGTGTTCGACGCCCCGGGCGAGCACATCCTGTTCTACGTCGCCAGCCGCGGCCACCACGCCGACGTGGGCGGGCGCACGCCGGGCTCCATGCCCCCGGACAGCCACACCCTGGACGAAGAGGGCGTGCTCATCGACAACTTCCAGCTCGTCGACCGGGGCGGATTCCGCGAGGCGGCGCTGCGCGAACGCTTGGGCAGTGGGCGCTATCCCGCGCGCAACCCCACCCAGAACATCGCCGACCTGCAGGCCCAGATCGCGGCGAACGAGAAGGGCGTCGAAGAGATCGGCCGGGTCATCGACCAATTCGGCCTCGACGTGGTCCACGCCTACATGCGCCACGTCCAGGACAACGCGGAGGAACAGGTCCGGCGCGTGATCGACGTGCTGCACGACGGGGAATTCACCTACGAGATGGACAACGGCGCGCAGGTCACGGTCGCCATCACGATCGACCGGGAGGCGCGCACGGCCGATCTCGACTTTTCCGGGTCGAGCGCGCAGCGCCCGGACAACTTCAACGCGCCGGCGGCCGTCTGCCGCGCGGCGGTGCTCTATGTCTTCCGCACCCTGGTGGCCGACGCCATCCCGCTGAACGAAGGCTGCCTGAAGCCCATCGCCATCGACATTCCCGAGGGCTCGATGCTCAACCCGCGCCATCCGGGTGCGGTCGTGGCCGGCAACGTGGAGACCAGCCAGGTCATCACGGACGCGCTTTACGGCGCGCTGGGCGTGCAGGCCGCGGCGCAGGGAACCATGAACAACCTGACCTTCGGCAACGCGCGGTATCAGTATTACGAGACCATCTGCGGCGGCGCGGGCGCGGGCCCGGACTTCGACGGCCAGAGCGCCATCCACACCAACATGACCAACTCGCGCCTGACCGATCCGGAGGTGCTGGAGTGGCGCTTTCCGGTGCGCGTGCGCGACTTCCGCATCCGCCGGGGCAGCGGCGGCCAGGGCGCGCACCGCGGCGGCGACGGCACCGTCCGCCGCCTGGAGTTCCGCGAGGCCATGACCGCCGCAATCCTGTCCAACCGGCGCAAGGTCCCGCCCTTCGGCCTGAACGGCGGCGAACCGGGCGCGCCGGGCCGCAACGCCATCGAGCGCGCCGACGGCACGACCGAGGCGCTGGGCAGCACCGACCGCCGCGAGCTGAAGCCCGGCGACGTCATCGTCATCGAAACGCCCGGCGGCGGCGGGTTTGGCGCGGCGTAGGGCGCGGCGGCCGCGTCAGCGGCGACGCGCCTTTTCGATCCGGCTTGGCAGAGCCACCTGCCGGCGGACGCCACCCTACGGTGTGGCATCCCCCGCATGCAGAGCCGCCCCAACGCTGGACTGGACAATGCGGAACCGGCGCTGCTACGCGCCGCACGCCATACACGGGGCGGCCAGCCCGCCGTCAGCACGCGGGCCGCCCGCCCCTCGGCGTCGGTGGCCGTCAGCTCAGCGCGTCGAGCATGAAGATGACGAACATGCCGACGAACACGACCACGGCAAGCGCGCCAAACACATCTTCCTGTGCCATCGCAATACCCTCCCGTTATCGGCTCCGCATCCGCGGAGCTGACCGGCGATAACGGCAATCGCCCTGCCGCGCGTGCGATCGAAGAGCATACCGCTCAATTGCGCAGCATTTTAACTGCCGATCGCGACTTGCGAACGCGACGATACGATTGTCATGACAACGCGTCCGCACAACCGATTTCAGCATACTATTGAGTAAGATCAACCCGGCATATCCGTTTGGCCAGGGCCGGAATTGCGCCCCCCAATCCCGCCGCAACCGCCTGACAAACCGGCATTCTCGCCATACCAGAGCGCCCCGCCAACGGAACCTGCGTCATCCCGCCGCACAAGGGCCGGGAAAGGGCCGTTGTGCGTCCGGACTACACCGCCTGGTTCGCACCGGCCCCAATGCCCCGTCGCGACGTGCCCGGCGACTGCTACGATTTTCCCGTGGTGCGCAGGAGTTTTGGGCAACATGCAGCGGCTTTCGGGTGTTTCGGCATGTCTGGGCCTGGCCCTCGCCGTCGCGGCTGGCGCCATGGCAACGGGGGCGCGTGCGGCAGACGCGCCGGGCGACGCACACCTCATCGTGGAATGCAAGCTACCCGGCCAGATCCGCAAGCTGGGCCGGAACGTCACCTTCCTCACCCCAGAACGGCTGCTGCGCACCTCGCAGCGCGATTGCGAGATCCGCGGCGGCACCTACGTCCTGCGCGATCCGGCGAGCTATGCCGCCGCCCTGGACCTCTGGCTGCCGCGGGCGAAAAATGGCGAGCCGCGCGCCCAGCTCTACGTCGGCGAGATCCATGAAGCAGGCGTGGCGGGCCGCTCCGACCCGGCGGAAGCGCGGCGCTGGTACCGGAAGGCCGCGGCGCAGGATTACCGCCCGGCCCTGGTCAACCTGGCGCAGCTTTACGAGACCGGCGCGGGCGGGCCGCGCGACCCCGACCAGGCGCGCGCGCTCTACGCCCGGGCGGCGCGGCTGGACGAGCCCGGTTACGTGCCGGCGAGCGCCGCCCCGCCCACGGCCGCGGCCGCCGTTGCGGCCTCCGCGGAGCTTACCGCGGCGCGTGCCGAGCTGGCCCGGGAACGCGACGCCCTGGCCCGGGAACGCGCCGCCGTCCGGCGCCAGCGCGAGGCGCTCGCCGCCGACCGGACGCGGGCACAGGAAGCCGAGACCGACACCACCGACCTCGCCGAGCAACGCACCGAGCTGGCGCGCGAACGCGACCGGCTCGCCCGGCAGCGGGCCGAACTCGCGGCGCGCGAGCGCCGTTTGGCGGCACAGGCCGAGCGCGGCCCCGAAACGCTCGAGCCACCGCGCATCGCGCTGATCGATCCCGACCTGGCACAGGGCACCACGCGCAGCGGCAACGGCGCGCCGGTCGTGAGCACGCGCGCCAACATCGCCACGCGCACCATCGTGGGCAAGGTCGTCCCGGACGACGCGCTCGCCACGCTCCTGGTCAACGGACGGCGCGAAGCCTGGCGCGACGGCGGCGTCTTCACCGCCGCGGTGGAACTCGCGGATACGGCGGGCACACCGGTGGACGTCGTCGCGGTGGACGAATGGGGCCGCAAGGCCGCACTCAGCTTCCGCCTCCAGCCCGAGGCGGTCGCCGTGAACGCGTCCAAGGGCGATCCGTCGGACCCGGAAATCACCCGCGCCCTGCTGCCCCTGGACATCAATTTCGGCCGCTACCACGCCCTGGTCATCGGCAACAACGCCTACACCCACCTGCCCCGGCTGCAGACGGCCGTCTCGGACGCCCGCGCCGTGGGCCGGGTGCTGCGCGAGCGCTACGGCTTTGCGGTAACCCGGCTGGAAGACGCGGATCGCTACGACATCCTTTCCGCGCTGAACAAGCTGCGCGAAACCCTCACCGAGCGCGAAAACCTTCTGGTCTATTACGCCGGCCACGGCGAACTCGACAGGGCCAACATGCGCGGGCACTGGCTGCCCGTGGACGCGGAGCCGGACAGCACCGCCAACTGGATCTCCAACGTGGCGATCACGGACATCCTCAACGTCATGTCCGCCAAGCACGTCATGGTGATCGCGGACTCCTGCTATTCCGGCACCCTAACCCGCAGCGCCCTGTCCCAGCTCAAGCCGGGCCTGTCGCCGGAGAAGCGCCGGAGCTGGCTGCGCGCGACGGCGCGGGCGCACACCCGCATCGCCCTGACCTCCGGCGGGCTGCAACCGGTGCTGGACAGCGTCGGGGGCGCGCATTCCGTGTTCGCCGCGGCGCTCCTCCAGGTACTGCGCGAAAACCGGGGAATCCTGGAGGGCAACCAGCTCTTCCGCGAACTGTCCGCGGCCGTGACCTGGACCGCGGACCAACACGAGGTCCGGCAGGTGCCGCAATACGCACCGCTGCGTCATGCCGGACACGAGGGCGGCGATTTCCTGTTCGTCCCGGGCCGCGGCTCGTGAACCGCAGCGGGACAAGGCGAGGCGAAGGAGGCAGGGCGTGACCACACGACGAACAGCGCGCGGATACGGCCGGGAACGCGGCCGCATGCGGGCGGGGGCATGGCTTCTCACCAGTGGTTGCGTGCTGGCGTTCGCCACGACTGCCGCGCGGGCCCAGACCACGATCGCGGATGCCGCGGCCAACCCGCAGCAGACGAGCGTGGCCGCCAATATTGCCAACATCTGTCCGCGCCTCGGCACAGCGGGCGGCAGCGCGGGTACCCTGCCGGCGGACGAGCAGGACCTGTTCGACCGCTGCAACGGTGTCGTCACGCTCGCCAACCGGGGCGATCTGGACGAGGCAGCGGGCGCACTGGGCCAGATCGCGGCGGAGGAGGTGCTCGCCCAGGAATCCGTGGTCAACGGCACGCTGGCGCCGCAAACCCGCGCCCTCGCCGCGCGCCTGTCCGCGCTTTCCGGCCGTGCCGGCGCCGGCCAGATCGCCGCCCGCGACGACGGACGGCAGCGCCGCGAGCCCATCTACCTCGCTTCGACCGAGCCGGTCCAGATCACCCAGAACGGCGCCAGCCTGGAAACCGAGAGCGGTATCGGCTTGTTCGTGACCGGTGATTACAACTTCGGCAACGCCGACGCCACCGATCTCGAGGCCGGGTTCGACTTCGACGACATCTCGATCACCGCGGGCGGGGACTACCGGCTGACCGATACCGTCGTGCTCGGTGCCGCCGGCGGCTACAGCAATACCGAGATCGACTTCGACGACGACGCGGGGACCCTGGACGGCGACGGCTATACCCTGTCCGTCTACGGGATCTGGAACCCGACGCCGCAGGCCGGGGTCAGCACCTACGCCAGCTTCGGCCAGGTGGACTACACCTCGCGCCGGCGGCTTGCCTTCACCGACGCCAACGGCACGATCGACCGCACGGCCGAGGGCGATACCGACGCCGACCAGTACGAGGTTACCGGCAGCGCGTACTACGATTTCGTCGCCGGGGCCTGGACCTATGGGCCGACGCTGCACCTGAGCTATCTGCGCACCGAGATCGACGGCTTCACCGAGGAAGGCGCGCAGGGCCTGAACCTCACCTTCGAGGACCAGGCGGCGGAGAGTGTGCAGACCTGGCTGGGCGCGGCCGTGTCGCGGACGTTCAGCACGGGCTTTGGCGTAACCGTGCTGCAGGCGCGGGCGCAGTGGATCCACGAGTTCGCCGACGACAGCCGCACCGTGGACGTGCGCTATGCCGCCGATCCCTTCACCGACTCGCCGACGATCACGCTGACCACCGAGGACCCGGACCGCAACCGCGGGCGCATCGGCGCGGGCGCGTCGTTCGTCTTTCCGGGCGGCGCCTCGGGCTTCCTGGATGCGGAGACGATCGTGGGGCACACGGACGTGGAAAGCTACACGGTCACGGCCGGACTGCGCTTTACGTTCTGACCGCCGGGGGCGAGCTTCCTACCCCTCGACCCGCCACACGGATGTCCAGCGCAGCTCGTTGTCCTCCAGCTCGCGCGTGGTCGGGACCGTATAGCAGGTCAGGCGCGTCAGGCCCTTGCGGCGCAGGTAGGCGCGCCCGGGATCGCCCAGAAGCACGGGCGTGGCACGGGCCGCGAGGTCCCAGAGCCAGTCCGCGACGCGGCCCGCCATGGGCTCTTCGTAACACACGTCGCCGGCGAGCACGGCGTTCCACCGCCCCTCGCAGCCGATGACGTCGCTGCGTTCGACCTCGACCGCAACGCCGTTGGCCCGGGCGTTCATCGCCACGGCCGCACAGGCGAAGGGGTCCAGTTCGCTGGCGGTAACCGAGGCCGCACCCGCCCGCGCCGCGGCGATACCCACGAGCCCGCAGCCCGCGGCGAAGTCGAGCACGCGCCGGCCGCGCACCGTCTCGGGGTTGTCCAGGATGTAGCGCGCCAATGCCTGTCCGCCCGCCCAGGCGAACGCCCAGTACGGCGGCGGCACGCCCTGCTCGGCCAGCTCTTCCTCGGTGCTGTGCCACAGCGGCATCATCTCGCTGGCCAGATGCAGCGACAGCTCGGGCAGCAGGCGTGGCGCCTGCACCTCGGTGTTGGCGCGCACGAATCCGGCCGGATCCGGGTGATCCTTGCCCGCAACCCGGTCGGGCTGGGTCATCAGCCGAGCGCCCCGGCGAGCAGGAGCCCGATGAAGAGCAGCCAGCCGACGAAGCGGTTGCTCTTGAACTTGGTCAGGCAGTCAGCCGGGTCGTCGAAATCGCTGGTCATGAGCTGCCAGCCGAAGTGGATGGCGACACCGCCCAGCCCGATCAGGAACGCCGGGTGCAGCCCGGCCCAGGCGCCCGCGACGGTCCAAAGCGTCAGCGCCGCCAGGAAGAACCCGACGAGCGCCGGCCGCGTCGCCGCCCCCAAACGCAGGGCGGCGGATTTCACCCCGACGAGCGCGTCGTCGTCCTTGTCCTGGTGGGCGTAGATGGTGTCGTAGCCCAGGGTCCAAAAGATGCCGCCCGCATAGAGCAGCAATGCGGGCCACTCGAGCGCCCCGGTCACGCTCGTCCAGCCCACGAGCGCACCCCAGTTGAAGGTCAGGCCGAGCCACGCCTGCGGCCAATAGGTGATGCGCTTCATGTAGGGGTAGAAGAACACCAGCACCAACGAGGCCAGCCCGACGTAGATCGCCGCCTTGTTAAACGAGAGCAACACCGCCAGGCCGAAGACGCACAGCGTCAGGATGAGCGCCCAGCCCTGCCCCGGCGACAGGATTCCCGCCGCGATGGGCCGTTCCACCGTGCGCGCCACGCGCGCGTCGATCTCGCGGTCCACGATGTCGTTATAGGTGCACCCGGCCCCGCGCATGGCGACCGCCCCGACCGCGAACAGGACCAGCAGCTCCAGCGCGGGAAGCTCGCCCGCGGCCGCGCTCGCCATGGCCACGCTCCACCAGCATGGCCAGAGCAGCAGCCAGGTGCCGATGGGGCGGTCCAGGCGCGCGAGCTTGAGGATGGGCCGCCACGGCTCGGGCGCGAAGCGGTCGATCCAGCCGCGGCGGGAAATGTCCGAACGCTCCGCCGGCGAAGCGGCGAGGGTCGCGGGCTCGTTCTGCGTGCTCATGGCGCCAACCTGCGACGGCCGGGCCCGCCCGCGCAAGCCGTCTTCGCGCGCGAGCGCACGCCGGATGCGATTTGTCGCGGATTCGGCCAAAACGGCTTGTTAACAGGGGGCCCCTACCCTCCCGCCGGTTATGTTGCAACCGGTAAGGCCCGCCAAACCATGCATCTGACGCCGACCCTGCAGGCCCGATTCACCCTGCTGATCGCGATGATCATCGTCGCCGTCGGCGTCGTTTTCGGCAGCGCCTATGCGGTCTGGCTGTGGCGAGAGGAGGCCAAGCTCGCGCGCGAATCCGCGCGCACCAGCCTGGAGGCCGCGCTGCCCGCGGTGGCGCGCTCGGCCTGGAACCTGGACCGTACGGGCATCCGTAAGACCCTCAAGGGCATCGCGCGGCTGCCAGTGGTCAACCGAGTGTGGTTCGTGCTCGCCGAGCCGGGCACCGTCCGCCCCGTGGTCGCCCCGCGCGGGGACCCGCCCCCGCGCTCGGCGAGCGACCTGCGCCATGCCGTGCGCTACCGGATCGAGACCGGCAACCGCCGGCGTCTGGGCACGCTTTATCTTTCGGTGAACTACGCCCAGGCGCACGAGCGCACCACGATGCTCGTGGGCGGGCTCGCCCTGGTGATGCTGTGCATGCTGGTGCTCATCGCCGTCGCCGCCCGGCGCGTTTTCAACAACGTCGTGACACGGCCGATGAAGGCGGTGAGCCGGTATCTGCTGCGCGAGGACCTGCTCACCAATGCGCCGCCGCTGGCCGTCCAGCGGGAGGACGACCACTCGGACAACGAACTCATCCAGCTCCAGGCGGCAATCAACCGCATGGTCGCCGCGCGCCAGGCGGACGTCGCCCAACTGCGCGAATACCGCGACCACCTGGCGGAGAAGGTCGAGGAGCGCACGCAGCTCCTCAAGGCGACGCAGAACGAACTGATCCAGGCGGAGAAGCTCGCCGCGCTGGGCTCGCTGGTGGCGGGCGTCTCCCACGAACTCAACACGCCCATAGGCAACGGCCTGATGCTCGCCTCCACGCTCGCCGATAAGGCCCCCGAGGTCGCGGAAAAGGTGCGCGGCCCCGGAATCGGCCGCACGGAACTCCAGGATTTCCTGGACGAGACGGTCGAGGCCTCCGACATGCTCACCAAAACCCTGACCCGCGCGCGCGACCTCGTTCAGGACTTCAAGTCCGTGGCGGTCGACCGGCAAAGCGCCAAGCGCCGCGAATACCGCATTAACGATTGCATTGAGGAAACTGTGGGCACCATACGCCCGTCGTTGCGCGGCTCGAACTTCGAAATCGACCTGAACCTGGCGGAGGACGTCGATATGGACGGCTATCCGGGCGCAGTTAGCCAGGTTCTGAGCAATCTCATCGACAATGCCGTACGCCACGGTTTCGACGGCTACGATTCGGGCACCATCCGTATCACCAGCGGGCTCGGCGATGACGGCCGGGTCCGGGTGACGGTCAGCGACGACGGCAACGGCATGTCGCCCACGCAGCAACGGCGCATCTTCGACCCGTTCTACACGACCAAGCTGGGCCAGGGCGGCTCGGGGCTCGGAATGGCGATCGTGCACCGGCTGATCACCGAGACTCTGGGCGGCGAGATCGGGATCGCCTCCACCCCCGGCCAGGGCACGGAGATCACCCTGGACCTGCCGCGCACCGCCCCGGGGGACGCGCAGACGGCCAGCGAGATTGCGGCCACGGGCGAAATGGTCGGCGGCAGCGCGGCAATCGATGCGGATACCGGCTCCGGCGGCGCGCCGGCCGAGGATGCCGAGGACCAGACGGTCGCCGGAGGAACGGTTGCATGGACTTCCTGATCGACGAGGCCTCTAGCGGCGCAGCGGCCACGGCCGGGAATGGCGTGCCGTGGCGGGTGCTCATCGTGGACGACGCGCAGGAGGTCCACGAGGCCACCGCCTTTGCCCTGCGCGGCTTCACCTTCGAGGGCCGCGGTGTCGAGCTGCTCCACGCCCGCTCGGCCGACGCGGCGAAGGACCTTCTGCGCCGGTACGAGGACATCGCCGTGGCCATCGTCGACGTGGTCATGGAAACCGAGCGCGCGGGCATCCAGCTTATCGACTGGATGCGCAACGAACTCGGCAATCACCTGACCCGCATCATCCTGCGCACGGGCCAGCCCGGCTACGCGCCCGAATCCGACGTCATCGTCCAGCACGAGATCGACGGCTATAAGGAAAAGTCGGAGATGACGCGCACGCGGCTGGTGACCATGCTCGTCACCTCGCTGCGCGGCTACCGGCAGTTGCGCGCGCTGGAGCACCACGAAGCCGGCCTGCGCCAGCTCGTCGACGGGCTCGCGGATCTGCTCGACACGCCCGACGTCGCCACCCTAACGCGCACCATGATCGAGCAGCTCGCGGCGCTCTTCCGCGCGCCCGCGACGGGCGTGGTGTGCGCCTGCGAACGCGCCCCAGCGGGCACCGGGGGGTGCGCCGAGCTGGCGGTGTCGGATCTGCACCTCCTCGCCGCGCGCGGCGACTACGCCGTGGCGAATGCGGCCTGTGCCTGCGAAGTGGACCCGACGGACCTGACCGCCGCCCTGCGCGCCTGCCTGGACGCCTGCGAACCGGTCGTCGCCCATGGCCACGCCTGCCTGTTCCTGCACACGGCGGGCGGCCTGTGCGGCGTTGCGGCCGTGCGCCTGCCCGACGACGCCGTGGAGCCGGCGGAGGCCCACGAATTGCTCCGGCTGTTCGCCATCAATGCGGCCGTCCGGTACCAGAACGCCCGGTTGTTCGAGCACGTCCACACCCTCGCCTATACCGACACCAGCACAGGCCTGCCCAACTTCGCCGCGTTCACCGAAACCTTCGCGGCGTACTGCGACGCCCACCCGGACGCCAACGCGATGGTGGTGCTCTTCGACGTACAGCGCTACCGCGTGATCGAGCACGGCGTTGGGCCTGAACACGCCCTCAAGGCGCTCCAGGCCGCGGGCGAACGCCTGCGCACCGGCCTCCCCGACGCCCCGGTGGTCGCGCACCGGCGCGGCGATGAGTTCGCCGTGATGCTGGTGGGGGACCAGGTGGCCCGCCCCGAGGAGATCGCGGGACGCATCGACCGCCTGTTCGAGACGCCGCTGCGCGTGGGCGATGTCGTGTTCACGCTGCGCCCGCGCCTGGCCATGGCGACGCGCGAAGGACCGGCGGACGACGCCCCCACCCTGGCGCGCCGGGCGGGCGTGGCGCTCGACGAGCTGCGCCGGTCGGGAACCGGCGCCGGCCGCTATCTGGTCTACCGCCACGACATGAGCGAGGCGGCCTACGAGCGCCTGCGTATCGCCACCCTGCTCAGCAGCGAGGACACAGCGGACCTGTGCCACGTCTACTGCCAGCCCATCCTGGACACGCACAGCGAGCGCGTCGTCGCCGGGGAGGCGCTGCTGCGGTTCATTCAGCACGACGGCACGATGATCAGCACGGCCTCGGCGATCGCGGCCGCGGAGGCGTCGGGCCTCATCCTCGACCTGGGCCACTGGGCGCTGCGCCAGAGCCTGCACCAGCACCGCCGCCTGCTCGACGCCGGCCTGAAGGTGCGCATCAACGTCAACCTCTCGCCCGCGCAGATCCAGTCCAACCAGATCACCCGGATCTTCGACGACGCCTTCGCGGAGACCGGCTTCGATCCCAATTACCTCAACATCGAGGTCACCGAGGGCATCTTCATGGAGGGCGACGCGGGCACCATCGCCTTCCTCGAATGGCTGCGCGACAAGGGTGCGCGTATCCACATCGACGACTTCGGAACCGGGTACTCGTCCCTGAGCTATCTGCGCAAGCTGCCGGTGGACGGGCTGAAGATCGACCGCAGCTTCGTCATGGACATGGTCGACAACCCCGACTGCAGCGCGGTTATCGGCAGCATCGTGGGGGTGGGCAACGCGCTGGGCCTGGAGCTCACGGCCGAGGGCGTGGAGACCCGGAACCAGCGTGACGCCCTGGAAAAGCTGGGTGTGGAAAAACTCCAAGGCTTCCTGTATGCCAAAGCCTTACCCCACGAGGGATTCCTGGCCTACGCCCAAGGGCACGCGGACGGCTAACCGTCCATCGACTACCCTCAAATCGCGAGGAACGGGAACGGACAACCCGCATGATTCACACTAGCCAGTTCGCGGATCGATTCGTCCTCGGCCCCTTGGGCTTCTGGGCGGCGGCCGGACAGGCCGCACTCGCCCCCTTTGCACCGTACAACCCGGCCGTGCGGGTGACGCAGGCGGGCCTGGAGGCCATGGGTGCGTTCGCCGGGCCGTCGGCGATTCCCGGCTACGACCTCGACGTCGCGCCGGAGGTGCGCGCCGAGGCGCCGTTCGGCCGCCTGCTCCATTTCCCGGCGCGCTACGCTGCGCCCGATGCGCCGCGTTACCTGGTGATCGCCCCGCTTTCGGGGCACCACGCGACCCTGCTCCGGCCCACCGTGGACGCGCTGCTCGATACCGGCGAGGTGGACTTGGTGGAGTGGCACTCGGCGGACGACGTGCCGCTCAGCGAGGGTGTGCTGGGCTACGAGCGCTACGTGGCGCATCTCGACACCTTCCTGGACGCGATGGCGGCGGCCGACCCCGACCGCCCGTTTCATGCCGTGGCGGTGTGCCAGCCCGGACCGGCGTTGGTGACGGCGCTGGCGGCGCGGGCGATGGCCGGCGGACGTGCGCAGCCCGACGGGGTCAGCCTGCTCGCGGCGCCCATGGACCCGGCTGCGGGGGGGAGTTCGCTGGCGCGCAGCGTCGCGGGCCACGGCGCGCGCTGCCTGCCGCCCTCGGTAACCGAGCGTGTGCCCTTCGACCGCGCGGGCGTGGGCCGCGAGATCGTCCCCGGCCGGCTCCAGATCTGGACCATGATGGCGCAGAATCCGGTCCAGCACATGACGCGCTGCTGGACGCTGTTCCGGCAACGACTCAACGGCCAGCACAACGCCGCCGATGCCGTGGTCGCGTTCTACGAGCGATTTGGCGCGCTGATCGCCATCGACGCGGCGCTGTACCGGGACACCCTGGCGCGCGTCTTCGCCGAACGCGAACTCGCCGCGGGCACGGCGCACCTCGGGGGCGAACCCGTGGACCCGGCGGCGCTGACGGACCTGGGCGTGCAGACCATCGCCGGCGGCGCCGATCCGATCTGCGCGCCCGAGCAGACGCACGCCGCGCACGATATTCTCGCCGGTGCGCCCGAGCGCCTGCGCGACCGGCTGACGGTGCCCGGCCTGGGCCACTACGACGTCTTCGCCGGCCCGCGTTTCCGCGCCCAGATCCTGCCGCGCATCACCGCCTTCGCCCTGGCCTGCCGCTCGGCGCGTGCCGAGGGTTAACGCACCGCCGGCTCCGCGCCCGCCTCGCGCAGGGCGCTCTGGACGTCCGCCTGCCGGCGCTTTTCCGCCCGGTTCATCACATAGCCCGTCACGATCACCGCCACCGTGACCAGGGCCACGATGATCGTCGCCAGGGCGTTGATCATCGGGCTCACGCCCAGGCGCACCTTGGAGAAGATCACCATGGGCAGGGTCGATGCGCCGGGCCCGGACACGAAGGAAGCGATCACCAGATCGTCCAGCGACAGGGTGAAGGAGAGCAGCCAGCCCGCGAGCAGCGCCGGTGCGATCATGGGCAGGGTGACGGTGAAGAACACCTTCACCGGCCGCGCCCCCAGGTCCAGCGCGGCCTCCTCCAGCGACTGGTCCAGGCCGGACAGCCGCGAGCGCACGATCACCGTGACATAGGCGATGCAGAACGTGGCGTGGGCGATCACGATGGTGTTCATTCCCCGCCCTTCGGGCCAGCCCGTGCCTTCCTGCAGGGTGACGAACATCAAAAGCAGCGACAGGCCGATGATGACGTCCGGCATCACCAGCGGCCCCGTCACCAGACCAGTGAACAGCGTGCGCCCGCGGAACGGCCCGTGCCGCGCCAGCGCCATGCCGCCCAGCGTCCCGCCAACCACGGCAATGCAGGCGGTGATGACACCGATCTGGAGGCTCAGCCAGGCGGCCTCCAGGATCTGCTCGTTGCGCACGAGTTCGCCGTACCACTTGGTGGAAAAGCCGGTCCAGACGCTGACCACGTCCGACTTGTTGAAGGAATACACGATCAGCGAGACGATCGGCCCGTAAAGGAACGCAAAGCCGAACACCAGAATGGTCAGCAACAGCCGGCTGCGCCGCCCGGTCATGGCCGCGTCTCCCTCATTCCAACGCCTGCTGCGCCTTGTCCTGCTGGCGCTGGAAGGCCACCAGCGGAATCACCAGGACCAGGATGAGAACGATGGTCACGGCCGAAGCGACCGGCCAGTCGCGGTTGCTGAAGAACTCGTTCCACAACACCTTGCCGATCATCAGCACATCCGGCCCGCCCAGCAGCTCGGGAATGACGAACTCGCCCACCGCCGGGATGAAGACCAGCATCGACCCGGCGAACACGCCGGGCCAGGACAGCGGCAGGGTCACCGTCAGGAAGGTCTTCCAAGGGCGCGCGCCCAGATCCGCCGAGGCCTCCAGAAGGGAGGCGTCCAGCTTCTCCAGGTTGGCGTAGAGGGGCAGGATCATGAACGGCAGATAGCTGTAGACGATCCCCAGATAGACCGCGAAGTGGTTGTGCAGCATGGCCAGCGGCTCGTCGATCACGCCGGCCCAGATGAGCGCATTGTTGAGCAGCCCGTTCTGCTTGAGGATTCCGATCCAGGCGTAGACGCGCAGCAGGAACGAGGTCCAGAACGGCAGGATCACCATGAGCAGGAGCAGGGTGCGCATCGTGGGCCCCGCCCGCGCAATGGCATAGGCCATGGGATAGCCCACGAGCAGGCACAGCAACGTGGCGATGGCGGCGATCTTGAGCGAGTTCAGGTAGGCGATCCAGTACAGCGCGTCCTGGAACAGCCAGATGTAGTTGGCGAGGGTCGCCTTGATCTCGGGCAGCCAGCCTTCCGCCCAGACGAAGACGTCGGTGAACGGCGGCTGCGCGATCACCATCTGGGAAAAGCTGATCTTCAGGACGATCAGGAAGGGGACGAAGAAGAACAGGAACAGCCAGAGGTAGGGCACCGCCACGACGAGCGCGCGCCCCCGACCGGTGACGCGCACCAGCCAGCGCGCGGCCGCGCCGCCCGCACGCGCCAGCCGGCCCGCCGGGCCGTCCGGCTTGGCCGCCCGGTCCAGCGCCGTCGTCATGCCGTGAGCACCACCGCGGCCTCCGGGTCCCACCACAGGACGACCGGATCGTCCCAGTCGATCTCGCGTTTGAGCGCGCGCCGGGTGTTGGGCGCCGTCACCTCGATCAGCCGGCCGCCGCCGATGTCCACGCGCAGCACCGAGGCGTCACCCAGATAGGCGAAATCGCGCACCACACCGCGCAGAAGATTGGGATGTTCGCCCGCCTGGCCGGTGTCGCGGTGGACGGCGATCTTTTCCGGGCGCACCGCCACGGCCACGGGCTGGCCCTGGCGAAGAGGGGTGGTCGCCGGGTCCACCGCGACGGTGAACGGGCGGTCGAAGCCGCTTACGGCAACCTGCGCCCGCCCCCCGTCGAGGCGCGCCACCGTGCCGTCCATCATGTTGATCGAGCCGATGAAGTCGGCCGTGAACCGGTTCGCCGGGAACTCGTAGATTTCGGTGGGCGTGCCCATCTGCATGACCCGGCCCTTGTCCATCACGGCCATGCGCGTGGACAGGGTCATGGCTTCTTCCTGATCGTGCGTGACGAAGACGAAGGTCACCCCAACTTCGTCCTGAATGTTCATCAGCTCGAACTGGGTCTGCTCGCGCAGCTTCTTGTCCAGGGCGGCAAGCGGCTCGTCGAGCAGGAGCACCTTGGGCCGCTTGACCAGGGCGCGCGCAAGGGCGACGCGCTGGCGCTGCCCGCCGGAAAGCTGGTGCGGCTTGCGCTTGGCCCAGGGCGCAAGCTGGACCAGCTCCAGGATCTGGCCCACGCGCCGGCGGATCTCGGTGCGCCCCACGCCGTCCTGCTTGAGCCCGTAGGCGACGTTGTCCCACACGCTCATGTGCGGGAACAGGGCGTAGCTCTGGAACATCATGTTCACCGGCCGCTCGTAGGGCGGCAGGTGGGTGATGTCCTGATCGTCGATGGTGATGCGCCCGCTGCTGGGGGTCTCGAAGCCGGCGAGCATGCGCAGCAGGGTGGTCTTGCCGCAGCCCGAAGCACCCAGGAGGGCGAAGAGTTCGCTGCGGTAGATGTCGATGCTGACGTCGTCGACGGCCGTGAACCCGCCGAACTGCTTGGACACGTTCGCGATGCGCACGTAGGTGCGCGCATCCGGCCGCTCCCAGGGATCCAGCCGGCGTCCGGCGGTCGGCGATGAAACGGAGGCCTCGGGCATCCCGTCCCCTTCAGCGCGACGATGCACGCGGCCCGCACCCGCCGGTGGGGCACGGGCCGCGGCCGCAGGATTGGGCGAGCCGGGTTACTGGCCGGTTTTGACGGCCGTCCAGGCGCGCGTGCGCCGGCGCTGGAAGCGCGGCGAATTGGTGAGATCCGGGAAGAGGTTCTGCTTCACCGCCTCGGGCGGGAAGATCGACTCGTTGTTGCGGATCTCGTCCTTGACCATGGGCAGCGCCGACTTGTTGGCCGTGGCGTACCAGACGTAGTTCACGTTCTGCGCCGCGACCTCGGGCCGGTTGTTGAAGTTGATCCACTTGTGGGCGGCGTCCGGGTGCGGGGCGTCCTTCGGGATCGCCATGATGTCGAACCAGATCAGCGTCCCCTCCTTGGGGATGCTGTAGTTGATGTTGACCGGGTTCTCCTTGGCCGCACCGCGGTCGCGGGCGATGTAGACGTCGCCCGACCAGCCCTGGGCAACGCAGATGTCGCCGTTGGCGAGGTCGTTGATGTACTTCGACGAATGGTAATACTTGATGTAGGGCCGGATTTCGCGCAGCGCCTTCTTCGCCTTCTCCAGGTCCTCGGGATCCTCGGACTCCGGATCGATGCCCAGGTAATTCTTCATGATCGGGAAGGCCTCGGTGGGCGCGTCGAGCATCGTGATCCCGCAGTCCTGGAGCTGCTTGGCGTACTTCGGATCGAAGATGAGGTCCCAGGAATTCTCCGGAATTTCACCGTCGATATGCTTTTTCACCATATCGACGTTATAGCCGATTCCGGTCGTCCCCCACATGTACGGCACGCCGTACTTGTTGCCGGGATCGAACTTGGCGACGCGCTTGAGGATCCCATCGTCCACGTGCTTAAGATTCGGGATCTTCGACTTGTCGAGCTTCTGGTAGATCCCGGCCTTGATCTGCTGGGCGAAAAAGCCACCCGAGGGATACACCACGTCGAAGCCGGTGCTGCCGGCCATGAGCTTGCCCTCGAGCACCTCGTTGCTGTCGTAGACATCGTAGTTGACCTCAAGTCCGAATTCCTTTTCGAACTCGGGCACCGTGTCTTCGTGAATGTAATCGGACCAGTTGTAGACGTTCAGCACGTTCTCGGCGGCCGATGCCGGTGCGGCCGCCGCAAGCATCGCCACCGTCGCCGTTGCGACGAGCAGGGGGTTGTGCATTTCCCTCGCCTCCTCTGCCAACGCCGGGCCATCCCGGCTTTGCTTCGACCCGTTCGCGCACCGGTGTATACACACGCCCACTTGCCGGAATGTCAATCGTCCCGGGCCGGGCCGACGCCGGTTGGCGGCCTTGATCCCCGGCGCCCGTCGTGCCAAACGGCCGCGCGGGGCGGCCGCCGCATCCCGTGGCCGCCGAGGCATGTGCGATGGCCCGGGTCCTTTTCCACACAGCGGCGATCACCCGTCCACTTACCGGTATCGGGCGCTACGCCCAGGGGCTGGGCGCCGCGCTCACGGCCGCGCCCGCGGACGCGCCGACGGTCGCGTGCCGGCCCAACCCGCCCGACGCACCGCCGTCCGCCCGCATGTCGCTGCCCGACGCGCTCCGGCGGGGGCTGCGCGCGGTCCCCGGCGCGTACGCAGCGGCACACGCCCGCCGCCGGCATCGCTTCCGGGCCGTCGCCGCCGCCGAGACACCCGACCTCTACCACGAGCCGAACTTCGTCCCGCACCCTTTCGAGGGGCGCGTGGTGCTAACTTGCCACGATCTTGCGCATCTCCGCTATCCCGAGCAACAGCCGGCGCGGCGGCGCGCCTTCCTGGACCGCCGGCTGCCCGACGCGCTCGCGCGGGCGGATCGTATCATCGCGCCCACCGCCTTTGTCCGCGACGAGATCGCGGCCCTGTTCGGCACGGCGGCGCACAAGCTGTGCGTGGTGCCGGAAGGGGTAGACGGCACGTTCCGGCCACACGGCGCGGAAGAACTCCGCCCTGTGCTCGCCCGGCTGGGGCTCGCGCCGGGCGGCTACCTTTTGAGCGTAGGCACCGTGGAACCGCGCAAGAACCTGGCGACGCTGGCCGCCGCATTCGCCGAGCTGCCGGCGGCGCTGCGCCGGCGCTGGCCGCTCGTGCTGGCGGGCGCGCCGGGCTGGCAGCCGGGCGGTCTGGCGGCGCGCCTGGCGCCCCTCGAACGCGAAGGCACGTCGTGCGTCCTGGGCTATGTGCCCGATCGCCAGCTCCCCGCGCTCTACGCCGGCGCGGCCGGCTTCGCCTATGTCTCGCGCTACGAGGGCTTCGGCCTGCCCGTGCTGGAGGCCATGGCCAGCGGCGTTCCCGTGCTGGCGAGCGACATCCCGAGCCTGCGCGAGGTCACGGCCGGGGCGGCCTTCCATGCGGATCCAGCGGATCCGGGCGCGGTCCGGGACGGCCTGGAACGCCTGCTCACCGACGAGGTGGCGCGCGATGCGGCGATGGCGTCCGGGCGAGAGCGCGCGGCCACGCTCACCTGGCCCCGGGCCGCCGCAGCGACGCGCGCCGTCTACCGGGAACTGCTGGGGACGCCCCGTGCGGATGAGGGCGCGCCATGAAAGTCGTCCACGTCTTCAAGACGGCCATGCCCTTCACGCAGGGCGGCCTGGAGGAGAGCATCCGCCAGATCTGCCTGGGGACGCGGGCGGAGCTGGGCGCAACCTGCCGCGTGCTCACCGTGGCACCGGATCGCCGCCGGCACGAGCTGGATGCCGGCTATGCCGCGGTCACCGCGTATCCGGCGGCGCTCAGCGTCTCCACCTGCCCCGTCGCGCCGGGGATGCGCCCCGCGTTGTGGCGCGCGTTCGCCGAGGCCGACATCGTTCACCTGCACGCGCCCTGGCCGTTCGCCGAGATGGCGGCGCTCCTGCGCCCCGGCGGGCGCGCCCGGCGCGTGGTGACCTATCACGCCGACATCGTGAACCGGGACGGCCTGGCCCGGGCGTACCGGCCGCTGATCACCCGGATGCTGGCCGGCTGCGACGCGGTGGTGGCGACCTCCGAGCCCTACATCGACAGCAGTCCCGTCCTGTCGCGCCTCCCGCAGCGGCCGCACGCCATCCCGCTGGGAATCGACCCGGCGAGCTATCCCGAGCCCGACCCGGAACGGCTCGCCGCCTGGGAGGCGTACCTCGGCCGCGGATTTTTCCTCTTCCTGGGGGTGCTCCGGTACTACAAGGGCCTGGAGGTGCTCGCCGCGGCGAGCCGGCACGTGCCCGCGACCACGGTGATCGTGGGCGACGGGCCGGAGCGCCCGCGCCTGGCGGGGCTCGCCCGGGAGCGGGGGGATTTGGTCTTGACGGGCTACCTTTCTGACGCCGACAAGATGGCGCTGTTGCAGTTGGCGCGTGCGGTCGTTCTGCCCTCGATCCAGCGCGCCGAAGCGTTCGGCATGTCCCTTCTGGAAGGCGCGATGGCGGGACGCGCCCTGGTGAGCACGGCCCTGGGCACGGCAACCGATCGGGTCAATCGCCACGGCGAGACGGGGCTGGTGGTGCCGCCCGGCGATGCGAACGCGCTCGCCGGCGCCATGCAACGCCTCGCCGCCGAACCCGAACGGGCCGCCGCGTTCGGCCGCGCCGCCCGGGCCCGTTTCGACGCCCTGTATACGGGACGCGCCATGGGCGCCGCCTACGGCCGCCTGTACCGGACACTGCTTGCCGGCCGGACGGCGGCGCCGACAGAAACCGCGACGGGAACAACGACGGGTTAACCATTCGCATGGCAGATATCCCGGCACACGCCGACGCCGCGCGCCCGGACCAGGGGCGCCGCGCTACCCGCTTCCGGAACCGGTCCATGCGCCTTCGTCCCGCTTCTGCAACCCTCGCGCTTGCGCTCGCCACCAGCGCGCTCGCCGGCCTCGCCGCGCCGGCCGCGCAGGCGGAGTCCCTGGCGGACGCCCTGGCCGACGCCTACCAGGGCAACCCCACGCTCAAGGCCGCGCGCGCCCAGCTCCGCGCGACCAACGAGCGGGTCCCGCAAGCGCTGAGCAACTGGCGCCCGCAGGTGTCCATCAACACCAGCGTCGGCCGCCAGAAGGTCAAGGACGGAAATCGGGGCAGCACGCGAGAGGCAACCAGCACGCCGCGCGACGCCACGCTCCGGGTGCAGCAGCCCGTGTATCGCGGCGGCCAGACCCTCGCCGGGACCGACCGCGCGGAGTTCGAGGTCAAGAGCGAGCGCAACCGCCTCGCGAACACGCAGCAGGACGTGCTCCAGCGCGCGGTCGAGGCCTACATGAACGTCTGGCGCGACCGCGAAGTGCTGCGCCTGAACAACGAGAACGTGCGCGCGCTGGAGGATCAGCTCAAGGCCGCGCAATCGCGCTTCGAGCGCGGCGTGGCCACGCGCACCGACGTGGCGCAGGCGCGCACCCGCCTCGCGCGCGCCAAGGCGCGGCGCGAGGAAACCCAGGGCCAGCTCACCGGCAGCCGCGCCACCTATGAGGAGGTCATCGGCCATCCGCCGGGCGAGCTGCGCTATCCCGAGGACATGATCGACCTGCCCGGCAGCGTGGAGGCGACCGTGTCGCGCGCGGCGACCAACAACCCGCAGGTCGTGGCCGCAGAATTCGCCAGCAAAGCCGCCGACCGCGAGGTCCGCCAACGCACCGGGCAGCTCCTGCCCACGGTGACCCTGACCGGCGAGCTTTCCCGCCGTGAGCAATCCCTGTTTCCCCAGGACGAGAACGAACGCGCGGAAGTGCGCCTCGACCTTCAGATCCCGCTTTACCAGTCGGGCCAGGTCACCAGCCGCATCCGCCAGGCTAAGCAGACGGCGAGCCAGCGCCGTCTGCAGGTCGCCGAGGCCGAGCGCCGGGCGCGGCAGCAGGCGCGCAGCGCGTGGGGACGGCTCAAGGCCGCGCGCAACCAGCTCGATCAGCGCCGCACCCAGGTCGAAGCGGCCAAGATCGCGGTGAAGGGTGCCGAGGAGGAACTCAAGGTGGGCTCGCGCACCGTCCTCGATGTCCTCGATGCCGAGCAGGACCTGTTCAACGCCCAGATCGGCCTGATCCGCGCCCGGCGCGACATGGCCGTGGCGCGCTTCGGCGTCGTGGTGGCCGTGGGCGGCCTGACGGCGCGCGACCTGGGGCTGGAGGTGCCGCTCTACGACCCCGAGGAAGCCTACGAGGACGTACGCGGGTCCTGGTGGAGCCTCGACGCACCCGGCACCGATGCCGGCGGTGGCGCCGTGGACGTGCCATCGGGTGGCCGGAAAGGCGCCCCGGATGACCGGCAGGACGGCGGTGGCGATGGCGGCGGCGCCGCAGACAGCTCGGCGGCGCCTACGCCGGAAGCCGGGCCGACCAAGGCCCGGGCGGCCGAGGACGCCGGCACCGAGTCGACCGCGCCCGCGGGCGAAAATTCCGGCGAAGAGACCGCCGGTACCGAGGCGGGCACGACGGAAGACGACGGCACGGGCGATGGCGGTACCGGCGCTCGTCCATCCACCGGGACGGCCTCCGCGGACTCGGGCTCGGACACTGGCACCGGAAGCCCGGCGGCAGACAACGATGGCGGCGCCGGCGGCGAAACCGCCGCCGATACCCAGAGCGCGCGCACCCCGGAAAGCGGCGACACCTTCGGGCGCGCCGATCTGCTTGAGGTGGAACGCCTGCTCCGGCAGCTCGATTTTGCCACCGGCAAGGTCGACGGCCGCATGGACGCGGAGACGCGCGCCGCCATCGGGCGTTTCCAGAGCGCCGCCGGACTGCCCATCACCTACGAGGCGGATGCTACGCTTCTGCGCGAACTGCGCGAGGTGGCCAACACCATGGAGTAATATCGCCGAGCCAATGAAAACGGTGGTTCTTACTGCCTCACCCTTCGACAGGCTCAGGGTGAGGCCCTCATCTTGAGCTTGTCGAAAGATGAGGGCCGCGTGTGAAATTGGAGGCTCGGCGGTATAAAGTGCGGCCAAGCGCGCGTAGCGGCCCCCGCGGTCGCGTCCCGCGGAGTTGGCGGTCTAGGGTTCGACCCCGCCCATCTCGCAGATGATGCGCCAGGATTCGCCGTCGATGGGCATGACGGACAGGCGCGATTGCCGGATCAGCGGCAACTCAGCCAGGCGCGGATCGCCCTTGATCTGCTTGAGCGTCACCGGGGTCGCCAGGGGCTCGACCGCCTTGACGTCGACCATGCCGAAGCGCCCCGTCGCGTCCGAGGGATCGGGATAGTATTCGCGCACGATCTCGACGATCCCGACGATGCGTTTCTCGTTGACCGAATGATAGAAGAACGCGCGGTCCCCGATGGACATCGCGCGCATGTTTTTCGCCGCCTGGTTGTTGCGGACGCCGTCCCACTCGGCGACGCCGTCGCGGACCTGATCGTCCCAGGACCAGGTCCCCGGCTCGGACTTCATCAGCCAATACGCCATCAGGGGCGCACCTGCTTCCAGGGGGCAATTTCCACCCGCTCGAACAGGCCGGCCTCGGCATAGGGATCGTTCTCGGCGAAGCGCTCGGCGGCAGCGCGATCCGGAAACTCCATCAGCAGCAGGCTGCCGATGGCGTGCCCGGCATCGTCGAGCACCGGCCCGGCCGTGTGCACGCAGTTCCGGTACTGGTCGATGTAGGCGAGATGCGCCTCGCGCGTCCGGGCGCGCACCTCCGCGCTGTCCGGTTTGTCGACGGCGTAAATCATGAACAGCACAGCAGCCACCTCCCGGCTCGGCTTTCGCAAACGCTCCTTGCGGTAAGGCTAGCCCAGCCGCCCGCACGCGCGAAAGAGGGAGCAGCGCGGCCGCCCCGGTCACGGCCGGCGCCCGCCTGCATGCTGGCCGCCATACAAATCCCGCAAATGTTGACGGGATCTATCGCAAATGGAGACTCACCACTACACCCATTGTTAACGCGAACGAATTACGCTCTATGGCGTACCCTTTTTTCGTGGAGGGGCGCCGGCCGATGTCTTTCGATATCGCATTCGATTATCGCTTTGCCGAGGACAGCTTTTTCGACGACGGCGTGCGCACGGTTCTGGAGGCGGCCGCGGCCGTCTGGGAAGGGCTGATCGGCGAGGAATTCGACGATGTGCCCGCCGGCGTGGGCCTGACCGTGCGCAACCCCGGCGCCCCGGCCGCGTTCGAGCACGTCGAGCTGGATTCGGCCATCGACGACGTGCGCATCTTCGTCGGTGCCCATGCCCCGCCCTTCGGCATCGGCGGCGCGGACAGCCACGCCCTCGCCCGCGCCCGTGTGGAAGGGCAGAGCGCGCGGGGCGACGCCTTTGCCGCCCGAATCGGTGAGGATTTTCGCGGCAACGGCCCCGTCACCGACTTCGAGCCCTTCGCCGGCAGCCTGTCCATCAATCCCGACCCCGATTGGGGGCTCGACCCGGCGCAACCGGCGGCGGACCGGATGGATCTGTTCACCGTCGTGTTGCACGAGATCGGGCACGTCCTGGGCCTGGGCACCTCACCCACCTTCCAGGCGCAGGTCGGCCCGGACGGCTTTACCGGCCCCAACGCCACGGCCGAGCGCGACGGCGCACCCGTCCCCATGACGGACCAGGGCCACCACCCGACCGGGGACACCGAAGCCCTCATGGCGCCCACCCTCGCCGCCGGCGCGCGCACGCAACCGCAGGCGCTGGACAAGGCGATGCTGGCCGACATCGGCTACGCCATCGACGGCTTCACCGCCCAGGGCCGCACGCCCGCCCTCGTCACCGACGGCGACGATCCCCTGGTCAAGGGCACCGCCGTCGCGGACACCCTGAACGGCGGCGGCGGCGCGGATCATATCCAGGCGGGCGGGGGCGCCGACAACATCGCCGGCGGAACCGGGGCCGACACCATCTTCGGCCAGGCCGGCGCGGACACGCTCGCGGGCGGCCCCGGCCCCGACACGCTCCTGGGCGGCCGGGGCGACGACACCCTGGCCGGCGGCACCGGGGCAAACGCCCTGACCGGCGGCGCCGGGGCGGACGTTTTCGTCCTGGTACCGGGTGCGGACGGCACGCGCGTGACCGATTTCGATCCGGCAACGGACACCCTGCTCGTGGATCCGGCATTCGGCACCGACAGCGCCGCCGAGCTGGCCGCGCGCGCCCGGCCGGGCGGCGACGGTGCGCTGACCCTGGCGCTCGACGCGGACACCACCGTGCACCTGGAAAGCGCCGGCCCCCTGACGGCGGAAGGCGTCGAACTGGGGCGCCCCGGCGGCGCGACGGCACCGCCAAGCGCGTTCACGGCCGCGGATGACACGGTCCGCGTCACCCCCGGCGAGTCCGTCGCGTTCGACCCGCTCGCCAACGACCACGCGCCCGGAGGCCGCATCACCGCCCACAGTCTGCCGCTGCGCGGCGACCTCGAAGACGCCGGCGCGAACGGCCTGCGCTTCACGGCACCGGCGGATTTCGCCGGGAGCACGCCGTTCAGCTACCGCGTCGGCGACGGCTCGGGCACGGCCGATGCCGCGACCGTGCGCTTGACGGCCGCCCCCGATGCGGACGGCGCGGCCCAGCCCGCCGCGGCGCTGACCGACCTCAACCCCGCCGCCCAGATCACCGCGCTTTCCCTGGCCATCCTGGGGCGCGCGCCGGCGCCGGCGGACCTCGCCTTCTGGCGTGCGGAAATGGCACACGCGCGCGCCGAGGGGCACGCACCCGGTGCGGTCCTCGACGGGATTGCGGAATCCTTCCGGATAAGCCCGGAAGCACAGGCGCAATCGCCCGCCCTTTCGGCCGATACTGGCTCTTTGGATCAGGCCGGAGTCGCGCGCGATGCCGTTGAGGCGCTTTACCAGACTGCATTCGGCCGGCTCCCCGGCGATGCCGCGGCGGCGGACTGGGGCGCGCAGCTCGCCGCACGCATGGCCGAGGGGATGTCCGTCGGCGATGTGTTCGCGGACGTGCTGGCGGCTGCGCACAATGGCCCCGAGCACCGCGACGCGGCCGTTCTGCACAACCGAATCGAGATCGGGCTGGCGGCGGCTTCGGCGGAGACCCCGGCGCCCGGCAACGACGCGCCCGTCGGCGCCGCCCCGGCAGATGTCGAAGCCGGCCGGACCAGCGTCGAGCTGGCGGTGCTGGGCATGGGCAGCGGCGGCGCAAGCGACGACGGCATGGGCTGAAGAAACGATCACACGTCGAACCGGATGGACCTGTCGGGTACGCCCCCATCAGAAAAGGTTACTTCCAGATTTGCGGCAAAGTCGGTGCGTTTTTGGCTAAACTTCGTGGGACAGTCATCCCCGGATTGCCATGATCCGGAACCAATATCGACGCTCGGGGGGGCTCGGCTTGGCGGGCCAAGATCATATGGCAACAAAGGCAGAGACGCCGAAAGCACCCACGCGGGCCATTCTGCTCGCGGACAGATCGGAAGCCCACGTTCTCCTCGCACGCCATCTCTCCCGCGACTGCGGGATCGCCACGGATCACATCACCGGCCCCATCGATCCGCGCGACATGACGCGGTTCTCCAACGTAAGCATGCTGATCGCCACGCCGGCGAGCCTGGGCCGGATCGATCCGGGGGTGTCGCTGCGCCTGCTGCGCCAGATCAAGGTGGTGCTGCTGGTCTCGCGCGCGCGCCTGCTCGAGGCGGCGGACTTCGCCCCGTGGGCCGACGGCTTCCTGTTCCACGACGACGGCGTCCGACGCTTCTGCACGGCCGTCAACCTCGCCCTTCAGGCGCACGCGCTGTGTCCCGACTACATCGGTCCCGGGTTTACGCTCGACGACGCCCGGGTCGAGAAGCTCTCCGAGATGTCCCTGGCGGAGCTGAAGGTGCTGGACCGGCTGGCGGAGGGCGATCCCAACCTGGAGATCGCCCAGCGGCTGAGCCAGGAGGAGCGTGAGGTGAAGTACCTTGTGCGGTCCATCCTGACCAAGCTGCACTTCAACAACCGCACGGAGGCCGGCGTCTTCGCCCTGCGCTTCCGCAACGCCCTACAGGCACGCCAGCGCGCCAACTGAGCCGTCCGGGCTAGCCCGAAGCGGGCGGGCTTTTCACGGGCGCGTGACTCCCCTGTCACCCCCGGACCAGTCGGATCGCCCTTCGCGCCGGCGCGCAGGCGTCGGCTCCCTGGCATACTGGAACGCAACATCGGGCCATGGCGGCGAAGAAGGGGTGAGCGCCGCAACGGCCCGGTGTCAGGAGGTCGGCGTGACAAAAGGGGGTAATGCTCTTGCCGGATTTTCATTTCAGCCCTGATCGATAGGGTAAAAGTATCCAGTCAGGGAGGTGCACGATGCCTGTTTACCAAGCCTGGTGCCGGCCTCACGGCAAACCCGGCGAGCCCGTGGGGCTCTCCTTCCTCATCGACCGTGTCGACTACCGCACGGCCTGGCAGGACGCCATGGCGCTGTGCTTCAGCGGCGGCACCGTGACCGACGCCGACGGAACCAGCCACAACCTGCGCCCGCGCACCTGGACGGTCCAGAAGCTCAAGCTCTTCGAACTTGTCGAATCCGAAAGCGAATCGGAAGCGGAACCCGAACCGGACATCGGGCCGAGCAGGGACATGCTCGACCCCGAGATACGCGAACGCGAACTCGAACGGCTCTACGCGGGCCGGCGCTACGACAACGTGCGTTTCCGTCAGCGCAGCTACCGCTTGTCCGCCTGAGGGCAGGTGCCGGCCGGGTGGCGCCGTCCGCCCGGCGAAGCCTGCCTTCGGTTCCGTTGCCTCGCATACGATCCCGGGCGCCACCTGGATCGCCCGCACGTCCGGAAAAAGCGGCATCGGGTGAGCGCCTTTCCGCCGGATCCGATCCACGCGATCTTGCCATCCCCCGCTCCGCCGCCGGCGCATGCCCCGCGCCGGCGCCGTCGTCGCGGATCAGCGCGGCTGTGACGCCGCGGCCTCGCCTTCGCTGCCAAAGAAGATCGTGGAGGCGCGCATCGCCGCCTGGGTCCGATTCTGCACGCCAAGCTTGGCGAAGATATTGCGTACGTGGATCTTGATGGCGTTTTCCGAGACGCCCTGATCGCGCGCGATCTGCTTGTTCGAGTGCCCCTGGGCCAGCGCCATGAGCACGAGCGTCTCCTTGGGCGTCAAGCCGACGCGCGCGCCCCGGTCCGAGATCGCCTCGCGCTGATTCACCGGATCGCGGGCCGCCCGGGGGAAATAGCTTCCCCCCGAGGTGACGGTCTCGATCGCCGCGACGACGTCGTCGAACGAATTCGCCTTGCCGAGAAAGCCGCGCGCACCCAGCGCCTTTGCCGAAGCGTCCACGGCCGGCACCGTGGAGGAGGTCACCACCACGACCGGGATGGCGCCGGCCGCCGCGACCACACGCCCGATGTGCCGGTCCGGGCCGAGGTCGGGCATGTCGATGTCGCACAGGACCGCGTCGAACCCGGTATCGCGCGCAAGCAGGTCCAGCACCTCGGCATAGGACGCAGCCTCGACCACGCGCGCGGCCTCGCCGAAGTGATGGCGCAGCATGGCGATCAGGCCGCCCCGGAAAAGATCGTGATCGTCGACGACGAGCAGCCGCATGGCGAACCCCTTTGTCGGCATTTCTATCAGGTTTGCGACCTTCGTGCTAGGTGTACCCGAATTGTTGCGCGAATCGCCTTGTCCTGAGCCGGCAAGCGGATGGCTCACAAATCGCTCTAGGCGAATTTGATGCGGCAACCCCTCCTTCGCTAGCCTTTGTCGATTCGCGCGGATGACAATGCGGGCCGAGCCGACAATGCCGCGACGGGGTGAACGAACCCGGATTTCCGGGTACCGCATTCGGCGAAGCCGGTAAATGGCCTTTCGGTCGGATTTTAGCCAAATCTGTCTATCGTATCACCGCTGGACTCGTGTGCGCGCCAGTCGCCCCAAAGTAAACAACAGGTTAAGGATGCCGGCACCGGACAGATTGCTGGCTGAACACTCTTTCAATTTTGGAATTTCTTCATTAAGAACGCCTCTAACCTTTCAATCTCCCACAAAAGATACCGAATACCACACTCCTACATTCCCGACACCCTCCGAATATGAATGAGACGGTAACGTAGGCGTTGTCTTTTCGGGCAGCGCCTTGTCTCGCCGTCCGGTGCATGGGAACTCGACTAAAGGATGTTATTGCCCGTATGGGTAATAGCCGGTCCCAAGGTTCTTTGGTACCCATTTGGAGCATCGGCAGCGGACAAGCGAGGACAACCGTCCGGGACAGCCCGCTGCCAAGCCACGGCCCAGCGCCCGGCAGCGTGCCGGGCGCGCCCACAAGCTGCCGCGCGACGCGGCATGACATGCGGTAAGCCCGACCTTCGGGAGCGAGAGCGGGCAGGGAGAGAGCACCATGAGCAACGTCGTCACCTACCTCATCGACCCCAATCGCCTTTCGCGCGAGGGGCTGCTGCGCATCTTCGCCGACAGCAGCTATCAGATCGTCAAGGACGCGTCGGACATCAACGAACTCAAGGCGGGGCTGACGGATGACAGCGCGCCCGATCTCGTCCTGGTCGACTGCGGTCAGGATCCCGACCAGGTCGGGCCGGATCTGGGCCAGCTCCGCGCCTGGTTCCCCTCGGCCAAGATCGTCGCCCTGACCGGAAGCCACGATCCGCAGCTTCTCATGGCGTGCTTCGACGCCCCCATTAACGGCTGCATCCTCAAGGAGGTCTCCAGCCAGGCGCTGATTGAATCGCTGAACCTGATCCTGCTGGGCGAGCGGATCTTCCCCTCCGAACTGATCGGCCTGCTGTTGCGCGGCAACATGAACCGCGCGCAACCGGCGGCGCAGCTTCCCGCGAACGGGCCGCACCTCTCGGAACGCGAAATCCAGATCCTGCAGTGCCTTGTCGCCGGCGATTCCAACAAGGTCATCGCCAACCGCCTCAAGGTGACCGAAGCGACGATCAAGGTTCACCTCAAGAGCATCCTGCGCAAGATCAACGTGCGCAACCGCACCCAGGCGGCCATCTGGGCACTCAACCACGGCATGCGCTCGGACGAGGTGGAAGCCGGCGGCGAGCATTGACGCGCCCGGAAAACGGCAATGGCGCGGCGACGGCCGGCGGGTCCATAGGCCCGCCGGCCGCCGTGTTCCCGGCTCAGCTCGGGAAGGGTGGCAGACCTACCGCTTTCGACATAATGACGTCGAGATTGGGGGTGCTACCCTGACGGTCAGGTGGCGCGCGAGATCCGATAACCGCCGCGAGGGGAGACCATGTCCAAGTCAGCCGATAGTGTCCTCGACCGTCATCAGCCGGCCGCCGATGTACCGCAGCCGCCGGTCCGCGACGTTCCCGAGCGGCGCGACGGTGCCGGTTCGGCCGTCGATGCCGATCGCTTCGTCGCTGGACGGATCCGTCAGCGCCGCCGCGAACTCTCAATGAACCAGCGCGATTTCGCCAAGGCGCTGGGCGTGAGCCTGCAGCAGGTCCACAAGTACGAAACGGGCACCAACCGGGTGTCCGCCGGCCGGCTCTATGTCATGGCCGGAACGCTGGGCGTAAGCGTGGATTATTTCTACCCGCCCGCGGCGCTGCCCAACTGCGGCGAAGAGGCACGCGCCGACAAGGCCGAACTTGCGCGCCTCGTGGGCGCGCTCACGGACAGCGCGCATCGCGACGCCCTGCGCCGGTTGTGCGGCCTGTTCCTGCGCGCCGAGCGCGGTGAGACCACACGGCCCGCGGACGCCCCGCGCGAAGGCTGAGCCGTACGGATCAGCGCGCGGCGTCTCAGCGCCCGTAGGTATCGGCGAAGCGCTCGATATCGTCCTCGCCCAGATAATCGCCGCATTGCACCTCGATGATGTGCAGCGGCGTGCTGCCCCGGTTGGCCAGGCGGTGGATGGCGCCCAGCGGGATGTGCGTCGACTCGTTCGGCCGCAGCGCATAGACCTCGCCGTCGCGCGTGACCTCCGCCTCTCCTTCCACGACGATCCAGTGCTCCGCGCGGTGCCGGTGCCGCTGCAGCGACAGGGTCTGGCCGGGTTGGACCGTGATGCGCTTGACCTGGAAGCGGTCGCCCCGGTCGATACCACGGTAACTGCCCCAGGGCCGGTACACGGTGGTGTGCACCTCGGGCTGCGTACGCCCTTGCGCCTTCAGGTCCGTGACCACCGTCCCCACCTCCTGCGCGCGCTCGCGCGGACACACCAGCACGGCGTCGTCGATGGCGGCGACGACCAGATCGGCCACGCCGAGCGCCACCAGCACCTGGTCGTCGCTGCGCAGCAGGCAGTTGGCGGTGTCCCGGGCGTGGACGTCGCCCTGCACCGCGTTGCCCGCCGCATCCTTGTCCAGCACCTGCCAAAGCCCGTTCCAGGAGCCGACATCGCTCCAGCCCAGTTGGGCGGGAACGACCGCCGCGCGCTGGGTGCGCTCCATCACCGCGGTGTCGAGCGACACCGCCGGCGCGGCGGCGAAGGCCTCGGGTTCCAGGCGGTCGAAGTCCAGGTCACGCGTGGCGCCGTCCACGGCCGCCCGGGCCGCGGCAAGCACCTCGGGCGCGAGTCGGGTCATCTCGGCAAGAAGCGTGCCCGCGTGCACCAGAAACATGCCGCTGTTCCAGAGGTAGTCGCCCTCGGCAAGGAAGCGCTCGGCGGTGGCGCGTTCGGGCTTTTCCACGAATGCGGCGACCTCCGCCGCGCCGGGCGCGTCGGCAAGCTCGGCGCCCCGCCGGATGTAGCCATACCCCGTCTCCGGCGTATCCGGCGTGATCCCGAAGGTCGCCAGCCGCCCCGAGGCCGCCGCCGCCGCGGCCCGGTCCACCGCCTGCTGAAACGCCGCCGTATCCGAGACGATGTGGTCGGACGGCAGGAGCAGCATCAGCCCGTCCGGCTCCGCACGCGTGACCAGCAGCGCGCCCACGGCCGCCGCCGCGGCGGTATTGCGCCCTTCCGACTCGAGCACGAGGCGTCCTTCAGGTGCATGCTGGCGCAGCTGCTCGGCGACCAGGAAGCGGTGCTCCGCGTTCCCGATCAACACGGGCGCCGTATACCGCTCGGGATCGCGGACGCGCTGCAGCGTCGCCGCGAGCATCGAGTCCGGCCCCGCCAGGGGGAGCAACTGTTTGGGATAGAGCGCGCGCGAGGCCGGCCAAAGCCGTGTCCCGCTACCGCCGGAGAGAATCACCGGGTGAATTTTGCTGGCCATGCCCGCCCTTTACGCCGACATGCGTTTCGTGGTTCGTTCCGGGTTATCCATCGCCGACGCCGGGTGGGCTGTCAATCGCGTCACGGGTTACGCTGATCGGGTACAGACCCGGCCCGTTGCCCGTGTGGGACTCTGCGGTAGGTCGGCGATCCTATCCAGCGGGAGGCGGAATTGCGCGAAATCGTTTTTGCCGACACCGTTCGCAACGTGTCCTACGCGCACGGGGTGCTGCGCGTCTCGCTCGGCCGTCAGGCGGGCGAGAACAACGTCGAGGACGCCGGCGTGCTCGTGCTGCCCATCACCCAGGCGGGCAGCTTCGTCAACACGCTGGGCAATGCGCTCAAGCAGCTCGAGGCGAAGGTGCGCGAGCTTCAGGAACAGCAACAGCAGTCGGGCGCGGCCGAGGCACAGCCGGAGACGGGGGCGCAATCGGGCGACCCCGGCGAGCTGGATTTCGGCCGCAAAGAATAGCAGCAATCGAGAAAGCGGCGCGGGAATGTCCGGGCGTAACGCCATCGACATCGCCTACGACGCGGTCGCCGACCGTATTCAGCTTGTCCTGCGCCATGGATCAGGGTCGGCGGGCCTGCTGCTGACGCGGCGATTCGTCAAGGCGTTCCTCGCGCGCTTTTCCGAAACCCTGGAGACCAGCCTGGACAGCGCCCATGCGGATCGGCGGGCGGCTGTCGTGTTCGAGCACCTCGATGCCGTG
>CAJXKW010000024.1 GCA_913055855.1 uncultured Limimonas sp. | reverse complement strand
TACTCGAAGGTCATCACCGAGGTGGAGACCGAGATGCCGCGCTGCTGCTCGATCTGCATCCAGTCCGAGCGGGTGCGGCGGCGCTCGCCCTTCGCGCGCACCTCGCCGGCCTGCCGGATGGCGCCGCCGTGCAGCAGCAGCTTCTCCGTCAGCGTGGTCTTACCCGCGTCCGGGTGCGAGATGATGGCAAAGGTGCGCCGGCGGTGGGCGGCCTCGGCCACCGGGGACTGGCTGTCGCTGGCGGGCGCTGGGGCGTCCACGTGAAAACCTCCGTGCGATTAGAACCGACTAAGGCGCGTCGTTTCCGTGGCGGCAATGGGCGTGTGCCGCCCGCATCGCGGAACACGGCCGCTTGGACCGACGCGATTGGCAAAAGCTGGGCACGATCGACCGCGGGCGCGCGCCGCGAGGGCGGCACCTGTCGCGGACGGCGGATGGCCCTTCGACCTTGGGCCGCGCTAATCGAAGATGTCGAGCATGTCGAACATCGATTTCTTTTTCTTCTTCCTGTGGTACGGCTGTTTATCGGCCGGGATGTGCTGGCGCATCTCGTCCATCTCTTCGCGGTCTTCCTTGGCCGCGCCCAGGAGCTTCTCCAGCTCGCCCCGATCCAGCCAGACGCCGCGGCACTTGGGGCAGATGTCGATCTCCACCTCGTGCCGTTTGATTTCCTGCATCCCCTCCTGGCAGTGCGGGCACATCAAAAGCGGCATGGCGCGGCTCCTCTTTCCCTGTCCAAGATGGCGCATCGCCGGGGCGACGTCCCCGTGTCAAGCATATGGCAACCGGCGGGTGGTTTTCCAATGACGATGGCGGCGCGCATGCCCCGTTGCCGCGGCGCGCGTTGCGGGTCTAGGCTTCGAGCATGACGGATCGCACGGACATCGACATCGACGCCATCAAGCAACAGCTCGCCGACCGCAAGGCCGAGCTGGAGGAACTTGCCGCAACGGCGAAGGCCGGGCAGGGCACCGTGGAACTCGACCAGACGCGCGAAGGCCGCCTGTCGCGCATGGACGCCCTGCAGAACAAGGCCATGTCGGAGGCTGCCGAACGCCGGCGCAAGCAGGAGCTTCAGCGGATCGCGGCGACGTTCCAGCGCATCGAGGAGGGCGAGTTCGGCTACTGTGGCGAGTGCGGCGAGCCCATCGGTTTGAAACGGCTGCAGATCGATCCCACGACGGTGCTCTGCATCGCCTGTGCTCAGGAGCGCGACCGGTGATCACAGACCCGGGCCTGCGCGACCCGGACTTCCGGCTGGCCCACGCGCCGGCGAAGAAGCGGCTGCCCAAGAACAGCTATGCCGAGGCGCTCGCGGAGGCGCAGACGAACCTGCGCACCCTCCAGCTCGCCTACATGCGCCATCGCACCCGGGCGATGATCGTCTTCGAGGGCTGGGACGCCAGCGGCAAGGGCGGCACCATCCGCCGGATGGCGGGCGTGCTGGAGCCGCGCGCGGTCACCTTCTGGTCCATCGGCGCGCCGCGCGAGCGTTGGCAGGGGCGGCACTACCTGGAACGCTTCTGGTCGCGCCTGCCCGAGCCCGGCAACCTGGGTGTGTTCGACCGGTCCTGGTACGGCCGCGTCCTGGTCGAGCGCGTGGAGGAACTCGCCGGAACAGAAGCGTGGCAGCGCGCTTACGGCGAGATCAATGCCTTCGAGCGGATGCTTGCCGCCGACGGCGTGCGGATCGTCAAGCTGTTCATGCATATCAGCGACGCCGAGCAGCACGCCCGCTTCCAGAAGCGCCTGGACGATCCCATGAAGCGCTGGAAGATCAGCCTCGAGGACGTGCGCAATCGCGAAAAGCGCGACGCCTACGAGGCCGCAGTGACCGACATGGTGCGCCGCACCTCGACCGACACGGCCCCGTGGCACGTGATTCCGGCGGACAACAAGAAGTACGGCCGGATCGCCGCGCTGCGTACGATCTACGACGCCCTGGCGCAGGGCCTTGAGATCGCACCGCCCGATGTTGACCCGGAAGCGGCCGCGGCGGCGCGGACGCGCCTGGGCCTGCGCGTGCCGGGGGATGTGGAATGACCGCCGCGCTCCGCCGGAACTGGGGCGATCTCACGACCGAGGATTTCGGCTGCATCGACCCGCTTCGCACGGTTGCCGTGCTGCCGCTGGGCGCGGTGGAGCAGCACGGCCCGCATCTGCCGCTCGATACGGATGCGCGCATCGCCGAGGGCATCCTTGCGGCGATGTGGGATCACCTCGATGCGGATCTGCCCGTGCTGATGCTGCCGCCCGTGCGTGTGGGGACCAGCGCCGAACATGCGGCGTTTCCGGGCACCCTGAGCGCGGAGGATGCGGTGCTGACGCGTTACCTCACCGGTATCGGCGACAGCGTGGCTGATGCGGGGGTACGCAAACTCGTGCTGCTCAACGCGCATGGCGGGCAGACGCATGTGCTGGACACCCTGGCCCTGGACCTGCGCCGGCGGCGCGGCATGCTGGCGGTGAAGGCGAGCTATTTCGGCTTCGGCGTGCCCGCGGGGTTGATGGACGACCACGAGCTGACCCACGGCATCCACGGTGGCCGCGTGGAAACGGCGATGATGCTTCATCTGGCGCCGGACACGGTGCGCATGGACCGGGCGCGACGCTTCGAGTCCCTGAGCGCGAACCTGGCGGCGCAGAACCGGCACCTGCGCCCCGAAGGCGCCATCGGGTTCGGCTGGCTGGCGCAGGACCTGAACCCTTCGGGCGTGGTGGGTGACGCGGCGGCCGCCGATGCGGCGACGGGCGCGCGGCTGGTGGCACACTTCGGGCGCTGCCTGGCCGGGCTGGTCGCGGAGACGGCCGCCTTCGACCCGGCGAACCTGCGCGATTGATGACCGGGCGCGTGGCCATCGACGCCGCAAGCGCCTGGGGCTGGCTGTGTGGCCTGGCGCAGGGCGCGGGGGTGCCGGACGACCCACGGATCACCCTCGGTGCGCAGGGCTGGACCGCGCACGCTGCCATCGCCGACGACGCGGCGCAGCTTCTCGACCTCTTTCTGCCCCTGCTGCCGCCCGTCGCGCCCGAGGGCATCGTGGTGGGACAGCTCGGACAGAGCCTGGACGGGCGGATCGCCACCGAGACAGGTCATTCCCATTACGTCACCGGCGCGGCCAACCGGACGCACCTGCACCGGCTGCGTGCGCTCTGCGACGCCGTGGTGGTGGGGGCGGGGACGGTTCTGGCCGACGATCCCCGGCTCACCGTACGCCTGTGCACGGGGCCGAACCCGGTGCGCGTGGTGCTGGATGCGCGCGGCGAGCTGCCCGCGGACCTGGGCCTGTTCACCGACGGCGCCGCGCCGACCTGGCTGGTGCGCCCGCCAGGGGTTGCAACGGCCGAACCGCCCGTGCCGCTGCTTGCCGTCGATTCGCTCACGCCCGGCGCCGTGTTGGCGGCGCTTCGGGCAAGGGGGCTGCGGCGCATCCTGGTCGAGGGCGGCGGCCGGACGGTGTCGCGCTTTCTGGATGCGAGCGCGCTGGACCGGCTGCATGTTGCGGTAGCGCCGCTGCTCATCGGCGCCGGACGGCCCGGCCTGGACCTTCCCCCCGTCGCCGACCTGGCGCAGGCCCGGCGGCCGCGGATGTGCAGCTATGCCATGCCGCCGGACACCCTGTTTGACTGCGACCTGCGCGGCTGATTCAGCTCGGCGGCAGCGCGAGCACGTCGGTGTGTCCGACCACGAGGTTTGAAGTTCCGGCGGCGAGCAGGTCCATGCGCCGGGCCAGCCAGGCATCGACGGACGTCGAGTCGGCCGGATCGACCTGGCTCGCCGCGCTCGCCCACTCGGCGTGAAGGCGCTGCTGCAGCTCGGCCTCGGTCTCATCCAGGTGCCAGTCGCTCGCCGCCGTCTCCACCTCGTAGCCCGCGCAACGGAAAACCTCCGCGGCCGCCTGCGCCGCGTGCGGGCCCAGCGCGGGGCCGAAGCCCTTGTCGCCCTGCTGATGCCGGTTCACCCGGGCGCGCACCGTGGCGTCCGTGGTATCCCCGGGCCACCAGGCGATGCGGCCGTCGTAGGACAGCGTGAGCAGCGCCGCGGCGCGCTGCGCCGCGCACGCGGCGACGAGCCGGTCCAGCCAGGCGTGGCCCACGAGGTCGAGCAGGGCGGATGCGGTGACCACGTCGGCCGCCCCCAAGGGCAGCGGGTCGGCCGCGAGGTCGCGGCGTTCCAGGGTGACCTCGGCGCGGAAACTGCCCCCTTCGACGACCATGCCGGGTGCCGTGCGGCGCGCCGTGTCGCCGGCCTCCGCAGCCCAGGCCTCGACCGCGCCGGGCACCGCGTCGAGCAGCTTCGGGTCGGTGTCGACCAGGTGCCAGTGCTGCCGCCCGCCGAGCTGGGGCGCGACGTGCCGCAGGTTGCTGCCCGTGCCGCAGCCCAGGTCGACCACGGTCAGATGCGGGCGTCCGCTGAGCGCCCGGCGCAGCATGCGCGTCAGGGCATCCGCGCGGGCGCGCCGGTCGGCCGCCTCGCGCAGGGCGAGCCAGTGCGCGTCGAAACCGCTCACGGGGTAACCGCCTCCACCGTGCGGATGAGCCGGGTCACGCCGTCCTCCCAGGAGGGCAGGCCGTAGGCCGCATGCTGCGCACCGCGGCGCAGGCGGGCACGCAGATCGGACTCATGCATCACCCGGGCCAGGGCTGCGCGCAGGCCCTCGACGTCGCCCGCGGGCGCGAGCAGGCCGGCGCCCTCGGCCAAGGTGAACGGCACCGCGCCGCCCGCCGTGGCGACCACCGGCAGGCCGTGCGCCACCGCCTCGTTGAGCACCATGCCATAGCCCTCGTAGTGCGACGCCAGCACGAAGAGGTCGGCACCGTTGTAGGCGGCCGCGAGTGCCGCCCCGTCCAATTCGCCGTGAAAGCTCACGCGCTCGTGCAGGCCGAGCTCATTGGCCAGTCGGCGGACGCCCGCCGCATGCCGGGGGGCCAGGGTCTCGCTGCCCACGACGTCGAGCCGCCACGGGTAGTGCGTCAGGCCCACCAGCGCGTTGAGCAGCAGGTCGTGGCCCTTGCGCGGGATCACCGCCCCCACACTGAGCAGTGCCAGGCGCGAGCCCCCGCTGCCGCGGGCGCGTGTCGCGGGCGCGACGCCGGGCGGGATGACGCTCAGGTGCGGCGCGGTCACGCCGTAGTCGAGCATGGCGTCTGCGGTGAAGGCGCTGGTGGTGACGACGTGCCGGACCCGCGCCAGGGCGTCGCGCTCGCTGCGTGCCAGTGTCCGGCGCTGCGCCTCGGACAACCCGGTTTCCGCCGCGAGGGGGTGATGCACCAGGGCGACCAGGTGCAGCCGGCGGGCGTGCTGTGCGGCCAGTTCCGGAAGCACACCCAGCGCGAGCCCGTCCACCAGCACGGCGACGCCGTCCGGTATGGAATCGAACGCCGCCGCCGCGGCCTCGTAGGCGTGGGTATCGGGTCGCGGCCAGCCCTGCGGCAGCGCGTGGACCCGGACGTCGCAGCCGCGCCCGCGCAGGCCCTCGATCATGCGCCGGTCGTAGACGAAGCCGCCCGTGGGCGTCTCCAGGGGGCCGGGAACGACGACGTGAAGCCAGCTCACGGCGCGCCGCTCCCGCCGTTCTCGGCCGGGGGCGCGGTATAGCTCGCCCAGGCCACGTCGGATTCGGCGAGCGTGACGGTCATTTCCGTCAGGGCGTGGCCGTCCGCACCCAGCGCGCCTTCGGCGATGCGCGCGGCCAGGCGGTCGAAGACCACCTTCGCCATGGCCTCCGTGGTCGTGTTCATGCCCTGAAGCTGGGGCAGTTCGTCGAGGTTTCGGAAATTGAACTCACCCACAACCGCGTTCAGCAAATATGCCGCCGCGGCGATGTCCACGACCACCCCGTCGCCGTTCAGCCCGGGCCGGCGCAGGGTCAGGTCGGTGACGTAGGTGGCGCCGTGGGTGCGCTGGGCGGGGCCGAAGGCCTCGCCGGCGAAGCTGTGGGCGATCATGAAGCGGTCGCGCACGGTGACGGCGTACATGGCGGTTCCTCGTCAGGTCTCGGGATAGCGAACCCGGTGGCAGATGGTCCCGCCCGGCGCGCGGCTCAGCGCGGCCATCGCGCCGGGCAGCTCGGCGAACGCGCTCTCCCCGGTGATCAGGCCGTCGTAAACGGGATCGTCGAGCAGCGATACGGCAAGCGCAAGCCGGCGCGCGTGCGGCCAGCGCGCCCGTCGTGCCGGGCTGACACTGCCCACCTGCGACGAGGCCAGCGTCAGGCGCCGGCTGTGGAAGGCACCGCCGAGTGGCGCCGGCACCTCGTCGACGCCGTACCACGACAGCTCCAGCACCGTCGATTCGAAGCCGGCAAGCGCCAGCGCCGTGCGCAGGCCCGCGGCCCGGCCGCTGGCGTGGATCACCAGATCCGCCTCGCCCGCCGCATCGTCCGGGTGTGCCGCGGACGCGCCCAGGTCTTCCGCGGTACCGCGCTTGCCCGGGTCGGGGTCGATCAGCTCGACCCGCGCGCCCGGGATGCGTGCGGCCAGGGCGGTGCAGAGCAGGCCCACGGTGCCCCCGCCCACCACGGCGATGCGGTCGCCGACGCGCGGCGCGCCGTCCCAGAGCGCGTTCACCGCGGTTTCCATGTTCGCCGCCAGGACCGCGCGGCCCGCGGGCACACCGTCGGGCAGAGGCACCACCGCGTCGGCGGGGACGAGGTAGCGGTCCTGGTGCGGGTGCAGGCAGAACACGGTCTTTCCAACGAGGTCCGGCCGTCCGGCCTCGACCACGCCCACGCTGGCGTAGCCGTACTTGACCGGCGCGGGAAAATCGCCCGCCTGGAAGGGCGCGCGCATCCGCGCGTATTCGCTCTCGGGGACGCGGCCGGCGAAGACTAGGCTCTCCGAGCCCCGGCTGATGGCGCTGTACAGGGCGCGCACGTGCACTGCGCCGCTGTCCGGTTCGGGCAGGCTTTCGGTACGGATCGCCCCTTGGCCGGGCCCGGTCACCCAAAAGGCCCGGCTCGTCACGTCCGCCGAGTGGTTGCGTTCGGACATGCGTATGCGATCCTCGGGCGCGTCCACGGAACGGTGATCGCGACGGCGCCGCCGCGCGTACATCGGTTAGGTGTCATGCATGCGCCGGATGACAATGTCGAGCAGGGAGAGGATCGTCATGCGTTATCTCAAGGGCCTGGCGGCCGGGATCGTGCTCGCGGCGACGCTGGCGGCGGCCGGAACCGCCCGGGCCGAGCCGCGCGAATACGTCATGGACCAGGAGCACTTCGCCATCGCCTTCATGGTTCACCATCTCGGCCTGGCCGACACCGTGGGGATGTTCCGGGAGGCCAGTGGGAGCTTCACCTTCGACGCGGAGACCGGGGAGCTCTCGGACGTTGTGATCACCGTCCAGACCGACAGCGTTTTCACCAACCACCAGGAGCGCGACGAGCACTTGCGCGGGCCGGATTTCCTGAACGTGCGGGAGTATCCGACCATGACCTTCACCGCCGACGGGGCGACCCAGACGGGCGAGCGCGCGGCGAAGCTCGAGGGCGATCTCACCCTGCTCGGCCGGACCGAGCCGCTCACGCTCGATGTCACCTACAACGGCAGCCGCGAATACCCCTTCGGCGACGGCCACCACGCCATCGGCATCTCGGCGCGCGGCACCATCGAGCGCTCGGACTACGGCATGACCTACGCGGTCGAGGACGATCTGGTCGGGGACGAGATCGACCTCATCATCGAGTTCGAGGCCATGTACGCCGACGCGGCGAACGGGCAGCGGGACTGAGCCGGCGGCGATCCGCTGCGCGCCGGGGCGCGTAGGCCGCGACCGGCGCGGAGGGCGGCGCTCGCTGTTGCCCGACCCATCCTACGCTGTTCGAAGGGGGTGATACGGAATGCTGCAAAATCAATGACCAAAACGCTTCGATTCATCCTCGGCGACCAGCTCAGCCGGGACATATCGAGTCTCGCCGACCTCGATCCCGAATGGGACGTGGTGGCGATGGCCGAGGTCGACGCGGAGGCGACCTACGTCCGCCATCACCCGAAGAAGATCGCCTTCGTCTTCTCGGCGATGCGCCACTTCGCCGCCGCGCTCGAAGGTGAGGGCGTGACGGTCGACTATTCGCGCCTGGACGCCGAGGACAATCCGGGAAGCCTGCGCGCGGCCGTCGCCGACGGCGTGGCCCGTCATCGGCCGGATCGGATGGTCGTCACGGAGCCCGGGGAGTGGCGGCTGTGGCGGGACATGCAGGGCTGGCAGGCCGACCTCGGCGTGCCCGTCGAGATCCGCGGCGACACCCGGTTCTTCACCACGCCGGCGCGCTTCGGGCGCTGGGCGGAAGGGCGCAAGACCCTGCGCATGGAGCATTTCTACCGCGAGATGCGCCGGCGCACCGGGTTTCTGCTGACGCCCGACGGCCAGCCCGAGGGCGGCAAATGGAACTACGATGCGGCGAACCGCAAGGCGCTCGCCCCCGAGGTGCGCACACCGGATCGCTTTGCCGTGGAACCCGATGCGATCACGCGCGAGGTGCTCGATCTGGTCGGGGCGCGCTTCAGCCACCACTTTGGCACGCTCGACGGATTCGATTTTGCCGTCACCGCCGAGGACGCATGGGCGGCGTTCGCGGATTTCGTCGAGCGCGCGTTGCCCAGCTTCGGCGACTACCAGGACGCCATGCGCGTTGGCGAGCCCTTCGTCTTTCACGCGCGCATCGCGGTCTACCTGAACGCGGGCCTGCTCGACCCGTGGGCCGTGTGCCGCGAGGCCGAGCGCGCCTACCGTGACGGCCAGGCGCCGCTTAACGCCGTGGAGGGCTTCATCCGGCAGATCCTGGGCTGGCGCGAGTTCGTGCGCGGCGTCTACTGGCTGAAAATGCCCGAGTACCGCGAGTTGAACGCGCTCAACGCCACCCGGCTGCTGCCCGCGTTCTACTGGACGGGCGAGACGGCGATGCGCTGCCTCCATGAGGCGGTCACGCAGACACGCGAGGAAGCCTATGCCCACCACATCCAGCGCCTCATGGTCACGGGCAACTTCGCCCTGGTCGCCGGGCTCGACCCGGACGCGGTGAATTACTGGTACATGGTGGTCTTCGCCGACGCCTACGAATGGGTGGAACTGCCCAACGTCCAGGGGATGGCGCTGTTCGCCGACGGGGGCGTGTTCGCCTCCAAGCCCTATGCGGCGAGCGGCAAGTACATCGACCGGATGTCGGATTACTGCAGGCACTGCCGCTACGACGTGCGCAAACAGTTGACGGACGACGCCTGTCCCCTCAATGCCTTATACTGGGCGTTCATCGCCGCGAATCGCGAAACCTTCGAGAGCAATCCCCGCATGACGATGCCGCTGAAGACGCTGGCGCGCATGGCCCCGGACAAGGTCGCCGCGCTGCAGGACAAGGCGAAGAGCTTCCTGGATTCCCTGGATTACGCGGAGCCCGGGGCATGGTGAGCCCGGCGAGCCCGCGCGACGGCTGCGCCTGGATCACCGGCGCGTCGAGCGGCATCGGCCGGTCGCTGGCGCTGCGCCTGGCCCGCGAGGGCTGGCACGTGGTCATCTCCGCCCGCCGCCAGGGCGAGCTGGAGACCGTGGCCGCGGAGACGACGCACGGGCGGATCACGCCCTGGGCGCTCGACGTCACCGACGGCGCGGCCGTGGCGGACGCCGTGCGTGCCATCGAGGCCAAGCACGGCCCGATCGCGCTGGCGGTGCTCAACGCGGGCACGCACCAGCCGATGACGGCACAGAATTTCCGCGCCGAGGTGGTGGATCGGCTGCTCCGGCTCAACGTGACGGGTGGGGCGACCTGCCTGGAGGCGCTCCTGCCGCGCATGCGCGAGCGCGGCAAGGGGCAGGTGGCCGTCGTCTCCTCCGTGGCCGGTTACCGCGGCCTGCCCACGGCGGCCGCGTACAGTGCCAGCAAGGCCGCGGCGATCGCCATGGCGGAGAGCCTGCGCCCCGAACTGGAATCCGAGGGCGTGCTGCTGCAGGTGGTCAACCCGGGCTTCGTCAAGACACCGCTGACGGACAAGAACGAATTTCCCATGCCCATGCTTATGGACGTGGAGGATGCGGCGGCCGCCTTCGCCAAGGGCTTGCAGCGCACCCGGTTCGAGATCATTTTCCCGCGGCGGTTCTGCTATTTCGTCAAGCTGTATCGGTGCCTGCCCTATGCGCTCGCCCTTCGCATCGCCCGTGGTATGGTCTCCAAGGCGTCCCAGTCGGGTTGAAATTCTGGCAGGGCGATCTTTGGTATGCCCGTGATCTCATCTTTCGACGGGCTCATCTTTCGACAGGCTCAAGATGAGGCGTTCGGGTGAAGACGGGTTCATCTTTTCGTATACCCCGGCACGCTCAGGGTGACGCCCGCATGCTGAGCCTGTCGAAGCATGGGGGCCATGATCCATGGTGGATGCGTCGTCTTCCGGGGATTCGGGCATGAGCGCGGACATCCGCCCGCACGTGCGCAACTACATCGCCGTGTTCGAGGCGCTCGGGCCGGACCGGCTGGACGAGCTGGTCACGCTGTGCGCCGAGGACGTGCGCTTCGTCGACCCGTTCAACGATGTTCGCGGCCGCCGGCGCTTCCGCGCCGTGTTCGCCAAGATGTTCGAGGATGTCGCGGACCTGCACATCGACGTGCGCGACTGGGCGGTCAGCGGCACCACCGCCTATCTGCGCTGGCGTTTCGCCTTCCGCCCGAAACGCAGCGGGCGCCAATGGGTGCTCGAAGGCATGAGCGAGCTGCACTTCGACGAAGCGGGCGTTCTGCGCGCCCACATCGACCACTGGGACGCGGCCGGACAGCTCTACGAGAAACTGCCCGGAATCGGCTGGCTGCTGCGCCGCATCCGCCACCGCCTGGCGGCGTGATTCAGGACGCCGCGCCGGCCTCGGCCGCTTTCTCCGGGGCCGCGGCGCCGCCCGTTTCGGCGCTTTCCTTCTGGAAGCAGATCGTCGCCGTTCCCAGCAGGAAGCCCCACTTGCGCACGATGGCGCGGTTGATCATCACCCGGTCGTCCTGCCGGTACATCCGGTCGTCGAAGGCCAGCGTCCAGCTCCGCCCGCCGATGGGAACCTGCAACCGGTAGCGCAGGTGCACCGCATCGGGCAGGGCGCGGATGTGGGCGCGGCCCACGATGCCCTTGGTGCGCCCTTCGTAGTGCGTGTCGCCGGTTTTGGTGACGTACCAGATGCGCCGCTCGGTGGCGCCGGTGCTGTAGACGAAGTCCTCGACCAGGGTGAGCTGGCGCTTTTCGGGCTCCCAGGTCCCGTCGACGGTTACCTCGAACTGCTGGCGCAGCGTGCCGAAACGGTCCTGGAAGATGCCCCAGGCGCGGGTCCGGCCGGCGAAATAATCCTCCAGCCGGAACACCGGACGTTGGTGGCCGCCGCCCGCCATCAGGAGGCGGCTCCGGCGGCGGCGTTCGGGGCCGGGCGGTCGAAGGCCGCCTGGACGACGTCGAGCCGGCCCTCGACGAAGCCCGCCTCGCAATACGCCAGGTAGTAGCGCCACATGCGCCGGAAGCGTTCGTCGAAGCGCCCGCCACGCAGACCCGCGATGCGCGGCCACGCCCCCTCGAAGCGCTCGCGCCAGCGGCGCAGCGTCTCCGCATAGTGCGGCCCGTAGCCGTGGCTCTGTGCCGGCGTCAGGCCCGCTGCCTGCGCCTCCTGCGTCAGGATGCCCGGCGAGAGCAGCATGCCCCCGGGGAAGATGTAGCGCTGTATGAAATCCACGCCGCGCCGGTAGCTGGGGAACAACGCGTCGTCCATGGTGATCGCCTGGAGCACGGCGCGCCCGCCGGCCTCCAGCCGGTCGTGGAGCTGGCGGAAATAGGTCGTCCACCAGGCTTCGCCCACGGCCTCGATCATCTCGATGGAGACGATGCGGTCGTAGGAGCCGACCTCGTCGCGGTAGTCCCGGAAGGCCACGGTGACCCGGTCGTCCAGCCCCGCGGCCGCGATACGCGCGCGCGCGTGCTTGTACTGTGCCTCGGAGATGGTAAGCGCAGTCACGCGGCAGCCCACGACCCCGGCGGCGTAGGCGGCGAACCCGCCCCAGCCGCAGCCGATCTCGAGGACGTGGTGTTCGGGGCGCAGGCCCGCGAGTTCGGCGATCCGGCGGTATTTTTCGTGCTGCGCGGCTTCCAGGTCGTCCTGCGGCCGGGCGAAAACGGCCGAAGAATAGGTCATCGTATCGTCCAGCCACGCGGAATAAAACGCATTGCCCAGGTCGTAGTGCGCCGCGATGTTGTGGCGCGCGCCGCGCCGACTGTTCGGCCGGAGCATGTGCGTCAACTGCGCCATGACCCGCGCCCACGGCTTGCCCCGGAGAATGGTCCGCAGCACGGTTTCGTTGCGCGCGGTCAACTCAAGGAGCTTCGCCGGGTCGGCGCTGTCCACGTCGCCGTCGACGTAGGCCTCGCCGAATCCCAACGCACCCCCCATCACCATGCGCCGGATAAAGCGCGGCCGATGGACGGTAAGCTGGGCCGTGGGGCCGTCTTCCGGCCCACGGAAGCTGCGCTGGCGCCCGTCGGGCAGGGTGATATCCAGCCGGCCGCACTGCAGCCGCCTTGCGAGGGCGAGGATAAGGCGGATCGCGGCGGAATCCCGCTGACCGCGGGTGGGGACGCTGTGCGCCGTGGTGCCGGGCTCGTGGGTCATTCGACAGCCTCTTCGTGACGCCATTCGGTGGAGACGAGGGTCTCGGGCGGGGCGGGCCGCTTGTGAAAGCGCGCGCCCTTGCGCCAGAGGTGCAGCGCCTCCCAGTGGATGGCGCTGATCACCTTGAAGGTCAGGCCGGGCTGGCGCAGCAGCACGCGCGCGAGGTTCGCATCCGTGAGCGCGCGCCGGGTGCCCGTCTGGACGGCCGCCAGGGCGTTGGCGTCGTTCGCCTGATAGTGGATCCCCAGCGAAAGCTGCTCGCCCGGCTCACGCAGGCGGAAGGTGTAACGGCCGTTCACCGGGTTGAACGGCGAGACGTAGAACCCCTTCTCGCAGGCCTGCCGGATCACCCCGGTGCGTCCGCGCGCGCCCGCCGCCGGGATGAGATAGCAATGGTGCTGGCCGAAGGTGTTGCTCACCTCGTAGAGGATTGCCGCGAGTTCGCCGCTGCGCCGGTAGCAGAACCACGTGGTCAGGGGATTGAAGACATAGCCCCAGATGCGCGGCATGCACAGGATCCGCACCGGGCCGCCGGCCAGGTCGATGCCCGCCTCGGCGAGCGTGGCGTCGATCCAGGGGCGCAGCGCCGCGCCGGTGCGCGGGCCGTGGTCGCGTTGATAAAACGTCACCACCCCGGGCCGGTCCACGCTGAACAGGCGCAGGCGCCGATCGAGTTCGTCGAGTTCGGCCAGATCCAGATAGACCGCCGTTGCCGCGTATTCGAAGCGGTGGCGCACCGGCTGATGGCGCGCGTGCATGATCCGGCCCGTGTAAAGCGCCGAGTGCATCCTCATGTTCCTATGCCGCCGCCTGGTCGGTTCCCGTGCCCAGCGGGCGCGCGCGCCGATCCGCCGGGCTCGCCGGCGACACCGCGTCGCACCAGGGCACGGGTGCCCCAAGCGCCGCCGCCACCGCAAGGCCCGATTCCAGACCGTCCTCGTGAAAGCCGTAACCCAGGTAGCTGCCGCAGAACCACGTGTTCTGACCGCCCTGGATTTCGGGAATCCGATCCTGGGCCGCGCAGGCCGCGCCGTCGAGGATGGGATGGTCGTAGTTCATGCGCGCGAGCACCTTGTCGGGCGCCGGCTCGCGGTGTGGGTTCAGCGAGACGAAGATGTCCGGCGGCGTGAGGTTCTGCAGCCGGTTCAGCCAATACGTCACCGAAACGTCGCGCGTGCGGTCGTCGCTCCGGCCGGAGCGGCCGAGATAGTTCCAGCTCGCCCAGCCGTCGCGCCGGCGCGGCATCAACCCCGGATCGCTGTGCAGCCACGCGTGGTTCTGGCTGTACCGGAAGGCGCCCAGGACCTCGCGTTCCCGCGCCGTGGCGTCGTCGCCCAGGATGGCCAGCGTCTGGTCCGCGTGCGTCGCCAGCACCACGGCATCGAAGCGTTCCGTTGTGCCGTTGCTGGTCACGGTCACCCCGCTGGCCTCGCGCCGGACCGCGCTGACCGGGCTGTTCAGGCGCAGGCGCTCGCCCAGCGGGTCGGTGATGGCGCGCACGTAGTGCCGGCTGCCGCCCGCCACGGTGCGCCACTGGGGCCGGCCCTCGACCTGAAGCAGGCCGTGGTTGTCCAGGAAGCGCAAAAGGCTCTCCGCCGGGAAGTCGAGCACTTCGCGGTCGGGGCAGGACCAGATCGCCGCCGCCATGGGCACGAGGTGGTCGTCGATGAACGCCCGACTGTAGCCGTTGCGCGCCAGATACGCGCCGATGCTGGGGTCGTCGCGGTCATCTCCGGTGCGCTGCGCCAGCCAGGTGGGCGCTTCCTTATAAAAGCGCAGGGTGTCGCGCACCATGCGCCAGAAGCGCGGACGCAACAGATTGCGCTTTTGCAGGAACAGGCCGCGCGGGCTGCCCGTGTACTCGAGCCGGCCGTCGTCCATGGACACGGCGAAGGACATGTCGCTCTGCGCCGTGGTCACGCCGAGTTCGGCGAAGAGCCGCACCAGATGCGGGTAGTTGTGCGCGTTGTAGACGAGGAAGCCGGTATCCACCGGGCGGACGCGTCCCTCCTGCGTGACGTGGACCGTATTGGCGTGGCCGCCGGGCCGGTCCTGCGCCTCGAAGAGGGTGACCGCGTGCTGCTGCGACAGTGCCCAGGCGGCGCCCAGACCGGAGATTCCGCTCCCGATAATGGCGATGCGGCGCATGCGTTCCCATCCTTGTTGTCTCAACCTGTACGTCGGGATGTGCTGCCCGGATCACGTCCACCGGCGGCGCACCGGCGGTCCGGGAAGCGGGCGAAAGCTAGGTTGGCCTCGCAATTCCTGTCGAGCGGCAAAAATTTGACACGCTGTGACATCCAGTCGCCGTTCCGGCGCGTAGCCAGGAAAAACGCGAGGTTGGTTATGCACGTTGATGTTACCCAGCCGATAGGCGCGACATGGGTTGCGGCGCAGAACCTTGGCGGCGTACAACGTCGGGCACGTACGTCCAATCAGTCGTGTCATGACGAGGCGGGTGCCAAGGTGTCGGCCGAGCTTCTGGAATCCATCGCGGAAAACCGGGATCGTGAGGCGTTCAAGGAACTTTTCGCCTACTACGGTCCGCGCGTAAAGGCCTATCTGCGCCGGCTCGGCGCGGACGGCGTACTGGCGGAGGAACTCACCCAGGAGGTGATGCTTACCGTATGGCGGCGCGCGCATCTTTTCGATCGCCGTCAGGCCGCGGTGAGCACGTGGATCTATACGATCGCGCGGAACAAACGCATCGACGCCATTCGTCGCGAAAAGTGGCCGGAGGCGGAATCCGATTACTCCCGGCTGGAGCCGGAAGCGGACGAGCCGCCCGACGTGGCGGTGGCCGCGGAGCAGCGCAGCGATCGCCTGCACCAGGCGGTCCGGTCGCTGCCCGACCAGCAGGCCATGCTCCTGCGCATGGCCTTCTTTGAAGATAAGTCCCACAGCGCCATAGCAAAAGAAACAGAACTTCCGCTGGGGACCGTGAAATCAAGGTTGCGTCTTGCAATGACGCGGCTGCGGACGATGCTGGAGGACGTACAATAATGGTTGCACATACACCGCCGGAGGAACTTCTCTTCGATTATGCGGCAGGAACCTTGCCCGAGCCGTTGGCGCTCTTCGTGGTCAGCCATCTCTCGCTGGCGCCGGAGAGCCGCCGGACGGTCCGGGATTTCGAAGCCGTGGGCGGCAGCATGATCGAGGACCTGGAGCCGGAGAGTCTGGCCAGCGACACCCTCGACAAGGTCATGGCGCGCCTGGACGAGGACGGGCCGGCTTTTAACGTGTCGGGCGCCAAGGCCGCGGCCGTTGCGGGCCAGCGCGCCGGGGCGCCGCGCGGGCAGGCGGGCGACGGCGAGCTGCCGGCCCCGCTACGGCGCTATCTGGGCACCGACGATCTGAGCGCGCTGAGCTGGAAGGAGCGCAGCGGGCAGATCGCCGAGTACCAGCTTCTGCCCGAGCACGAGCAGAACGGCTACAAGACGCGCCTGCTGCGCATGGCGGGGGGTGCGAGCGTGCCCAACCACACGCATGACGGCGACGAGTACACCCTCGTCCTTGAAGGCGGGTTCACCGACACCGGCCGCCACTACCTGCCGGGCGACGTCTCGGCCGTGGACGATCACGTCACCCACCGGCCGGTGGCCGACCCGGAAGGTTGCACCTGCCTGATCGTGACCACCGCCCCGCTGCGCATGACCGGGCCGGTGGGGCGTTTCCTGAACCTTTTCGTCGACATGTGAGCCTGATCCGGGCCGCAGCCGTTTTCGTACACTCGGACAGGATGGAAACGGCTGCGGAAAACGGATCATGGCGATGACAGCAACGAGCGACAGCCAAGGGGCGGCCCAGCGCTTCATCCGGAATGCGATGAAGGCCCCGCTTCTCTCCCGCGAGGAAGAGGAAGACCTTGCCCGCCGCTGGGTCGAGGACAAGGACGAGAGCGCCCTGCACAAGCTGGTCGATGCGCACGCGCGCCTCGTGGTCAGCCAGGCGACGGCATATCGCGGCTATGGCCTGTCCATGTCCGACCTGCTGCAGGAGGGGAACCTGGGGCTGATGCAGGCGGCCGCCCGGTTCGACCACACCCGCGAGGTGCGTTTCTCCACCTACGCGATCTGGTGGATTCGCGCCGCCGTGCAGGATTTCGTCCTGCGCAACTGGTCCATGGTGCGGCTCGGCACGACCACGCAGGAAAAGGCGCTGTTCTTCAACCTGCGCCGGCTGCGGGCGATGATCGCGAACGCCGATGGCGGCACCACCGATGACACGGATCAGCGTCAGCAGATCGCCGATCGCCTCAAGGTCCAGCTTACCCAGGTGGAGAACATGGAGGCGCGGCTGTCCGGCCCGGATCAGTCCGCCAACGCGCCCATCGGCGAAGACGGGAGCTCGGAGTGGCAGGACCTGCTGGTCGACGACGGACCGTCCCCGGAAGACCGAATTCAGCGCAACAACGACAATGCGGTCCGGAGTCGCTGGCTCAAGGCGGCGCTGACGCGGTTGCCCGCCCGGGATCAGCACATCATCCAGGAGCGTCACCTCAAGGAGGAGGCGACCACGCTGGCGGACCTGGGCGAGGAGCTTGGGATCAGCAAGGAGCGCGTGCGCCAGATCGAGCACCGGGCGCTCCAGGAACTGCGCCGCCGCGTCCTGCAAAGCGCAACCAGTGCGCACGAACCTCTCCCGGAAACGGCGACGGGCGGTTGATCGATGCCGGTTTGGCGACCGGACCGGTGTCTAGTTGAATTGAACCCTTGCGCGCGGGGCCGGCGTCATGCTTTGTTTACACCATGACGCCGGATCTCATCACCAAGTACGACGCGCGCGTGCCGCGTTACACCAGCTACCCGACCGCGCCGCACTTCCATGCGGGCGTCGACGGTAGCCGGTACGGTCAGTGGCTGGCCCATCTGGACAGTGACACCGACCTGTCGCTGTACATTCACATACCGTTTTGCGACACGCTCTGCTGGTTCTGTGGCTGCCTTACCACGGTGGTGAACCGGCCCGAACCGATTCGGCACTACATGGACTATCTCCTCCAGGAGATCGACCGTGTCGCGGAGCAGTTGGGCGATACGCGCCGTGTGACACACGTGCACATGGGCGGCGGCAGTCCCACAATTCTTTCGCCGGATCAGTTCCACGCCCTGTTCGACCGGCTGCGCAAGCACTTCACCTTTACCGACAATGTGGAGATTGCGGTCGAGGTCGATCCGCGCGGGTTCAAGGAATCGGCCGCCGACGCGCTCGCCGAGATCGGGCTGACGCGCGCCAGCATCGGCGTCCAGGACCTGGACCCCGAAGTGCAGAAAGCGGTCAACCGCATCCAGCCGTTCGAGACCACGCGGGATGTCGTGGATATGCTGCGCGCCCGCGGGGTCAACGGGCTCAACATCGACCTGATGTACGGGCTGCCGCATCAGACCGCGCCCGGCACGGTGGCGACGGTGCAGCGGCTGATGACGCTGTCGCCCGACCGCGTGGCGCTGTTCGGCTATGCCCACGTGCCGTGGATGAAGAAGCATCAGCGGCTGATCTCCGAGGATGACTTGCCTACGGCGCAGCAGCGCCTGGACCAGTTCGACCGCGCCAGCGCCACGCTCCGCGACGGCGGCTACGTGCCCATCGGGCTGGATCACTTCGCCCATCCGAAGGATCCCATGGCGCAGGCGCACGCGGCAGGCGAGCTGCACCGGAACTTCCAGGGGTATACCACGGACAACGCCCAGGCGCTGGTCGGGCTCGGCGTATCGGCGATCGGCGGCCTGCCACAGGGGCACGCACAGAACGTCAAGGCGGTGCGCGATTACGCCGAGATGCTGGACCGCGGCGAGCTGCCCATCGAGCGCGGCATCGAGCTGACGGCCGAGGACCGGCTGCGCGGTGACGTCATCGGCCGGCTGATGTGCGATCTCACCGTCGATGCTGCCGCCGTCGCCCGCGAGCACGGTTTCGATCCGGCGATCTTCCACGATGCGCTGGACCAACTCGACGACATGGTCGCCGACGGCGTCGTCCAGCGCGACGGCTACGTGGTCACGGTGCCGGACACGTACCGCCTGCTGGTGCGCACGGCCGCGTCGGCGTTCGACGCCTATCTTCAGAACAGCGAGCGCCGCCACGCCACGGCGGTGTGAGCGCGCTGCGGCGTCGGGCGCACGGACGGCGATAGCCGGCACGGGGCGGGCCGCGGCTCGCCCCTTGTTTTGTTCGCCGTTTTGGGTAGGTTTGCGCCGCTTAAAGTAAATACTTGCTCACAGGGACGCGGCGCCATGCTGGACAAAACCTTCAGCCCGACCGATATCGAAGCGAAATTTTACGAGATCTGGCGCGACGCCGGGGCGTTCCAGTGTGACCCCGACAGCGGTGCGCAGCCCTATACCATCATGATGCCGCCGCCCAACGTCACGGGCAGCCTGCACATGGGCCACGCCCTGACGTTCACGCTCCAGGATGTGCTCATCCGGCAGAAGCGGATGGCCGGTTACGACGCGCTCTGGCAGCCCGGACAGGACCACGCGGGGATTGCCACGCAGTCCGTGGTGGAGCGCCAGCTCGCCAAGGAGGGCAGCTCCGCCCAGGCCATGGGTCGCGAGCGCTTCCTGGAGCGCGTCTGGCGCTTCAAGCAGGAATCCGGCGGGACGATCACGCAGCAGCTCACGCACCTGGGCGCATCGCCCGACTGGTCGCGTGAGCGCTTCACCATGGACGACGGGCTCTCGCAGGCCGTCGCCAGGGTCTTTGTCCAGCTCCACCGCGAGGGGCTGATCTACCGCGACCAGCGCCTGGTCAACTGGGATCCCAAGCTGCACACGGCGATCTCGGACCTGGAGGTCAACCAGGAGGAAGTGCAGGGCAAGCTCTGGCACTTCCGCTATCCCGTGGAGGGCGAGGACGGCGTCTACCTCACCGTCGCCACCACGCGCCCGGAGACCATGCTGGGCGACACCGGCGTGGCCGTGCACCCCGAGGACGAACGCTACGCCCATCTCGTGGGCAAGCACGTCGTTCTGCCGCTGGTGGGCCGACGCATCCCCATCGTTGCCGATACCCACGCCGACCCCGAGCAGGGCAGCGGCGCGGTCAAGATCACCCCGGCGCACGACTTCAACGACTTCGAGGTGGGCCGTCGCAACGATCTGGCGATCATTAACATCCTGGACCGCGACGCCTGCCTGAACGCGAACGTGCCCGAGGCGTACCGCGGGCTGGACCGCTACACCGCGCGCCAGCGCGTCGTGCAGGACCTCCAGGACCAGGGCCTCGTCGCCCAGATCGACAACCACACGCACATGGTCCCGCACGGCGACCGCTCGGACGTGGCCATCGAGCCCTGGCTGACCGACCAGTGGTACGTCGACGCCAAGACCCTGGCGCAGCCCGCGATCAAGGCCGTCGAGGACGGGCGGACGCGGTTCGTCCCGCCGCACTGGACGAACCTCTACAACGAGTGGATGCGCAACATCCAGCCGTGGTGCATCTCGCGCCAGATCTGGTGGGGGCACCAGATTCCCGCGTGGTACGGGCCGGATGACACCATCTTTGTCGCGGAGACGGCGGAGGACGCCAGGGCGGATGCCGAGCGGCAATTCGGCAAGCCGGCAGCCGTGCTGGCGAGTGAGGACGCGCCGAGCGACGAGCAGCGCGCGAAGGCCGACGCGGGCGAGCTGATCCTGCTGCGCCGGGACCCGGACGTCCTGGATACCTGGTTCAGCTCGGCCCTCTGGCCGTTCTCCACGCTGGGCTGGCCGGAGCAGACGCGGGCGCTGCAGACCTATTATCCCACCGACGTCCTGGTGACCGGCTTCGACATCATCTTCTTCTGGGTCGCCCGGATGATGATGATGGGCCTGCACTTCATGGGCGACGTCCCGTTCAAGGACGTCTATATCCACGCCCTGGTGCGCGACGCCTATGGGCAGAAGATGTCCAAGTCCAAGGGCAACGTCATCGATCCCCTGGACATCTGCCAGCGTTACGGCGCGGACGCGCTGCGCTTCACCCTGGTCGCGCTGTCCGCGCAGGGGCGGGACATCAAGCTCTCCGAGGAGCGCGTCGCGGGTTACCGCAACTTCGCCACCAAGCTGTGGAACGCCGCGCGTTTCTGCCAGCTCCACAATGTCGCGCGGGACCCGCAGTTCGACCCCGAGCGCGTGCAGCTCACGGTGAACCGCTGGGCCATCGCCAAGACCGTGCGGGCGGCCGAGGCGGTGGACGAAGCGCTGGCCGCCTACCGCTTCAACGACGCGGCCGGTGCGCTCTATCAGTTCACCTGGCACCAGTTCTGCGACTGGTACATCGAGTTCGCCAAGCCCGTGCTCACCGGCGAGGACGAGGCCGCGCGCGCGGAGACGCGGGCGACCATCGCGTGGGTGATGCAGCGGCTGCTCCACCTGCTGCACCCGTTCATGCCCTTCATCACCGAGGAACTCTGGGAGCACTTCGGCGGCGGTCCGGGCCATCGGCTCATCACGGCGTGGTGGCCGCAGCCCGAGCACGCCCTCATCGACGCCGATGCCGAGGCGGAAATGGACTGGGTGGCGCGCGCCATCGGTGCGGTGCGCACGGTGCGCGGCGAGATGAACGTGCCCAATAAGGCCGAGGCGCCGCTCCTGGTCTCGGGGGCGAACGCAACGACGCGGCGCCGGCTGGAGGATCATGCGACGCTGATCAAGACCCTGGCGAAGCTGGATTCCCTGGAGCTGTCCGAGGCCGCGGCGCCGGCCAACGCGGCGCAGTTTCTGATCGACGAGGCGACGGCCGTGATGCCGCTGGAAGGGCTCGTCGACGTCGCCCAGGAGCGCCAGCGCCTGGAGAAGGAGATCGCCCGGCTGGACAAGGACGTCCAGCGCCACGAGGGGAAGCTCAACAGCGAGGGCTTCACCGCCAAGGCACCCGCCGAAGTGGTGGAGACCGAACGTGAACGCCGCGACGAGGCCGTGGCAGCGCGCGACAAGCTCAAGCAGGCGCTGGCGCGGCTGCAGGGGTAGGGGGCGTCACGGCACCCAAACTTGCCGGAAAACGCAGCCAACGTGACCGACGCCTTGCCATTTCGCGTCCTATTCCCAGCCGCCGCGCCGCTTTACAGGCGACGCCGAGCGACTCATGATTCATTCATTCCGCGATAAAGGGCTCAAGCGCTATTGGGAGAGCAACGATGCCGCGAAGCTTCCGGTTCAGAATGTGAGCCGTGTGCGACGTATCCTGCGGACGTTGCACCATGCGGACAAACCGGAGGCCATGAACATCCCGGGTTGGGGCTTCCATGGCCTGAAGGGCGGACGCGCCGGCACGTACGCCGTGGTCGTGACGGGGAATTGGCGGATTACATGGCGTTGGGATCAAGGCGCCGTCGATGTGAACATTGAGGATTATCATTGAAATGACCGAGGCACCGGCCCACACGGCAACGCATCCGGGCGAGATTCTGCGTGAGGATGTGCTGCCGACGCTCGGCATGTCGAAGTCCGAGATGGCTGCGACGTTAGGGATTTCGCGGCGTATGCTCCGTGACATTCTCAATGAAGCCCGATCGATCACGCCTGAGCTCGCCCTGCAGCTTGAGGGTGTGTGCGGCAGCACCGCTGAAACATGGCTGGCTTTGCAGCAGAGCTACGATCTTCAGCGCGCTCGGGAGCGTAAGCGGCGTGAACCCGCTTAGGTCGGGTCGCGAGCAGCGGTCCCGGACTGGGGCGCCGATCGGCAAAGTGGTGTCGCCGGACGCTGGTTACTTCCAACTCGGCAAATTCGCCTTCACCCAGTCGTTCAGCGTGTCCGGCCCGGTGCCGGCGGCGGGTTGGGTGATGTTGAAGATGTAGAGCTTGTCGTCGTCGTCGATGTGCTTCTTCATGCGGGCGTACATGCGCTTGGGTGGATCCGCCGTGACGATAAGGTACACGGACTCGTTGATTTCACGCCATTCCTTGTAGGCCTTGATCTCGTTTTTGATCGCCTTCTTGTTCGCCGGGTTCTGCGGCTCATAGGTGACGAGGCGCATGGGCATGGCGGGAGCCTTCCATCACGGTGAGATGCGGGTCGCGATCTCCCGAATCGCGAGCAGCGCGACGGTCGTTATGGCGTGGTGCATCATCGGCCGCGATTCGGAGATCGTGGCCGGCAATCGACGGTAAAAACGCATGAGAACGCAAAAGCGCCGCCGTCGGGTAACGGCGGCGCTTTCGGCATGGACCATGGTCAACCCCTCACCCAACGCTCGTCGCGTTGCCCTCTCCCCCAAATCTTGGGGGAGAGGGCGGCGAGGGGCGTCAGCCCCGAGCCGGGTGAGGCGGCTGTACCTTGGAAGCGATCCCGGACACCTTACACCGAGTAGTACATGTGGAACTCGATCGGGTGGGGGGCGGTCTCGAAGTTCGTGACCTCTTCCCACTTGAGTTCCAGATACCCCTCGATCTGGTCCTTGGTGAAGACGTCGCCGGCGAGCAGGAACTCGTGGTCGCCCTCCAGGGCCTCCAGCGCCTCGCGCAGCGAGCCGGCCACGTTGGGCACGCCCTTCAGCTCCTCCGGCGGCAGGTCGTAGAGGTTCTTGTCCATCGCGTCGCCCGGATGGATCTTGTTCCGGATGCCGTCGATGCCCGCCATCAGCATGGCCGAGAACGCCAGGTACGGGTTCGCGGTCGGGTCGGGGAAGCGTACCTCGACGCGCTTGGACTTGGCCGAGTTGCTGTGCGGGATGCGGCACGCCGCGGAGCGGTTGCGCGAGGAATAGGCGAGCAGCACCGGCGCCTCGAAGCCCGGGACCAGGCGCTTGTAGCTGTTCGTCGACGGGTTGGTGAACGCGTTCAGCGCCCGGGCGTGCTTGATGATGCCGCCGATGTAGTACAGCGCCTGCTCGCTCAGCCCGGCATAGCCGTCGCCGGCGAAGGTGGGCTTGCCGTCCTTCCAGATGGACTGGTGGACGTGCATGCCGGAGCCGTTGTCACCGAAGACGGGCTTGGGCATGAAGGTCGCCGTCTTGCCGTAGGCGTGGGCGACGTTGTGCACGACGTACTTGTAGGTCTGCAGGTTGTCGGCGCACGGCACGATGGTCGAATTCTTGATGCCCAGCTCGTGCTGGCTCGGCGCGACCTCGTGGTGGTGCTTTTCCACCGTGAGGCCCATTTCCTCCATCACCGTGACCATCTCCGCGCGCATGTCGGTGCCGCTGTCCACCGGCGGGACGGGGAAGTAGCCGCCTTTCACGCGCGGCCGGTGGCCGAGGTTGCCGCCCTCGAACTCGGCCCCGGACATGTACGGCCCTTCCTCGGACTCGAACTTGTAGAAGCAGTGGTTCATCTCCGTGCCGAAGGTGACGTGGTCGAACACGAAGAACTCTGCTTCGGGGCCGAAGACGGCCGTGTCGCCGATGCCCGACTGGGCCATGAAGGCCTCGGCGCGCTTGGCGGTGGTGCGCGGATCGCGGTCATAGGGCTGACCCGTGCTCGGCTCGAGCACGTCGCACACCAGGATGAGCTGCGGCTGCGCCGCGAACGGGTCCATGGCGGCGGTGCTCAAGTCGGGCTTGAGGTTCATGTCCGACTCGTTGATGGCCTTCCAGCCCTCGATCGAGGAGCCGTCGAACATGATGCCCTCGTCGAGCAGCTCCTCGTCGACGGTGCTGACGTGCTGAGCCACGTGCATCTGTTTGCCGCGCGGGTCGGTAAAGCGGAAATCGACGTACTTGACGTCGTTGTCCTCGATAAGCTGCAGGATCTTGTCGGCGTCGCTCATCGTCTGTCCTCGCAGTGGTCTCTCGTTCATTGGTGATCGGTTTGACCCGGGCGAAAGCGCCGGGCCGGGCGGCGCATGCGGCGCGAGCGGCTAGACCGCGTCGGTGCCGTGCTCGCCGGTGCGGATGCGCACGACCTCGTCCACGGTGCTGACGAAGATCTTGCCGTCGCCGATGCGCCCCGTTTGCGCGGCCTGCTGGATGGCTTCGACGGCCCGTTCCACCAGGGCGTCGTCCAGGACCACCTCGACCTTCACCTTGGGGAGGAAGTCCACGACATATTCCGCCCCGCGGTAAAGCTCGGTGTGCCCCTTCTGCCGGCCGAAGCCCTTGGCTTCGGTGACCGTCAGGCCCTTGATGCCGATCTCGTGAAGGGCGTCCTTCACCTCGTCCAGCTTAAAGGGTTTGATGATGGCTTCGATCTTTTTCATGGCCTCGACTATCTGCCGGGTGCGCCTGCCGCCGCCCTGTCGGCGACGGTCCGCACCGCTCGTAGCATGGCGCATGCCAAAACGCAGCATCACCCTGTCTGCCGGGGTTGCCGGGGACGGGGCGAACGCACATGTGTTCCATCCGGGCCATCCATCTGCCCGCCATTTGTGCAGTGTGATGCGCAAGCGGGCAGGGATGACGGGCGTGCGGTCAACGCGACAAACGCGACAGGTGCCTGCTGGGCGCTTGACGCCCGGCATCGCGGGCGTTACGAAACATGCATCGACGGGCGGCGCCGTTAAGCCGTCCGGTTAGATGATTGTGGTGGCCATAGCTCAGTCGGTTAGAGCGCATGGTTGTGGTCCATGAGGTCGGCGGTTCGAATCCGCCTGGCCACCCCAGTTTCTCCGCAACACGAAGATAGTGCGCGGCGCGGTCGCGGGCACGGGACGCGGTTCAGGCAATCGAGTCGTGCGCGACAAGGTCGACGAGCGCCTGGAACAGCGGGTGTTCCGGCTCGGCCAGCGCGTCCAGGGCGTCGAAGTGGTGCCGGCCCGTCAGCTCCATGCCGTGGCCGCGCAAGCCCGCCGCCTGCCATGCGGCCAGGAATGCGGCCTGCTGGCGGCGGAACACGTCGGTTTCGTCCGCGCCGACCGCCAGCAGCAGCGGTCCCGCCGATTCGGGGAGATTGCGCGCCGGGCTCAGCGCGTGAACGTCGTCTTCCGTCAGATCCAGCGTTGCCTGCTGATAGGACAACCGGATGGGGTCCAGGTCGTAGATGCCGGAGAGCGACAGACCGCCCGCCACGGCGCCCGGCGGGAGGCCGGAGTCCACGGGCGAACTGGGGTTCAGGGCGTTCACCGCCAGGTGGCCGCCCGCTTCGTGGCCGGCAACGAAAATCCGCTGCGAATCAAAGCCCCATCGGCTCCCCTGCGCGTGCAGGACCGATACCGCGCGCCGCACCTGATGCACCATGTGCCGGATCCGGACCCGGGGCGCCAGATCGTAGTTAACGGCGACGAACCCGATCCCGCGCGCCACCAGGGGCGGGGCGAGGAAGGCGACGTCGCTCTTGTCCCGGGCCTGCCATGCGCCGCCGTGCAGGAAAACGACCACGGGCGCGGCCCGGGCGCCCGCCACGGGAAAGACGTCCATCCGCTCCCCGCGCCAGCGGCCGTAGCCAAGGTCCTGCATCACCCGCGTCCGCGTGCGCGCCACCTGGCTGTCCCGGTGCCAGCGACTGAAATACGCCGCATGCTCGGGCCAGCGCGCGCACACGTTGAGGTCGGCGTTCAGCCGGTCGCGGTCCCCGGCGCCGTTTGCGGTCCCGCTCTCCGCCATTGCGATTCCCCCATGCTCGCCTTGAAAGCGCCTCAACCGCCCGGTCGGCGGCGATCCGGTTGCAAGCGAAGCTTGGCACCCGGCCGCGCGCGCCGTAAAGGACGCCCCCAGCAAAGGACGCCCACAGCGCGCATCCCGGCCGGTGAGGTGCACGTGCGACACGCTGCCATTGGCGCGCGCCGCGTGTGGCGGCTATAAGGCGGCACACGTCCACGCCGGATATTCGGATTCCGCACACGCGCATGACCGCCTTCCGCTTCGTCCACGCCGCCGACCTGCATCTGGATACGCCGTTCGACGGGCTCGCCCGCCTGGGCCGGGACGTGCCGGAAAAGCTGCGCGACGCCTCGCTGCAGGCGTTCGACAACCTGGTCGCGGAGACGCTGCGGGTGGGGGCGCACGCGCTGGTGCTCGCCGGGGACATCTATGACGGCCCCGAGCGCGGCCTGCGCGGACAGTTGCGCTTCCACGCCGGGCTCAAGCGCCTGTCCGAGGCCGGCGTGCGCGTGGTCATGGTGCACGGCAACCACGACCCGCTCGCCGACGGCTGGTCCGCCATCCGCGCGTGGCCGGCGAACGTGACCGTGCTGCCCAGCGACGGCGTGGCCAGTGTGCCCATCCACGCCGAGGGGCGGGAGGTCGCCCGCGTCTACGGCATCAGTTACGCCCGCCGCGACACCACGGACAACCTGGCGCGCTATTTCCCGGCCCATACCGATGCGCCCTTCGCCATCGGGGTGCTCCACGCCAACGTCGGCGCGAACGCCGAACACGCCGCATACAGCCCGTGCGAGCTGTCCGACCTGCGCGCCGCCGACATCGATTACTGGGCGCTGGGCCACATCCACCGCTACCAGCACCTCTCCGAAGGCGCGCCCTGGGCCGTCTACGCCGGGGTGCTCCAGGGGCGCAGTCCCAAGCCCAGCGAGCAGGGCGCCAAGGGCGCGGCCGTGGTGGACGTGGCGGAGAACGCGGTCCAACGCGTGAGCTTCGCGCCGCTGGACGTGGTGCGCTTCGCCGGGCTGGACGTGGATGTCGCGGGCATTCGCGACATCCCGGAGCTGCAGACGCACCTGCAAAGCGCGGCCGACTCGGCCGTTGCCGAAGCCGGCGACCGGCAGCTCATCCTGCGCGCGCGCCTGACCGGGCGCGGCCCCGTGCACGCCGCGCTGCGCGGCGACGACGCGGTTGCCGACCTGCGCGCGGCGCTCCAGGAGGCGAGCGGGCGCGTCTGGTGGGACCGGGTCGTGGACGCCACCGCACCGCCCATCGATCCGGACGCGATCCGGCGGCGGGGCGACTTCGCCGCCGAGCTTCTGGGCCGCGCTGACGCCCTCGCGGCCGATCCCGACGCGCGTGCGGCGTTCCTCAAGCGCCACTGCCGGCCCTCGGACCGGCGCCTGCGCGGCTTCGTCGAGGCGGATGACACGGCGGACGAAAGCGAGCTGCTGGACGCCGCCGTCATGGAAGCCCTGGACCGGTTGGAGCCGGCGGACGAATCATGATCATCCGGGGCTGGCACATCGACGGCTTCGGCGTCTTCCGCGACCGCCGCACGGAGGCCCTGGGGCCCGGCCTGACCGTGCTTTACGGCCCGAACGAGGCGGGCAAGAGCACGCTGCTCGCGTTCATCCGGGGCGTGCTCTTCGGTTTTCCGGACAAGCGCTCCAGGGGCAAGCAGCCGCTGTATCCGCCGGTTCACGGCGGGCCGCACGGTGGCCGCCTGTTCGTCGAGCACGACGGCGAAGGCTTCACGATCGGGCGCAGCGCCAGCAGCCGCAAGAACGCCGCGCGCATCCGCGACGCCGACGGCAAGGACCGTCCGGAGGGTGAGCTGACGCGGCTGCTGGGCGGTGCGGACCGGACCCTGTTCCAGAATGTCTTCGGCTTCAGCCTGTGGGAGCTGCAGGAGCTGGACACGCTCACGGCCGAGAGCGTGCGCGACCGGATCTTTTCCGGCGCCATCGCCGGGGCCGGGCGCGATGCCCGGGCGGCCGCGGACGACTTGGAAAAGGCCGCGCGCGGGTTGTACCGCCCGGACGGGCGCGCCCGGAACCACCGCATGAACGAGCTGCTCCAGGAAATCCGGGACATCGACGACGAACTCGCCGAGGCCCGGACGGCCGCGCGCGCCTACCCGGAGAAGCTGCAGGCCGAAGCCGAGGCCCAGCGCGCGGTGGAAGAGCTGCGCGGCGAGCTGGATTCCAAGCGCGCACGGAAGGCGGCGCTGGAGCGCCTGCTGCGCCTCTGGGACCAGTGGTGCGCGCGCGAGGACGCGCTGGCCGAGCTCGAGACGGCGACGGGGTACAGCTTCCCGCGCACCCGGCCGGTCCAGCCCGACCCGGCGCTGACCGACCGCCAGCGCCGTGCGGCGCAGCTTCGCGAGAGTCTGGCCCTACAGCGCCAGCGCCTGACGGACCGCGACACGCGCGCGGACGAGCTGGCCCAGGCGAAGACCAGCCTGGCGCACGCCCTGGACGCCCTGGGCGGGGACTGGACGGCCGAGGGCGTCGAGGCCTTCCGCATGACCATCCCCGAGCGCGAGACCATCCGCGCCTGGGAGCACGACCGCGAGGCGGCCCGGTCGCGCGTGGCCAAGGCGGAGGAGCAGCACGACGCCGCGGCGAAACGGCTCAAGGAGGCGCAGGACCAGGAGCAGAAGCTTCAGGACGCGCTGGACGCGGAGACGGACCCGCCGCCCGACCTGGCCACGCTGCGTGCCCGAGAGGACGCGCTGGACCGGCTGCGCGCGGAGCTTACCGGCTTGGAAAGCCGGCGCCGGGACGCCGAGAACAAGCGGAAGATCGCGGACGACCGCGGCGAGCGCGTCGCCGATCTGGAAGCCCAGCAGGGCGCTGGGCTCATCGCCGCCGTTGCGCTGGGCCTGCTGGCGCTGGGCGCCGCCGCGGTCGCGGGCGGGCTGGCCACCGGCCTGGCGGCGCTCGGAATCGGCGCCGGCGCGGTGCTGGTGCTGTTCGGCGCCGCCCTTTTCCTGGCGCAGCGCCGTGGCAGGGCCGCGCAGGCGCAGCGCCTCGCCAAGGCGCGCCGCGACCGGGACGACGCCGCCGAGGCCGCGGATGCCGCCGAGGCCGAAGCCGCCCGCTACGAAACGCAGGTGGCCCAGTCCGCGGCCGAGCTGGGCTTCGCCGCCGTCCCGGAGGAGGCCGAGCGCGTCCAGGCCGCCAGCGCGCTGCGCGAGTCCCTGGAACACCGCCGGCGCCTGGACGCCCAGGTGCGCGAACGCGCCGATGCGGCCAAGGTCGTGGAGGCGCGCCAGCGCGAGGTCGACGCGGCGGAAAAGGCGCTCGAAACGGCGCAGCAGGCGCGCGACGACCTGGAAGCGGACTGGGCGGCGTGGAAGCGCGAGCGCGGCTTTCCCGCCCCGTTGACCCCGCAAGGGGTGCGCGACTTCGCCCAGCAGATCGAGGCCGCGCGGCGCGCGCTTTCGGAAAAGCATTCGACAGAACGCGACCTTGAGGCGCTGCGCGAGGCCATCGCGGGCTGGGAGGACGCGGCACGCGGTATCCTGGCCGAGCGCGGCCGGAACACGGATGTCCACGGCGAGGCGCTGATCCGCGCGTTTAACGCCACGGCCGAGGCGATCGCCGCGGAGCAGGATGCGTATGCTCGGGTCGCGGCGGCGGAACAGGCGATCCAGCGCGAGGCCGGGCACGATTCCGAGCAGGCGGCCGAACTGCGCGCGACCCTGGCGGACGGAGACGTCCAGACCTGGCGCGCCGAGCTGGGCGATCTGGACGATCGGCTGAGCGACACCCAGCAGCGCCACGAGGATGCGGTGGCGCGGCATCAGGCGGCGAAGAGCGACCGCGAGGCGGTCGAGCAGTCCGACCGCATCGCCGAGCTGGAAACCCGGCGCAACCAGATCGTCGACGAGATGGGGCGCACCTACCGGCGCTGGCAGGAACTCACCGCCGCGCAGGCCATGGTCGCGGAGACGCTGGAGCAGTTCGAGCGCGAGCGCCAGCCGGCGGTGTTCGCCAACGCCAGCGAGCGCCTCGGGTTCTTCACCCAGGGGCGCTACGTCCAGATCCGCCAGGACCCGGACGGGCAGGGCTTTAGCGTGCTGGACAGCGACCTGAACCCCATCGCGCCCATCGACCTTTCGCGGGGCACCCGGGAGCAGCTCTATCTCGCCGTGCGCCTGGGCCTGATCGAGGAGTTCATGGGCCGCGGCACGGCGCTGCCGCTGGTCATGGACGAGATCCTGGTGAATTTCGACCCCGAGCGTATGGCCGCGGTGGCGCGCGAGCTGGGCCGTTTCGCCGAGGACCGCCAGATCCTGCTGTTCACCTGCCACCCCGAGATCGCCGAGCGCGTGACCGCCCACGCACCCAACAGCCGCGCGCTGGCCATGACCGAATTGGGCGCGGAGGCGGCATAGCGCGAGACGCGTCGGTGCGCTGTTCTGACCAGCGGTGCCGGTTCCGGGAGCGGAACAGGGATGGGTGACACGACCGCGCTTCGGCAACGTTCTCGGTTCCTGCAGGTCTACCCCGCACGCCGCGCGTTGCCGTATCCGGTGCCGATGCCAGTGTTCAGTTCACACCTGCGTGGGTGCTTTCTACGCAAATTTGCGCGAGCGATCCAGGATCGCGGCGATATTAAAAGTCCTTTTACGTCTTTTAGTGTACATCGGATGATGTGTACGTTTGTGGTAAGCGGCACGCTACCGACAAAAAACAATCGCGAAAAGCCGAACCATGCCTCAGGCGAAAACTGGCGTGTCACCACAGATGTTTTCGCCGGGGCGGCCTACGAGAAGGAAAAAGTGACGGCATGTCCCTGAAGCTGAAAAACCTGCGCATCGGCCATCAGCTCTTGCTGATCGCCGCGCTGGTGGGGATCGCGGTAACGGCGGCCACGGCCGTTAGCCTTTTCGAATTGCACAAAGAAATGTGGAACGAGCGCAACGCCAAGATCCAGCAGGTTGTGCAAAGCGCTCACGGAATTGCCAAACAATATCATGAAGAAGTGCAAGAAGGGAAAATATCAAAAGAAAAGGCGAAGCAACAGGCGCTGAAGGCGATTGGCGCCATGCGCTACGGTGAATTCGGCTACGTGTGGGTGCATAATATGAATAATGAAATGGTTATGCATCCCATAAAGCCGGAGCTGAACGGCCGGGACATGGCCGATACAACCGACGCCCGCGGCACGCGTCTCGTCGTCGAGATGACCCGTCAGGCGGAGCAGGGCGGCGGCTTCGTCTCCTATTTCTGGGACAAACGCGGCGCCGATGCCCCTGTGGAAAAGGTTTCCTTTGCACAACCCTTTGGCCCATGGGGCTGGGTCATGGCGAGCGGCGTTTATGTCGACGACATCAAGACGGCCTTTTGGCGAAATGCTGTGATTCAGATCAGCGTGGTGGTCGGGATCGCGGTTCTCGTGCTTGGCGGGGTCTGGCTTGTCGCCCGGAATATAAGCCGTCCGATTTTGGGCATGGTCGACGTCATGAAACGTCTTGCCGATGGCGATCTGACCGTGACCGTGCCCGGACAGGGATTTGGTCGGGAAATCAACGCGATGTCGCAGGCCGTTCAGGTTTTTCGAGACCAGGGACAGGAAGCCGAACGGCTGCGCCAGGAGAACGAGGAAGCCAAGCGTAAGAGCGAGGAAGAACGCCGGCAGACGATGCAGGAGCTGGCGAACGAATTCGAGCGCAAGATCCAGGGCATCGTCGGTTCGGTGGCGAATTCGGCCGCCGAACTCGGCGAGGTCGCGACCGGCCTGAGTTCGGCCGCGGAAGAGGCCGAGCAGCAGGCCGCCACGGTGTCCTCGGGCGCGGAGCAGACCTCGGGCAACGTTGGCACGGTCGCTTCCTCAACCCAGGAGTTGACAACCTCGATCCAGGAAATCTCGCGTCAGGTCGATACCACCGCGAAAAAGGCCAAGGAGGCGAAGAACTCCGCGCAGCAGACGCGCGAGCGCGTCGACGGGCTCAACCAGGCGGCCTCGGAGATCGGAGAGGCGACCAGTCAGATCCGCGACATCGCGGAACAGACCAACCTGCTCGCGCTTAACGCGACGATCGAAGCCGCCCGCGCCGGCGAGGCCGGCAAGGGCTTCGCCGTCGTCGCCAACGAGGTCAAGTCCTTGGCGAACCAGACCCAAAAGGCGACTGAGGATATTGCTCAGCGCATTGAACGCGTTCAGAGCGAAACCCAGCAGACCGTTGAGG
>CAJXKW010000023.1 GCA_913055855.1 uncultured Limimonas sp. | reverse complement strand
GCGCCGATGGCGTTCATGGCGACGTTGAGCGTGCGGTGCTCCTCCGGACCGAGCGCACCCAGGGACATGCCCGGGGTGACGAAGCGCTTGCGGATCGCCGTGATGGACTCCACATCGTCCAGCGAGATCGGGGTCACGCTGTCCGTCTTGAAGTCGAGCAGGCTGCGGATGGTGGTGGGCGGCTGGTTGTCCATCCCCTCGGAGAAGCGCTTGAACGCCGAGTAGCTGTCGTTCGCCACGGCCATCTGCACGGTGTGGATGAGCTGCCCTTCCCAGGCGTGGCGCTCGCCGCGCTGGCGGTACTTGTAGAAGCCGCCCACGGGCAGCGCGACGAAGTCCTCCGCCCAGGCACGCGCGTGGACGGCGCGCACCTTCTCGTAGATGCCCGTCAGGCCCACGCCGGAAATCCGGCTGGGCATGCCCGGGAAGAACTCGTCCACAAGGGTCCGCGACAGGCCGATCGCCTCGAAGTTGTAGCCGCCGCGATACGAGGCGAGGACGGAGATGCCCATCTTGGACATCACCTTGAGCAGACCCTCGTCCACCGCCTTCTTGTAGCGGCGCATGCAGGTCTCAAGGCTCCAGTCGCTGAACAGCCCGCGGCGTTGCCGGTCGGCGATGGCTTCCTGGGCCAGATAGGCGTTCACCGTGGTCGCGCCCACGCCGATGAGCACCGTAAAGTAGTGGACATCGAGGCACTCGCCCGAGCGCACATTGATCGAGGTGAAGGTGCGCAGCTTCTGCTCCATGAGATGCGTATGCACCGCGCCCGTGGCCAGGATCATGGGCACCGGCGCACACGCCGGTCCGACTTCCTGATCCGTGAGGATGACGTGCTCACAGCCCCCGCGCACGGCATCCTCGGCCTCGCGCCGGATGCGGTCCAGGGCCTGGCGCAGCGCCCCCGCGCCCCCGTCGACCTCGAAGGTGCAGTCGATCACCGCCGCCGCGTTGCCCATGTAGGCGCGCATGGCGTCGAATTCGGCGTTGGTGAGCACCGGGGAATCGAGCTGCAGCAGGCGGCACTGGCTTTCGTCCTCGGCCAGGATGTTGCCCAGGTTGCCCAGCCGGGTCTTGAGGGTCATCACCGCCTTCTCGCGCAGCGAGTCGATCGGCGGATTGGTGACCTGGCTGAAGTTCTGCCGGAAGAAGTTGTGCAGGCCCCGGTACTTGTCGGACAGCACGGCGAGCGGGGTGTCGTCTCCCATGGAGCCCACGGCCTCCTTGGCGTCCTCCACCATGGGATGGAGGATCATCTCCATGTCCTCCATGGTCACGCCGTAGCCGTACTGTCGCCGGCGCAGTTCCTCCTTGCCGTAGCTGGCGGTCTCGCCCTGGTCCGGCTTGATCAGGTCGTCGATCATGGTGATGTTGCCGACCCAGTCGCCCCAGGGCTTCTCCTCGGCGAGCGCGCGCTTGATTTCGGTGTCGTGGTAGAGCCGGCCGGCCTCCAGATCCACGGCCACCATTTCACCGGGGCCGATCTTGCCCTTCTCCACGATCGTCTTCTCGTCGAGCCGGACCATGCCCGTCTCGGAGCCGATGAAGAGCAGATCGTTCTCGGTGACCGTATAGCGCAGCGGGCGCAACCCGTTGCGGTCCATGCCGCCCAGCGCCCACCGGCCGCCGTAGGCACAGATCCCGGCGGGCCCGTCCCAGGGCTCCATGACCGAATTGGCGTAGAGATACAGATCCTTGAGCGCCTGCGACATGGGCCGGGACTCCGACCACGCCTCGGGGATCAGCATGGTCTTGACCATAGGCAGGTCGCGCCCCGCCCGCGCCATGAGTTCGAACACCGCGTCCAGGGCCGCCGAGTCCGAGGAACCGGGCTGGACCACGGGCTTGATATCCTCGATCCGGGGGCCGAACAGGGAATGGTCCAGCCGGCACTCGTGTGCCTTCATCCAATTGACGTTGCCGCGCAGCGTGTTGATCTCCCCGTTGTGGGCGAGCACGCGGAACGGCTGCGCCAGCGACCAGGTCGGGAACGTGTTGGTCGAGTAGCGCTGGTGGAAGATGGCGAAGCTGGAAATGAAGCGCGAATCCAGCAGATCCGGGTAGAATGCGGTAAGCTGCTCGGCCAAGAACATGCCCTTGTAGATGATCGAGCGGCAGGACAGCGAGCAGCAATAGAAGTCTTTGATGGACTCGGCCGCGACCGCCTTTTCGATGCGCCGGCGGATGACGTAGAGATCGAGTTCGAACATGGGCATGGCGCGCCCGCAGGTGTTCGCGATCATGATCTGCTCGATCTCGGGCCGCGTGGCGTTCGCCTTCTCGCCGATCACGGCCGTATCCACGGGAACCTGGCGCCAGCCGTAGATGGTATAGCCGTACTTGAGGATCTCGCGCTCAACGATGACGCGGCAGCGTTCCTGGGCGTCGAGGTCGGTGCGCGGCAGGAACATCTGGCCCACCGCGATGTGCTCGTCGCCCGGCGTGTGCCCCACGGCCGCGACGTGCTCGCGGAAAAAGTCCTGGGGGATCTCGACGTGAATGCCCGCGCCGTCGCCCGTTTTGCCGTCGGCATCGATGGCGCCGCGATGCCAGACGGCCTTCAACGCATCGATCGCCGCCTGCACCACCTCGCGCCGCGCCGTGCCGTCGAGCGAGGCGACCAACCCGACGCCACAGGAATCGTGCTCCTGCGACGGGTCGTAGAGGCCGGCCTGCTGCAACACGTAGCCGTTCTGCCGCCACGCGTCGATGAACTGCTGATTGTCCGTCATGGTTTCACCCGTCGTTTCTTCGCCGCGCCCTCAGACGGCATGCGCCTTAGAGCAAGATCGATGAAAGCCGAACCGGCCTGCATCGTGAATTTTGCTCTAACTTCCTGAAAAGCGGGCAAGATTCAGCTGAAACGTGATTCCACGTTTCAGCATCTTGCCCTAAGCGTCGAGATCGCCCTTGGCCCGTTCTTGAACAGCTCCGGCATCGCCGCAAATCCGGCTTGGCACTCGACACGCGCGAGCCACGCCGGGACCGCCGGATAGGCTGCAAGGTCGAACCCGCCGTCCCCGGCCACGTGCGTGTAGGCGAACAGGGCGATGCCGGCTCGCCGTAGAGCCAGTGCATGGCCCCTACTCCGCCGCCATCGCGTGCGCCTGGGCGGACGGCTGCGCCGCGCGCGCCCGGATGTGGCGGTCGATCTGCTCCGCCGCGTCGCGGCCGTCGCGGATGGCCCAGACCACCAGGGAGGCGCCGCGTGCGATGTCGCCGGCGGCAAACACCCCATCCAGGTTCGTCATCAGGCTGCGGAAATCCACCTTCACCGTGCCCCAGCGCGTGGTCGCCAGCTCGGGCGCGTCGAACAGCGTGGGCAGATCCTCGGGATCGAAGCCCAGCGCCTTGATGACCATGTCCGCGTCGACATCGTACTCGGAGCCCTTGACGATCTGTGGGGTCTGCCGCCCCGAGGCGTCGGGAACGCCCAGATGCACGCGCGCGGCGCGCACTGCGCGCACGTTTTCCTCGCCAAGGAAGGCCTGCGGCGCGGACAGCCAGACGAACTCCACGCCCTCTTCCTCGGCATTCGCCACTTCGCGCTGCGAGCCCGGCATGTTCTTCCGGTCGCGGCGATAGAGGCATTTCACCGACTTCGCGCCCTGGCGCACGGCCGTGCGCACACAGTCCATCGCGGTGTCGCCGCCGCCCACGACGACGACGTTCTTACCCTCGGCGTTGAGACGGCCGTCGTCGAATTCCGGAACCTCGTCGCCCAGCCCCTTGCGGTTGCTGGCGACCAGGTAGTCGAGCGCCGGTTTGACGTTGGTCAGCCCGGCTCCGGGGACTTTCACGTCGCGCGCCTTGTACACGCCGGTGGCGAGCAGCACCGCATCGTGACGCTCGCGCAGCTCGGAGAGTGTGGCGTCGCGCCCGACCTCGAAATTCAAATGGAAGTGCACCCCACTGTCGTAAAGCAGCCGCGCCCGGCGCTCGACGACGTATTTCTCCAGCTTGAAATTGGGGATGCCGTAGATCATCAACCCGCCGACGCGATCGTAGCGGTCGTAAATGTGTGCCTGGTAGCCCTTGCGCCGGAGCTGCTCGGCGGCCGCGAGCCCGGCCGGCCCGGCGCCCACGATCCCCACGGACTCGTGGCGCTCGTGGCGGGGCTTGACCGGCTGGACCCAGCCCGCATCCCACGCCGTCTCGGTGATGTAGGTCTCCACCGCGCCGATCGTGACGGTGCCGTGGCCGGACTGCTCGATAACGCAGTTGCCCTCGCACAAACGGTCCTGGGGGCAGATCCGGCCGCACACCTCGGGCATGTTGTTGGTCGCTTGAGCGACCTCGTACGCCTCCTCAAGCCGCCCCTCGGCCGTGAGCATCAGCCAGTCCGGGATGTTGTTGTGCAGCGGGCAGTGCACCTGACAGAAGGGCACACCGCATTGTGAACACCGCCCCGCCTGCGTCTCGGCACCCTCGGTATCGAACCGCGCGTAGATCTCGTCGAAGTCCTGCCGACGCACCCCGGGCGGGCGCTTCTCCGGCATCTGCTTACTCACGTTGACGAACTTCAGGGTGTTGCGCGCCATACCCGTGCCTGCTCCCCGGTTGCCGGCCGGGCCGCCGCGTCCGCGAGGCGGGGCGCCGCGCTGCCGCACGCTCGTCCGGCCCAACCGCAATCCTGCCTGTATGCCATCGTCGGGCGGTGTGCACCCGTCGGGGGCGCCGCCCGCCGGACTGCCGCGCCGCGCGGGCCGCCCATCCGCGCACGCGCCGTTCGGGAAACCGGCGTGCGCGTCGCCGGCGCGTCCGCGGCGCACGCCGCGCCCGTCACGCGTCCATCGGGATTGGGTATACGCCCCATCCGCCGGGCACACCAGAGCAAATTGGCCAAAACGTCAGGAATGCTGCCCTGGTTTTCCGCACAGGGATGGTCCTCCAGCATCCTTTCCCGTCATATGGGCATATGCCACAGATGAATAGGTCAAGAGCACAGACCTATCTGCGCCCGGCTGTCGCAGATCCCCATGCGGCTTTGCTGCGGACGCCGGAGACGTTATATCGCCGGGCGGCCTCGCCACCGACCGGGAACGCCGACGTGCCCGTCCTGCACCTGCTCATCCTCGCCGTGGTCCAGGGTATCACGGAATTCCTTCCAATCTCGTCATCGGGACATCTTGTCCTGACGTGGCAGGCATTCGACGCGCTGGGTTGGGAATCCGGGATCACCCGGGAGAGCGACCGGCTCGTCCTGGACATCGCCGTCCACGTGGGCACGCTCGTCGCGGTTTGCGGCTATTTCCGCCGCGATATCGCGGCCATGATCGCCGGCCTGATCCGCTGGCTGCGCGGCCGGCGCGACAGCGGCGCGCAGCTCGCCATCAACGTGGTGATCGCCACGATCCCCCTGGTCATTGCCGGCATGGGTCTCAAGGACCGGATCGGGGTACTCCGCGACGGCACGGTCATTGCCGCCACCACGATCGGCTTCGGCCTGCTGCTCTGGGCCGCCGACCGGATGACGGGACTCACCCGCCGGCTGCCCGACATGGCCGTGCCCGACGCGCTGCTCATCGGGTTTCTGCAGATCCTGGCACTGATCCCGGGCACAAGCCGCGCGGGCATCACCATGACCGGCGCGCGCCTGCTCGGCTACAACCGGCAGGACGCGGCGCGGTTCTCCATGCTTCTGGCGATTCCCGCCATCGTCGGCGCGGGCCTGGTGGCAGCGGCGGACCTTCACGCCCGCGGCGCGGTGCAGCTCGGCCTGGATGCGCTGATTGCCGCCGGCTTCGCCTGTGCCGCCGCCTGGCTTGCCATCGCGCTGCTCATGCGCTGGCTGCGCACGGCCGGCTTCACGCCCTTCGTGGTTTATCGGGTCGTGCTCGGCCTGGTGCTCCTGGGCCTGATCTACCTGTGGTGAGCGGATCCGCTCAGGCGGCGTCCGCCCGCTTGGCGAAGCGGCCGCCCACACGATAGCGGTGCAGGTAGCGCGGCAGGATCACCTCGATCGCCTGCGGCTTGATGCCGAGCTCGGCGAAGCCCTTGGCGTCGGCCGAGACCACGTTGTCGTGCTTGAGCATCTTGAGCTGGTCGCGGGTCAGCGGCGGCTTGGGCAGCAGCTCGGCAAAGCGCGCCTGGACCTCCGCAACGGCGAAGGGAATGGGCAGGAGCAGCCGCTTGCGCCCGATTTCCTTGAGCATCAGCTCCATGAGCTGCTTGAAGGTGTAGATGCGTGGACCACCCAGTTCGTAGATCTGGCCCTTCGTGTCGGCGTTGTGCAGCGCCGCCATCGCGGCATCCGCCACGTCGCCCACATAGGCGGGCTGGAAGCGCGTCTTGCCCCCGCCGATCAGGGGCAGCGCCGGGGAAAACCGCGCCATCGCGGCGAACTGGTTGAAGAAGTCGTCTTCCGGGCCGACCACGATGGAAGGGCGCAGGATGGTCGCCGAGGGCATCGCCGCCAGCACCGCCTTCTCGCCCAGCGCCTTGGTTCGCGCGTAGACGGCGTCCGAATTCTCGTCCGCGCCGATGGCAGAGACGTGGATCATCCGGGGCACGCCCGCCTGCGCGGCCTGTTCGGCGATGGTGCCCGCGCCCTGCTGCTGCACCTTTTCGAAGGTCTGCTCGCCGCCCGGCTCGTAGAGGATGCCCACGAGGTTGAACACGGCGTCCGCACCCGACACCGCTTCCGCCACGGATTGCGGATCCTGGACGCGCACGCCCACCGGGACGATCTGGCCGACGTTGCCCAGCGGCTTCAGGGAATACGCGCTGGCCGGATCACGCACGGCCACGCGCACCACCCAGCCCTCGCTGGCAAGACGACTGACGATGTAGCGGCCGATGAAGCCGGAGCCGCCGAAGACGGTTGCCACGCGTTCCATGATCCCGCCTGTCCTTTCTGCGCTACACACTGGCCAGTAAGCTGTGCGCTCAGCGCATGCAAGGCAAGGGCCGGGGTGTATCCTGCGCCGGATTGACACCTTTCCCGCGGCGGCTATGGTGAGCGGGTCCGTCGGCGGCGGCCGGCGGCCCCGAGCGCGCCCAGGCGCCAATTCGTAGCAACAGGCACAAGACGCGACCCAAGCGGGGCACGGCCGTGGCGATCAAGCTCCATCAGAACGACATTCCGGGCGATCTCGATTTCGGGCCCAGCGTCGCCGTGGACACGGAAACCATGGGCCTCAACCTGAACCGGGACCGGCTCTGCCTGGTCCAGCTTTCCGGCGGCGACGGCGACTGCCACATGGTGCAGTTCGCCGAAGGCGACTACAGTGCCCCGAACCTATCCGCCCTGCTCAGCGACCGGCAGGTCACCAAGCTGTTCCACTACGCCCGCTTCGATCTGGCGATGCTGCGCCAGCATCTCGCCGTGGACTGCAGCCCGGTCTACTGCACCAAGACAGCCTCCAGGCTGGTGCGCACCTTCACCGACAAACACGGCCTGCGCGACCTGTGCCGCGATCTGCTGGGCGTGGAGCTGTCCAAGCAGCAACAGTCGACGGACTGGGGCGCGCGCGAGCTGACCGAGGAACAGCTTCACTACGCCGCCAACGACGTCCTGTATCTGCATGCGCTGCGCGAAAAGCTGGATGCGCTTCTCTGGCGCGAGGGCCGGATGTCTTTGGCGACGGCGTGCTTCGACTTCCTCCCCTGGCGCGCGCGCCTGGATCTCGCGGGCTGGAACGACGTGGACATCTTCGCGCACAGCTAGCCGCGCGGGAAGGCCGATTTGCGCGACGCAACGGCCGGGTCTTGGCGTCGTGCCAATTATGTGAAAGTCTGCATCCAATCACCCGGATGGCCGATACGTACGGCGTCCGGCGTGCGCGCGGCACGCACATCGGATATGAGGCGATGACCCCACCTTCCGCCGACCCTGCACCATCGCACGCACCGGACGGGGCTGGCCCGGGCGCGGACTCCGGGGGCGATCTGGCCGCGGCGCGCCACGTGCTGTCCGTGGAAGCGGCCGGGCTCCAGGCCCTGGCCGACACCCTCGACGGCAGCTTCGTCGCCGCGGTCGCCCGGTTGAGCGCGGTCACCGGGCGCATCATCGTCACCGGCATGGGCAAGAGCGGCCACGTCGCGCGCAAGATCGCCGCGACCCTGGCGTCCACCGGCTCACCGGCGCAATACGTCCATCCTGGCGAGGCGAGCCACGGCGATCTCGGCATGATCGCCGAGGGCGACGCGGTGGTGGCGCTGTCCAATTCGGGCAACACCTCCGAACTCTCCGACATCATCGGGTACACGCGCCGCTTCGCCATCCCACTGGTCGCCGTCACGGCGAAATCGGAAAGCACCCTCGCGCGCGAGGCGGACCACGTGCTGCGCCTACCCCAGGCGACGGAGGCGTGTCCCATGGGCCTCGCGCCCACAACGAGCACGACCATGATGCTCGCGCTCGGCGACGCGCTGGCGGTGGCGCTGCTCGACCGCAAGGGCTTCTCGTCCCAGGACTTCCAGTTGCTCCACCCGGGCGGGATGCTGGGCCGCCGGCTCAAGCGCGTGGCGGACCTCATGCACGGCCCCGAGGAGCTGCCGCTGGTCGCGCCGAACATGCCCATGCGCGACGCGCTGCTGGAAATGACCGCGCGGCGTTTCGGCTGCGTGGGCGCAACAGACGCCGGCGGCGCGCTGGTGGGCATCGTGACCGACGGCGACCTGCGCCGGCATATGACGCCCGACCTGCTGGGACGAACCGTGCATGAGGTCATGACGCCCGAGCCCCGGACGATTGGGAGCCAGGCCCTGGCCGCGGAGGCGCTGGGGATCATGAACCGGCAGGCGATCACCAGCCTGTTTGTCGTCGATGCGGACGATCGGCCGATGGGAATCCTGCACATCCACGACTGCCTGCGCGCAGGCGTCGCCTGAGGCGCCCCGCCGCGGCCCGAGCGCACGCCTGCGGCGGCCGCGACACGGTAGAGCGAGCGAGAGCCACACGATGGCCGACCCGGCCGAAACCGCGCCCCCGAACAGCACACCCGAGCGCCGGGGCCGGCGCAGCCACCCCGACAGCGAGACGGAACCGCCGCGCTTCGCCGCGCGCAGCACTTACAGCCGTTTCGTGGCCACGATGAAGGTGGTCCTGCCCGCCCTGGCGGTTGCGATCATCCTGCTGGTGCTGGTCTGGCCGCGAATCGTACCGGAGGATTCGCGCTTCCGCATCGGCCTCTCCGAACTCGGTCCGGGCGCGGCGGACAACCTCAGCATGGTCAATCCGCGCTTCCAGGGGCGCGACAACCGGGACCGCCCGTTCACCATCGTAGCGCAGAAGGCCACGCAGGTGGCGGACGACACCAAACGCATCACTCTCGACCGGCCCGAAGCCGACATCACCCTGGCCGACGGGGCCTGGGTCGCGCTCACCGCCGATTCCGGTGTCTATCACCGGCAGGACAAGACGCTCGATTTGCGCGGCCACGTCAGCCTGTTCCACGATCAGGGCTTCGAGATGCATACCACACGGGTGCAGATCGATCTGGCCAGCGCCGCCGCGCATTCGGACAGCCCGGTCGAGGGCCACGGGCCGGCGGGCACGCTGAACGCCCAGGGATTCCGGGTGCGCGACCAGGGCCAAACCATCGTGCTCACCGGCAAGAGCCGGCTCGTCGTGCGCGGCAGCGATACGGAGAGGTCGCAGTGAGCCGCAGGGCGCGCACCCTGGCCGCCGTGCTCGCCGGCGCGTTCGCCATCGCCGCCGCACCACCGGCGGCCGCCCAGGGCGTGTCCGGTTTGACGGGTGCGGGGGAACCGCTGGAAATCCAGGCCGAGGACGGCATCGCCTGGCGGCGCCAGGACCGGGTCTACGTCGCGCGCGGCAACGCCTCGGCGACCCGTGGCGAGCTGACTGTCCGCGCCGACACCCTGACCGCGCATTACCGCGAAAAGCGCGATGGCGACGGCACGACCATCCACCGTATCGTCGCCGAGGGCGCGGTCGAACTCGCCACGCCGGACCAGACCGCCTACGGCAGTCGGGGCGTCTACGACCTGGATGCGGCCGTTATGGTTCTGCGCGGATCCGGGCTCCGGCTGGTCACCGGTGCGGAAACCGTCACGGCCGAGGACAGCCTGGAATACTGGCCCGAGCGCAGGCTCGCGGTGGCACGGGGCAACGCCGTGGCCCGGCGCCAGCTCGCGGGGGGCGGGGAGCGCCGGGTGGCCGCCGAGATCCTGGCCGCCTACCTCGCAGGCGACGGCGGGGGCGACGCCGAGCGGATCCGGCGCATCGAGGCGTTCGACAACGTCCGCATGGCCTCGCCCGATACCGTCGTGCGCGGCGACAAGGGGGTCTATATCGCGGATTCCCGGATGGCGACCCTGGTCGGCGCGGTTCGGATCTCGCGCGGCGAGAACCAGTTGAACGGCGGCTACGCGGAAGTCAATCTGGCGACCGGGGTGAGCCGGCTCCTGGGCGCCCCGCCGGACAGCGAGGCAAAGGCCCGGGTGCGCGGCCTCCTTCGCCCGCGCGAGGACGGCATAACCGCGCCGGACCGGTAACCGCCGCGCCCGGACGCGGGGCGCCAACGTGAGGGACTCGCCGATGAGCCAGACCGATCACCGCCCGAGCGCGCAGGTCACGCCGCTCTACGGCCGCAGCCCGGCCACAGCGGCCGAGGAAGCCACCGCAGCGGCGGCGGCGCCGCGGGACGCGGAACAGGCGGAAGGCCGCGAGACGCCGCGGAATGTCGCCGCCCGCGCGGGCTTTGCCGCGGTCAATATCGGCAAGACGTTCAAGAAGCGCCCCGTCCTGCGCGGCGTCACCCTGACGCTGCAGCGGGGCGAGGCGGTGGGCCTGCTGGGTCCCAACGGCGCGGGCAAGACGACCAGCTTCTACATCATGACCGGCCTGCTCGCACCGGATTACGGCTGGGTCACCTTCGACGGCCACGACGTCACCGACCTGCCCATGTACCGCCGCGCCCGTCTGGGCGTGGGCTACCTGCCGCAAGAGGCGTCGATCTTCCGCGGCCTGACCGTGGAGCAGAACATCCGCGCCATTCTGGAAGTGGTGGAGCGCGACCGCCAGCGTCGCGCCGCCAAGCTGGAAGACCTGCTCGCCGAGTTCGCCATTTCTCACCTGCGGCGCACGCCCGCCATGGCCCTTTCCGGCGGCGAGCGCCGGCGTGTCGAGATCGCCCGCGCCCTCGCCTCGGATCCGGCTTTCATCCTCCTCGACGAGCCGCTGGCGGGGATCGACCCCATCGCGGTGGGGGAGATCCGCGATCTGGTGGGCCATCTTACCGAGCGCGGGCTGGGCGTCCTGATCACCGACCACAACGTGCGCGAAACGCTGGATATCGTGGACCGGGCCTATATCATCCACGAGGGTGCCGTCCTCATGGAGGGCACCCCCGACGAGATCGTGGCGCACGAGGACGTTCGGCGCGTTTACTTGGGCGAAAGGTTTAGCCGCTAGCCTTTTCCCCAAAAGTGGCATACGGTTTGCATCATGGCGATCTCGCAACGACTCGAGCTGCGCCAGTCCCAATCCCTGGTGATGACGCCGCAACTGCAGCAGGCCATCAAGCTGCTGCAGTTCAACAACGTCGAACTCGCCGCCTACGTCGATCAGGAGCTGGAACAGAACCCCTTTCTCGAACGCGCCGCAGCGGATCCGGCCGCCGCCGGCGCCAATGCCCCTGCCACGGATCCCGCCCCGCGCGGCGACGAGGACAACCTGGACGATGCTCGTGGCAACGAAAGCTGGGACGGCGCCCCGCCCGCTCTGCCCGAGTGGGGCGCGCCGGGGCCGGGCGCGGGCGGCGCCAACGGCCCGGACGACGACGACCTGGATGGCCTGGAGCAGCGGCTCGCTGCGGCGCCCAACCTGCGCGAGCATCTGCGCGAGCAGGCGCATCTCGTCACGGCCACCACGGTGGAGCGCGGCATCGCGGACGCGCTGATCGACAATCTGGACGAGGCCGGCTATCTCGCGGTGCCCGTGACCGAGATCGCTGCCATGCTCAACCACGACGCCGAGGCGGTTGAGCGCGTGCGCGCCGCGTTGCTGGGAATCGACCCCGTGGGCGTGCTGGCCACCTCGCTCGCCGAGTGTCTCGCCGTGCAACTGCGCCAACGGGACCGTCTCGACCCCGCCATGGCGACCCTTCTGGAGAACCTGACCCTGGTGGCCGAGGGCGAGAGGGCGCGCCTGTGCGCCCTGTGCGGCGTGGACGCCGAGGACCTGCGCGACATGCTCGCCGACCTGCGCCGGTGCCAGCCCCGACCGGCCGCAGCGTTCGGCGGCGACCCGGTGCAGCCCGTGGTTCCGGACATCCTGATGCGCCGCCTGCCCGACGGCAACTTCGCCGTCGAACTCAATCCGGACTCCCTGCCGCGCGTGCTGGTGAACAACCGCTACTATGCGCAGGTCGCCCAGAAGGCGCACGCGGACCGGGACGCGCGCAGCTTCGTCAATGAAAATCTGCAGTCGGCGAACTGGCTGGTGCGCGCGCTGGATCAGCGGGCCAACACGATCCTCAAGGTTGCCGGCGAGATCGCCCGGCAGCAGGACATGTTCTTCCGCCATGGGGTGGCGCACTTGCGGCCCATGACGCTGCGCGAGATCGCCGAGGCGATCGGCATGCACGAATCCACGGTGAGCCGGGTGACCGCCAACAAGTATATCGCCTCGCCGCGCGGCATTTTCGAGCTGAAGTATTTCTTCAGCACCGCCATTGCGGGCGCGGACGGGGCGGCCAGCCATTCCGCCGAGGCGGTGCGGCACCGGATCAAGACGCTGATCGATTCCGAAACGCCCGACGCCGTGCTCTCCGACGAGCAGCTCGTGACGCTGCTCAAGCGCGAGGGCATCGACGTCGCCCGGCGCACGGTCGCCAAGTACCGCGAGGGCATGAAAATCCCTTCATCCAGCCGGCGCAAACGTGCAAAGGCCGTTCAAGCCTGACGTCGGGGCGTTGACACCCTCTCGGGCCGGGCATACTCTTTTAAGAATTCCGGACACGTTACGACGCGCCGGTCGGCGACGACCCGGCACGCCGCACCGCAACGTGGGTGTACGGCTCGGCCGAAGGACCGTATCCGTTCAACAGATTGCCGGCATGACACGGGTTCCGCAGGCAATGCGGCACGACCCGGACGATGCTGCGCATCCGCAGCCACGGCTGCGATGTCGGGCGGAGCCCCGATGGTGTCGCACAGGGCAACGACAGAATGCGCAACGCCAGCTTTACATCGCCCCGAACCACAGGACATCCGCCGGCCCGGCACGGTAAGACGGCGGGAATGCGGCGGACGCGGATGATCGGCCCTTGCGCAAGCTGGGGCGATCGTGTTCCGTACCGGCGAACTCGGAGATGGTGCGCTGCAACATGGCCCGCGGCGGCTGCACCGGCCGCTTCGGGCGTCCCAGGCAAGCATTCGTGCGCGGACGACACGGCCGCGCCGGCAGGAGTGAGCCAGTATGGAGATCGCTGATCTGATCCGTCCGGAAGGCGTCGTTCCGAACCTGCGCGCCACGAGCAAGAAGCAGGCCCTGCAGGAACTGGCCCGGCGCGCCGCCGGACGCACGGGTGTGGCCGAGCGCCGGATCTTCGAGGTCCTGATCGAGCGCGAGCGGCTGGGCACCACCGGTGTGGGCAACGGCGTCGCCATTCCACACGGCAAATTGCCCGAGTTGAACCGGCTGACCGCGCTGTTCGCGCGGCTCGAGGCACCCGTCGACTTCGATGCCATCGACGAGCAGCCGGTGGATCTGATTTGTGTGCTGCTGGCGCCGGAGGGCGCAGGCGCCGACCACCTCAAGGCGCTCGCCCGAATCTCGCGCGTGCTGCGCGATCGTACGATTTGCGAAAAGCTGCGCGGTACGGAAAGCGCCGACGCGATCTACGCCATTCTCACCCAGGCGAACACCAGTCGCGCCGCCTGACGCGCGATACGGGGCGGATCGGTGCGACGACATTGGCCGGGCGCGGCCGGCGGGGCCGCGCCCGCGTTGTCAATGGACGCTTACCGGCTCGAGGTCGTTCTGGCGCACGGCGGCGAAGGCGGTCTCGCGATCGTTCATCGTCGCCATCTGGGTCCCGTCGGCGGCGTGAATGGCGTAGTTCGCCGTGCCGTCATCCTTGTAGACCGTCTTGACGTACGCGACGTCGTTCACGCCCCACGCGGCCAGGTCCTGGACCGTGAAGCGTTCCTGGGTGTGCAGGTTCTGCATGATGTCAACTCCTTTCCAGGCAGTTGTTCGCCCTGCCCGACGGGCCGGCGTCAGTCACGCGAGGCGCGGCCGCCGTTCGCCGGCTGCGTCTCGCCGTCCCGGCCGCGTCCGCGGCCACTGTGCGCATGCTCGCCGCTTTCCCGGCGCGGGGCAATGTTCCGGCGGGCCGAGCCGGTGGTGTCGATCTGCACCGTGCGCACCTGCGGCTCCGGTTTGATCCGCTGCATATCCACGTGCAGCAGGCCGTTGTCCAGGCTCGCGCCGATGACCTCGATCCCTTCCGACAGCACGAAACTGCGCTGAAACTGGCGCCCGGCAATGCCGCGGTAGAGGAAAACCCGATTGGGATCCTCGTTTTCGCTCTGGCGCCCGCGAATCACGAGCTGGGTGTCCTCCACCCGAACCTCGAGATCGTCCGGGCCGAAACCCGCGACAGCCAGCGTGATACGAAGATGGTCCTCGCCGATGCGTTCGATATTGTAGGGTGGATAGCCGTCGCTCGCCGTTTTCGACACCCGATCGAGCGCGCGTTCGAAATGCTCGAACCCGAGCAGAAGCGGGCTGTTGAAAACCGAAACGCGTGACATCGCCGAGCCTCCTCGGTCGAGCAAGGCGCCGATGGCGTCCGGGCCCCGATCGCCGGCGACCCACGTCGCGGCCCCCCGGGGGCGCCGCTTGCACAACATGTGGTCACAGGGCAACACCACGTCAAGCACGCCTGCGCGCCGCCCCCGCCGGCAACGCGACTCGCGCTCGCCGCTTGCCGATGGCGGCGATCCGACCGATCCTCGCGGCCGGCCCGCGGCGCATCCGCGGGGATGCGAACGCCGTTGAAACCGGGAGGGCAGACATGGGTCAGTTCGGCGTCGGCCAGAACATCACGCGCGTCGAGGATCATCGCCTGCTGCGCGGCCGCGGCCGCTACACCGACGACACCCGGCCCGCGGGCGCGGCGGCCCTGGCACTAGTCCGCAGCCCGCACGCGCACGCCGACATCACCCGCATCGACACTGAAGCTGCGCGCGCCGCACCCGGTGTCCTCGCCGTCTATACCGTGGCCGACCTGGACGCCGCCGGCATCCAGGACATCCCTTGCTTCGCCGCCTTCATCACGGGCCGCGACGGGACCCGCCCGGTCGCCCCCGGGCACCCCGCCCTGGCGCGCGGCACCGTGCGCCACGTGGGCGATCCGGTCGCCGCCGTGGTTGCGGAGTCCCCTCAGGCCGCCGCGGACGCCGCCGAGCTCGTCGACGTCGCCTACGCCGAGCGCCACCACGTCGTCGACACGGCGGGCGCGCTCGCCGCGGATGCGCCGCGCGTCTACGACGCCGCCCCCAACAACGTCTGCCTGGACTGGGACAGCGGCGACAGCGCCGCCGTGGACGCGGCCTTCGCGCAGGCTGCGCACGTGACCCGGCTGCGCCTGGTGAACAACCGCGTGGTGGCGAATTCCATGGAACCGCGCGCGGCCACGGCGGCGTACGACTCGGCGAGCGCCACCTGGACCCTCACCACGGGCACGCAGGGCGTCTTCTCGCTGCGCGACCAGCTCGCCGACCGCATCTTCCAGGTCCCGCGCGAGCGCATCCGGGTGCACACGCCCGACGTTGGCGGCGGCTTCGGGATGAAGCTCTTCCTCTACCCCGAACAGGTGCTGGTCATGTTCGCCGCGCGCGACCTGGGCCGGCCGGTCGCCTGGACCGGCAGCCGCAGCGAGAGCTTCCAGTCGGACAACCAGGGCCGGGATCACGTCACGGACGCCGCGCTGGCGGTGGATACGGACGGGCACATCACGGCGCTGCGCGTGGAGACGACGGCCAACCTCGGCGCCTATCTGTCGAACTTCTCCGTCTACGTCGCCACCAAGGCGGGCGCCCCCATGCTGCCGGGGGTGTACAGGGTGCCGGCGTTCTACACGCGCACGCGCTGCGTCTTCACCAACACGGTGCCCATCGACGCCTACCGCGGCGCGGGGCGGCCCGAGGCGTCCTACGTGATCGAGCGCCTCGTCGACGCCACCGCGCGCGAACTGGGGATGGCGCCCTCGGCGTTCCGCGAGCGCAACTACATCCAGCCCGCGGACATGCCCTATACCACGATCACTGGCCTGACCTACGACAGCGGCGACTTCCCGCGGCTGCAGCGCATGGCGCTCGAGCAGGCCGGGGCGGACAGCCTCGACCGGCGCAAGGCCGAGGCGCGCCGGCGGGGCAAGCTCCTGGGCCTGGGCCACGCCAGCTACATCGAGTGCTGCGCCGGCATCGGTTCCGAGGCCGCACGCTTCACCCTGGACGACGACGGCGGCGTAACCCTCGATGTGGGCACGCAAAGCAACGGCCAGGGCCACGAGACCGCCTACGCCCAGCTCGTCGGGGATCATCTGGGCATCCGCCCTGAGCAGGTGCGGGTGCGCCAGGGCGACAGCGAGCGCCTGCCCTTCGGCGGTGGCACGGGCGGCTCGCGCTCGCTGCTCATGGGCGGCGGCGCCACCGAGGCCGTCACCGACAAAGCGGTGACCCGGATGAAGGAGCTGGCGGGCTTCCTCCTGGAAGCGTCGCCGGACGACATCGAGGTCACCGAGGGTGCATTGGCCATCGCGGGGACCGACCGACGCGTGACGTTTGCCGAACTCGCGCACGCCCGCGCGCGCACGGACCTGCCCGAGGACCTGCAGGGCGGCATCGACGAGACGGCGACATTCGACGCGCCGCCCATGACCTACCCCAACGGCTGCCACGTCTGCGAGGTGGAGGTCGACGCGGCGACCGGGGTGCCGGAAGTCACGCGCTACGTCGTGGTGGACGACTGCGGAACCGTCATGAACCCGCTCATGCTGCGCGGCCAGATCCACGGCGGCACGGTGCAGGGCATCGGCCAGGCGCTCCACGAGCACACCGTCTACGAACCCGACTCGGGTCAGCTCGTCACGGGCACCTTCCAGGACTACACCATGCCGCGGGCCGACGACCTTCCCGGCTTCGAGGTGCACTTCGTCGAGGACATCCCCTGCACGACGAATTGGCTGGGCATCAAGGGCGCCGGCGAGGCCGGCTGCATCGGCGCGCCGCCGGCGGTGATGAACGCGCTGGTCGATGCCCTGGCCCCGTACGGCGTGCGGCATGTGGACATGCCGGCCACGGCCGAGCGCATCTGGCGGCTGATTCGGGACGGCTCGGCCCCGGCGGCTGCCTGACGCCACGTGCGTGACTCCGCAACCATTCGGTCGTCTTTCAACGTTTTTTTAGCCTTCGGCGCGCCATCATCCGGGTTGATCTAGCCCGAACGCGCCGCCGCTCGGCGGGTGACCGGGCGGCGTGCGCCGCATGCCCGGCGCCGTCCGCCCCGGCATACGTGCGCCAGCAGCTCCAGGAGGGGGCGAATGAAAGGCGAGCGCCACGCCGAAGCGATCGCCCGCCAGCAGTGGAAAGTCCTTCTGCGCAACCTGCCGGCGGTGCTCATCGGCAATGGCGTCGCCTCTCTCCTCATCGGGGCGACGATCTGGTGGCTGGGCGCGAGCCTGCCGGCGACGGTCTGGACGGCCGGCTCCCTGGGCATTCAGGTGCTGCGCTATGCGATCTGGATGCGTGACCGGCGCGCCGCTGTCGCGGGCCACAACCCGATACCCGCACGGCGCCGCATCGTCGTCGGCAACATCCTCGCCGGGGCCTGGTGGGGCATCGGTCTGCCCCTGGTGATCTCCTTCGGTCACCATGATCTCGTGACGCTTCTGGGGGTGTTCATCAGCGGCCTCGTGGCCGGATCCATGGCGGCCACCGCGACCGTACCCGCCGCCTTCATGGCGTTCACCCTGCCCCTGACCCTGCCGGTCGCCGGCTACATGGCCGCGCACGCAACGGTGACCGGCGTCGCGCTGGGCGGCGCCATCCTCGTTTTCACCGTCCTGATGGTCTCGGTCGCCTTCAACATGGCGCGCCAAACCCGGGAACTCCTGGAAATGCGCGCCGCCAGGACAAGCCTCATCCGGGATCTCGCGGACGCGCGCGACCGTGCCGAGGCATCCGATCTCGCCAAGAGCCGGTTCCTGGCAACCATGAGCCACGAGCTGCGCACGCCGCTCAACATCATCCTGGGGTTCGCCCAGAGCATCGAGCAGCGCCTGCTGGGCCCGCTGGGCGACGAGCGCTACGCCGAGTACGCGGGAACCATCCGGCAAAGCGGCGAACACCTGCTGACGCTCATCAACGATGTCCTGGACCTGTCGCGCGTGGGCGCGGGGCAGTACCGTATCGAGCCCGAGAAGATCCAGGTGGGCGACATTGTCGACGAGATCCGGCGCAGCGTCAGCGACGACGCGAGCCGGCAGAAAGTCACCGTGTTCACCACCGTGGCCCCGGAGGTTCCAGACATCTGGGCGGATCGCCGGGCGCTGCGGCAGATCCTGATGAACCTGCTCTCCAATGCCATCAAGTTCACGCCCATGGGCGGTCACGTCCAGGTCAGCGCCACCTACGACCCGGCTGAGCCGGCGCTGCGCCTGGTGGTCAGCGATTCCGGCGTGGGCATCCCGGCCGACCAACAGGATAAGGTCCTCAAGCCCTTCGTCCAGGCGGACAACGACAGCCGACGCCGCTACCAGGGCACCGGCCTCGGGCTTGCCCTGTCCAAGGAACTGACCGAGTTGCAGCACGGCCGGCTTATGCTGGAGAGCGAGGAAGGCGAAGGCACGCGCGTGACACTCGCGCTTCCCGTGGTCGGTGGGACCGCACCCGCCGAGGATATCGGTTCGCTGACCACACGCAGCGCCGGCACGGCGGCGCGGCGCGTGCACGCCTGACCGGAACTGCCCCGGCCCCGGCGGCCGCGCGGCATTGCGGGCAAAGGGGGGCGCCCCTAGGTTCCGGCTGCACCCGTCCGGCAGTCGGAACCCGCCACGGTCATGGCCTATAGCGTCAAAGAACTCTTCTACACTGTCCAGGGCGAAGGGGCGAATGCCGGCCGCGCGGCCGTGTTCTGCCGGTTCGCCGGGTGCAACCTGTGGTCCGGACTCGCGCGCGACCGCCCGCATGCCGTCTGCCAGTTCTGCGATACCGACTTCGTGGGCACCGACGGGCCTGGGGGCGGCCGGTTCGCCGAGGCCGCCGCACTGGCGGACGCGATCGGTGCCACGTGGCAAGCCGCGGACGGTGGCGGCCGTCCGCTGGTGGTATGCACCGGCGGCGAGCCCCTGCTGCAGCTCGACGGGGCGCTGATCGCCGCGGTACGGGCGCAGGGCTTCGAGGTGGCCGTGGAGACCAACGGCACCCTGCCCGTCCCCGCGGGACTCGACTGGATCTGCGTCAGCCCCAAGGCGAACACGACGCTGCGCCAGACCCAAGGTGACGAGATCAAGCTCGTTTATCCCCAGACCGGCGCCGAGCCCGAGCGGTTCGCCAGCATGGCCTTCGCGCATTTCTTCCTCCAGCCCATGGACGGCCCGGAGGTGCAGCGCAACACGCAGGCCGTCGTCGCCTACTGCAAGGCGCATCCCCAGTGGCGTGTCAGCCTTCAAACCCATAAGATGATGGGGATACCGTAACCACGGCTGGGGGATGACGTGGCCGGTCTGCACACGCATACCGGAATACCCGGCGCGAAGCGCGCCGCCGCCCGCGCGGTCACGGCACTGGCATTGATCGCGGCGATGACCGCGTGCACGGCGCCCCGCTATTATACGGAAGCGGATCGGGCGGCGCTCCGGGCGCCGATCGCGCCCTCGGCCGAACCGGCCGAGCCGCAGCCTGCCCGGCCGGCCCGCGCGGCGAAGCGGGTGCCGCGCCCGCCCGAACCGCCCACGGCGGACAAAGTGGTCGTGGTCAAGTCGGCGCGCGAACTCCGCCTGCTCGCCGACGGCAACGTGTTCGCCCGCTATCCCATCGCCCTCGGGGGCGAGCCGGTGGGGCCGAAGCGCCGCCGGGGCGACCAGCGCACGCCGGAGGGCCGCTACGTGCTCGACTGGCGCAATCCGGAAAGCGTCTATTACCGCGCCATTCACATCTCCTACCCCGCGCCGCGCGACCGCCGCTACGCCCGGCGCCACGACCTCGACCCGGGCGACGGGATCATGATCCACGGGCTGCCGGAGAAATACCGCTGGATGGGCGAACACCATGTCCAGGCGGACTGGACCAACGGCTGTATCGCCGTGACCAACGCGGAAATGGACCGGATCTGGAAGCGTGTGCCCGACGGCACGCCCATCCTGATCCAGCCGTAAACGGGCAGGATCAGAGCAGGTCGCGCAGCAGCGCCACCAGCGGCGCGTCCGCGGGCGGCATGCGATAGTCGCCCAGCCGCGCCGGCCAGACCCAGGCCAGCTCCTGGCCCTCGTGGGGGGTCGGCGTGCCCTTCCACACCCGGCACGCGAACAGCGGCATGAGCAGATGGAAATCGGGATAGCTGTGCGACGCGAAGGCGATCGGGGCGAAGCAGCTCGCGCGGGTGTCGAGGCCGAGTTCCTCGTGAAGCTCGCGGATCAGCGCCGCTTCGGGCGTTTCGCCCGGATGCACCTTGCCGCCCGGAAACTCCCACAGGCCCGCCATGGCCTTGCCCGGCGGGCGGGTGGTGATGAGCACGCGCCCGTCGGGGTCCACAAGCGCGCCGGCGGCGACAAGCACAAGGTCCACCGGGCCATCGGGCTGGGAATGGCCCGCGTGCCAGCAATCGCCGGGGGGTGTGTCGGCCATGGGCGTGTCAGCTTCGGTAATCGGCGTTGATGTCGACGTACCCGTGGGTGAGATCACAAGTCCAGACGGTGGCACTGCCATCGCCCACGCCCACGTCGACGGCGATATCGATTTCGCGGCCGGCCATGTGCTGCTGCACCGGCGTCTCGTCGTAGTCGGGAACGGGCTCGCCGGCCCGCGCGATCTCGATCCCGCCGATGGCGATGGCGAGCCGATCGCGGTTCGCGGGCTCGCCCGCCTTGCCCACGGCCATGACGATGCGCCCCCAGTTGGGGTCGCGGCCGGCAACGGCCGTCTTGACCAGGGGGGAATTGGCGATGGCGAAGCCGATGCGGCGCGCCGAGAGCCGGTCGCGCGCACCGCTCACCCGGATGGTCACGAACCTCTGCGCGCCCTCACCGTCGCGCACGACCTGCTGGGCGAGATCGCGCATCAGGTCGAGCAGGGCTTCGCGGAATTCGGCAAGCCGCTCGTCCATGGGGTCGGCGATGGCCATGTGCCCCGCCTGCCCCGTGGCGGCCAGCAGTACCGTATCCGAAGTGGAGGTGTCGCCGTCCACCGTGATGCAGTTGAACGTGCGGTCGTTGGCATCCTCCAGCAGCGCCTGAAGTGCCGCCGGCTCGAGGTTGGCGTCGGTGAAGACGAAACTCAGCATGGTCGCCATGTCGGGCTGGATCATGCCCGAGCCCTTGGCGATCCCGGCCAGGGTCACGTCGACGCCCTCGACCCGCACGGTACGCGCCGCACCCTTGGCAAAGGTGTCGGTGGTGCGGATGGCGTCCGCCGCGTCCGCCCAGCCGGCGGACGAAAGATGCCCGGCGAGCCCGGGCACGTTGCCGGTAATCCGCTCGCTCGGTAGCGGCTCGCCGATGACGCCGGTGGACGCGGGGTAGACCGACTCGACCTCACAGCCGAGCGCCTCGGCAACCGCGGCAACCGTTTCGTTGACGGCCAATTCGCCGCGCCGGCCGGTGAACGCATTGGCGTTGCCCGCGTTCACCAGAACCGCCCGGCCCCGGCCGCCGCTTTGCTGCAGGGCGTGCCGGCACCACAGGACCGGCGCGGCCGCCGTGGCGGAGCGCGTGAACACGCCCGCCATGGCGGCGCCGGCGGCAAGCTCGAAAAGCACCACATCCGGCCGTCCCGGATAGCGCACCCCGCACGCGGCGGTCGCCATGCGCACGCCGGGAACGCTTGGCATCTCGGGAAAGGCCCCAGGCGCCAGCGGGGATCGCGGCAGGGTCATGCCGTGTCACCTCAACCGGGTGCTTCGACGGGCAACGGCCATCACTGCGAGCCGGCGCCCTGCTGGCCGGATCCCTGACCGGCGCTCACGCCCGGCGCCCGCTCGGGGAAGGTCTTGACGTCCTCGCCCTTGCGCATGTCGTCGAGGACGGCCTGCGTGACCTGCCGGCGGAGCTGCTGGCGGAGCTGCGGCTTCATCTCGGCGAAGCTCTTGGGCTCCTTGCGCCGCTTGTCCTCGACCTTGATGACGTGCCAGCCGAACTGGGTCTTCACCGGCTCGCTGGTGTACTCGCCGCTATCCAGCTTGAACGCGGCCTTGGTGAACGGCTCGACCATCTTGTCCCGGCCGAAGAAGCCCAGATCACCGCCCTTCTTGCCGGAGGGCCCGGTGGAGTGCTCCTTGGCGAGCTTGACGAAATCCGCCCCGCCGTCGAGCTGGTCGATCAGGTTTTGCGCCTTGTCTTCCTTCTTAACCAGGATGTGGCGGGCGCGGACCTGGTCGCGCGGCGGATTCTTCTTGCGATAGTCCTTGTACGCTTTTTCCAGGCGCGCATCGGTGATGCGCTCCTCGCGCTTCCGCTCCAGGTAGACCTGACTCATGATCTGTTTGCGTGCCTCGGCGACCCGTTCCTTCACCTCCGGGTCCTGGGCAAGGCCAGCGTCCTTCGCCTTCGCGCCCAACAGGCGCATGTCCACCACGCGGTCCAGAAGCGCGGGGAAGATGCGATTGAACTGCTTTTGGTACTGCGGCGGCAGGTCCTTGGCGGACTCTTTCACCTCCTGGAAGCGGATTTCCTCGCCGTTGACCACGGCGACGACCGGGTTGGCCTTCTCCGCCGAGGCGCCGTCGCCGCTGCCGGACTGGGCCGCGGCCATCGCCGGCGCGGCCAGGACGGCGGCAAAACAAAGCCCGGCGGCCTTGGTGCGAAGCACATGCATCGAGCGTGTTCCTCTGCTATCGTGAATGGGCGTGTCCCGCAGGCCGCCCGCGTCGGCCGGCGCCCCTGGGCGCCCGCCGGCAACGCGAGCGCGCCGGATGGACGCGCATGCGTGCGGCATTGATGCACCATGCCCGCACGGCACTCAACCCCGTCGCCACGGCGGCTGTCCCCGCGCCCCGGTTCGGGCGGCGCCACGACCGACAGCGGAGGGCACCGGATATCGGCGTACGCGCGGGACGCGTTGCCGCGTTTGGATTGACAGCCGTGTACGGGTTCCCTACGTCTTGCCCCTGCGCTGCCGGCGGCCCATTCCTGCTATTTGCTTCAGAGGTCTTTTTCGATGATCGGCGCCCTTGCCAAGCGGCTCTTCGGCACCGCGAACGAGCGCTTTCTCAAAAATCTGCGCCCCACCGTCGACGCGATCAACAACAAGGAATCCGAGCTGGAGGCGCTCTCCGACGCCGAGCTGCGCGCGCGCACCGACGCGTTCAAGCAGCAGCTCGCCAACGGCGCCCGGCTGGATGACCTGCTCGTCGACGCCTTCGCCACGGTTCGCGAAGCGGCCAAGCGCACCCTGGGACAGCGCCACTTCGACGTGCAGCTCCTCGGCGGCATGATCCTGCACAAAGGCATGATCGCCGAGATGAAGACGGGTGAAGGCAAGACGCTCGTCTCTACGCTCCCCATCTATCTCAACGCCCTGACAGGCAATAGCGTGCACGTGGTGACGGTCAACGACTACCTCGCCCACCGCGACGCCGAATGGATGGGGCAGATCTACCGCTTCCTGGGGCTTTCCGTCGGATGCATCACGCACGGCATGCCCGACGGCGAGCGCCGCCGCGTGTATGCCTGTGACGTCGTTTACGGCACCAACAACGAGTTCGGCTTCGATTATCTTCGCGACAACATGAAGTTCGAACTCGAAGACATGGTCCAGCGCGACTACTACTACGCCATCGTCGACGAGGTGGATTCCATCCTTATCGACGAGGCGCGCACGCCGCTGGTCATCTCGGGCCCGGCCGAGGATTCGTCGCAGATGTACGAGGCGGCGGACCGGCTCATCCCGCACCTGAGCAGGGATCACTACGAACTCGACGAGAAGGCGCGGGCGGTCACGCTGACCGAACCCGGTACCAGCCGGATCGAGGAGCTGGCCACGGCCAACGGCCTGATGACCGAGGGCACGTCGCTTTACGATATCCAGAACGTTTCGCTGCTGCACCACGTCAACCAAGCGTTGCGTGCGCACACGCTGTTCGAGCGCGACCGGGACTACATCGTCAAGGACGGCAAGGTCGTCATCATCGACGAGTTCACCGGTCGCATGATGGAGGGCCGGCGCTTCTCCGACGGCCTGCACCAGGCGCTGGAGGCAAAGGAAAGCGTGCCCATCCAGCACGAGAACCAGACCCTGGCCTCCATCACGTTCCAGAACTTCTTCCGGATGTATCCCAAGCTCGCCGGCATGACCGGGACGGCCATGACCGAGGCCGGCGAGTTCGCCGAGATCTACAATCTCGAATGCGCCGAGGTGCCCACGAACAAACCCATGATCCGCGAGGATCTGGACGACGTGGTCTACCGGACGGCGAACGAAAAGTACAACGCCATCCTCGACCGCATCGAGGACTGCCACAGCCGCAAGCAGCCGGTTCTGGTGGGCACGGTCTCCATCGAGAAGTCCGAGACCCTCTCCAGGATGCTCAAGGAGCGCGGCATTCCGCACCATGTGCTCAACGCGCGCTACCACGAGCAGGAGGCCTACATCATTGCGCAGGCGGGTACGCCCGGCGCGGTGACCATCGCCACGAATATGGCGGGTCGCGGCACGGACATCCAGCTCGGCGGCAATCCGGAGATGCGCATCGAGCAGGAAACCTCGGAGATCGCCGACGACGCCGAACGCCAGCGCAAGGCGCAGGAAATCATCGAGGACTGCAAGCGCAAACACGAGGAGGTCGTCAAGGCGGGCGGCCTGTTCGTCCTGGGCACCGAGCGCCACGAGAGCCGCCGCATCGACAACCAGTTGCGCGGCCGTTCGGGACGTCAGGGCGATCCCGGCACCTCGGAGTTCTACCTCTCGCTCGAAGACGACCTGATGCGCATCTTCGGCTCCGAGCGCATGGACAGCATGCTGGAGCGCCTGGGCATCCAGGAAGGCGAGGCCATCACCCACAAATGGGTGAACAAGGCGCTGGAAAAGGCGCAGTCCAAGGTCGAGGCGCGCAACTTTGACATCCGCAAGAACCTGTTGAAGTTCGACGACGTCATGAACGATCAGCGCAAGGTCATCTACGACCAGCGCAAGGAACTTATGGCGTCGGAGGACGTCCACGACACGGTCGTGGACATGCGCTATCAGACCATCGACGACATGATCGCGCGCTACGTGCCGGAGAAGGCCTACCCCGAGCAGTGGGAGCTGGATTCCCTGCACGAAGAGTGCATGCGCGTGCTCGCCCTCGATCTGCCCGTGCACGACTGGGCCAAGGAAGAGGGAATCGCGGACAGCGAGATCCGCGAGCGCGTCGTCAAGGCGTCCGACCGGCACATGGCGGAAAAGGCGGCGAACTACGGCCCCGCGATCATGCGCCAGGCGGAGAAGCAGATCGTGCTCCACACCCTCGACAAGAAGTGGAAGGAGCACCTGCTCACCCTGGACCACCTGCGTCACGGCATCGGCCTGCGCGCCTTCGCCCAGCGCAACCCGCTGAACGAGTACCAGCAAGAGGCCTTCGACCTGTTCCAGCAGATGCTGGCGGCGGTGCGCGAGGAGACCACGGCGATCCTGTCCCACGTCGAGATCCAGGCGCAGACGCCCGAGGAGGCAACGATCCCGCGCCAGGCGACCTCCGGTGTCGAGGACGAGGCGTCCATGGTCAGCGTCGCGGCCGATGCCGAGGCGGACATCGGGTCACAGGCCGAGCCGGCGCAGCTCGCCGCAACGGGCACCGACGGGCCGGCGCCGCAACAGCCCGCGGGCCAGCGGCGCGGTTCCGGCCATGCGCAGGTCGCCTTCGACGCCAACGACCCCGCGACCTGGGGCAAGGTCGGGCGCAATGCCCCCTGCCCCTGCGGCAGTGGCAAGAAGTTCAAGCACTGCCACGGGCGCATGGGCTGATACCCCGCGCCTTGCGGCAATAACCGTCGGGCAGCTCGGCCCCGGCGGACCTTCCATCCGTGTCATAGTCCGGCAGGTCCCGTGTCCGGGACCTGCCGGACTGACGTTCTATAGAGAAAGTCCGACAACGGCGAGCCCACCCGCCGCGGCGTTGGCCAGGAACGTCGCCGCCATACCGGGGCCGCGGCCGAAGGTCGAGTGAAGATAACCAAACAGGAACGCGAGCCGGCCGGCGCCGAATGTCGCGGCGAGCACGGCTGCGGCGCCGGGTGTCCAGGGTGCCGGCGCCTGCACCAGCACACTCCCGGCCGCCGCAAACACAAAGCCCTGCTCCAGCGAATTGGTCAGCGTGCGCTGGATCACCCCCATCGGCCGCGGCGCGCGCATGGGCGCCAGCGGATCGACGACCTGCGTGATAAAGCGCGCTAGCGCCACACCCAGGCTCAGGGCGAAAACCACGCCCGCGGGCACGAGCAGCACCAGCGCCTGCGCCGCGGCCGCACCCGTATCGCCCAGAACCGGCCACAGCCCCGTTGCCAGCGCCGCGCCGCCGAGCACACCGGCGAGCGATCCGCCGATCGCGCGCCGGCGGTTGCGGTTCAGGAACGGCATCGAACGCGCCGCGCCCGCCGGTTAGCTGTCGCCCTCGCCGACGATGCGCTCGGCCCGCCGGCGCAGTTCCGCGGTCTGCGGCGTATCCGGGAGCTTGGCGAGCGCCTTGTCGAACAGGTCGCGGGCCTTCTCGCGGTTGCCCTGGCGCGCCTCGTGCAGGCCGACGAACCACAACGCCTCGGGGTGATCGCCGTCGAGTTCCAGGATGCGCTGGGAAATCTCCAGCGACTTGGGCGTCTGCTTGTTCTCCACGGCGCGAATGGCGCGAGCGTAGCGCACCAGGACCTGAACGTTCTCGGGCGCGACATCGCTTGCGCGCTTAAGCGCATCGCGCGCTTTCTCCGGCTTTTCCAGCACGCGGTAGGACCGCGCCAGACGCAGCCAGCCCTCTACGTCGTCGGGATTGTCCTCCAGACGCTTGGACAGCCGGTCGACCATGCCCCGGACCATCTCCTTGCGCGCCTCCGGCGACATGTCCTCGGCCGCGGCCATCTGCTCCTGCGTCGGCCCGGCGCGCCGGTTGGAATCCCCATCCCCGTCCGCGGCGCTGCCGGCATTGTCCTGGCCGCCGCCGTTTTGCGCCGTTTGCGTCTCCTCCGCCGGTTCGGGCTTGACCTCGGCGTAGGTGCTGCCGGGTTCCATGTCGAGCTGGCGTTCCGCGGCCGCCATGTGCTGCTTGACCATGTCCAGCCACGGCGCACCGGCTTCCGCATTCGCCACCATCTGCTTCCAGCGCTCGAGCGCGGCCTCCACCTCGCCCGCCTGGAAATCGGCAAGCGCGAGATAGTGGTTCGCCTGGGGATCTTCCGGGTTCGCCGCGTGCGCCCGCTTGAACAGCTTTTCCGCCTTCGGGTTCACCATACCCTGGTTGGCAAGCACGATGGATTCGGCGTAACCGGCGGTGATACGCGTGTTCTCAGGACGAAGGTCGTGCGCCTTGGCGAAGGCATCACGCGCGCCGGTGTAGTTCTGCTGCTGCATGCGCGTGCGCGCGAGCAGCAGCCACCCCTGGACGTTCTCGGGGTTCTTCTCCAGGCGTTCAGCGAGGCGCTTCTCCGCCGTATCGATGTCCGGCATTCCGCCGGACGACCCATCGTCCGAAGCCCCGCTCCCGGCGGTTCCGCCACCCGTGCCGGCGGCAGCGCTGCCGCCCTGGCCACCGCCCATGGCGGCGCCCATCCCGGGGCCGCCCTGGGTCGCAGCACCGCCCGCTTGGGCGATGGCTTCGCGCGTCTTGGGAACGTCGCGCTCGGCGAACGGGACCGATTTCTTCCCCGGCTCGCCGTATTGAACGTACATGCCGAAGGATCCGGCCACGGCGGCCACGATCACGGCAACCCCGGCGCGCACCGGCCAACGTCCCGTGGCGGGCGCAGCCTCAGCGCGCTGGCGCCGGCGGTCGGCCTCCAGGATGCGCCGACCGATCTCCGCCCGGGCGGCCTCGGCCTCCTGCTCGCCGATCAGCCCCTGCTCGCGGTTGTGTTCCACCTCGGCAAGCTGGTCGTTGTAGACGGCCAGGTCGTATTCGGCGCTGCGCGCCTGCCGGCCCGGATCGCGCAGCAGGGGATACAGAACGCCCGCCAGGACCAGCAGGGCGAGAACGGCGGCCAGGGCCCAGAACATCATGTCGCCTCGTCACGCTCCTTAAGCACTTCGCGCAAGCGCCGCTCCTCCTCGGGCGAGAGCCGGTCGGTCGCCGCGCTGGCCGCGGCCCGCCGGCGGCGGAAGTACACCGCCACCCCGAGGGCGCCCAGCGCCACCACGACGAACGGGCCGTACCAGAGGGCGTAGGTGGCCGGCTTCATGGGCGGCTTCAGCAGCACGAAGTCGCCATAGCGCTCGGTCAGATACGCCTTAATCTCCTGGTTGCTGTCCCCGGCCTTGATTCGCTCGCGGACGACCTGGCGCATGTCCGCGGCGAGCGGCGCGTTCGACTCCTCGATCGCCTGGTTCTGACAAACCAGACAACGGATATGCTCGCCGAGTTCCTGCGCCCGCTGCTCCTTTTGCGGGTCGTCGAGCATCTCGTCCGGCTGCACGGCCAGCGCCGGACCGGTCGCGACGCACAGCACGAGCGCCGCCAGGAGCCGTCTCAGCGTCATCATGCGCGCCTGTCCCCATCGGTTGCCGTACATGCTCCGCCCCGCATCTGGGTATCGGGCCGGGCGCACGCTAACGCTCCGGCCCGGCCGGCGCGGCGCTGGGCGGTGCCGCCGCACCCCCACGCTGGCGCCGGCTGCGCTGGGGCACGCCGATGCGCAGGCGGCGGTCGGTCAGGCTGACCATACCGCCCAGGCCCATGAGGAAGGTGCCCATCCAGATCCAGGCGACCACGGGCTTGAAGTACAGGCGCGTGACAAACCCGCCATTCTCCTGCGGATCGCCGATCACGGCGAAAAGGTCGCCCAGCGGCCGGGTCCGGATCGCCGCCTCTGTGGTCGTCCGGCCGCTCACCATGTACTTGCGCTTCTCCGGGGCCATGCGGGCGATGACCTCATCACCCGAGGACACGGTGAAGTGTCCCCGAAGGGCGTCGTAGTTCTGGCCCTCGACCATCTCGGCGCCCTGGAAGGTATAGGTGTAGCCGCTCACCGTGACGCTGTCGCCCGGCTGCATCGTCTGGATGGATTCCTTTTCCCAGAGCGTCGAGCCGGTCATGCCCACGATGGCCACGGCCAACCCCAGGTGCGCCACGGTCATGCCGTAGCTGGCGCGCGGCAGGCTCTTCGCGCGCCGCCACCAGTCCGCGGGACCGCCGCCCTTGCGCACGCCGACGCGCTCGGCGAACTCGGTGAGCACGGCCGCACCCAGCCAGACGGCGAGCGCGAGGCCCAGGACGCCGAAGATGCTCCGGCCCCAGAGCACCACGCCGAAGATCACCGCCGTCGCCACGGTCAGGGCGAAGGCGACCTTCAGGCGCATGAGCACACCCTTCAGGTCGCCGCGCTTCCAGGCGAGCATCGGCCCGATCCCCAGCGCGGCGATCATGGGCAGCATCAGCGGAATGAAGGTGGCGTTGAAGTACGGCGGGCCGACCGAGACCTTGCCGCCGCCCAAAGCCTCCATGAACAGCGGATAGAGCGTGCCCAGCAGCACCGTCGTCGTCGCCGTCGCCAGCAGCAGGTTGTTCAGCACCAACGAGCCTTCGCGGCTGATCGGGGCGAACAGCCCGCCGCCCTTCAGCGTGGGCGCACGCCAGGCGTAGAGGCTCAGGCTGCCGCCGATGGCGATGACCAACAGCCCCAGGATGAAGATGCCGCGGTCCGGGTCCGTGGCGAAGGCGTGAACGCTGGTGAGCACGCCCGAGCGCACCAGGAAGGTGCCGATCAGGCTCATGCCGAAGGTCACGATCGCGAGCAGGATGGTCCAGGTCTTCAGAGCGTCGCGCTTTTCCACGACGATCGCCGAGTGCAGCAGCGCCGTCCCGGACAGCCACGGGATCAGGGAGGCGTTCTCCACCGGATCCCAGTACCACCAGCCACCCCAGCCGAGTTCGTAATACGCCCACCAGCTTCCCAGGGCGATACCGAAGGTGAGGAAGATCCACGCAAGCAGCGTCCAGGGCCGCACCCAGCGCGCCCACGCCGCGTCAACGCGGCCTTCGATCAGCGCCGCGACGGCGAAGGAGAACACGATCGAAAAGCCCACATACCCCGTGTAGAGCATGGGCGGGTGGAACGCGAGGCCGGGGTCCTGGAGCAGCGGGTTGAGCTGCTGCCCGTTCTCCGGCGGCGGGAAGATGCGCTTGAACGGGTTGGACGTCACCACGGCGAAAAGCAGAAAGCCGAAGGCGATCATGCCCTGCACGGCCAGCGTACGCGCCTTCAGGCCGGGCGGCAGGTTGCGGCCGAAGGCCGCCACGATGGCGCCGAACAGGGCAAGGATGAGCACCCAGAGGACCAGCGAGCCCTCGTGGTTCCCCCACACGCCGCTGATTTTGTAGAGCATGGGCTGCAGCGAGTGGGAATTCTTCGCCACGTTCAGGACGGTGAAGTCGCTGGTCACGTACGCGTACATCAGCGCCAGGAAAGCCACGACGATTAGCACGAGCTGGATGTACGCGGCCTGCGAGCCCACCGCCATGAGGCGTGGATACCCTTTGGTGGCGCCCCACATGGGAAGGATCGCCTGACCTCCGGCGACGACCAGTGCCAGGATCAGCGCAAAGTGGCCCAGTTCGACGATCATGCGCGCCTTCCCGCATTCGCCAGGATGGATGGGCGGGCGGATGTCAGGTCGTATTGACGTCATCCGGCCGCGGCTTGCCCAGGATATTGTGGTTCGGATACCATTCTTTGCAAGGTGCGAGGCGGACATCGACCCATGCACGACACGGCACAGCCCAACGACCCGGAACCTCGCGACCATTTGTCCCTGGTCGCGGACATGACGCGCGATTTCGCCGACAGCCGCGACATCGACGAGGCCCTGGCGCACGGCCTGGCGCGCATCGCGAGCAGGCTCCGCGCCGAAGGTGCCTCATTGTTCGTGCTCGAGCACACCACGGGCGACCTCGTTTGCCGCGCCTGCACAGGTCCGGTGGACATCAAGGGCGTGCGCCTGCACGGCAGCGCCGGAGTCGTCGGACGAACCGTGCAGCACGCCAGGCCGCAACTGGTCGCGAACACGGCGAAGGATCCGGACTTCGGCGCCGAGATCGACCGCGCGACCGGGTTCACCACACGCTCCATCCTGGCCGCGCCGTTGCGCGTGCAGTCGGAGACGCTGGGTGCGATCGAGCTGATCAACAAACGCGGCGCGGACAGCTTCGACAACGATGATGCGCGTTTGCTCGAAGCGCTCGCGGCTGCCGCCGGCCTGGCGCTTATCAACGCGCGCAACGCCGAGGCCATGGCGGCGCAGGGGGGGCTCCAGCGCGAACTGGCGCTGGCCGCGCAGATCCAGAAAAGCTTCCTGCCCGACCCGCGTGAGCCAAGCTTTCCCATTCACGGGCGGAATGTGCCGGCGCGCGAGGTTTCGGGCGATTTCTTCGACATCCTTGAACTCAGCGACGGGCGCATCTGGTTCGCCATCGGCGACGTCGCGGGCAAAGGCATCAACGCGGCCCTGATGATGGCGCGCACCACGAGCCTGTTCCGCTACATCGCCAAGACGGCCGAGGATCCGGCGACCGTGCTCGGCGCGATCAATGCGGAGCTTTTGGACACCGCCGCCTTTGGCATGTTCGTGACCATGACCTGTGGCGTCTACGCCCCTACAAGCGGATGGCTGACCCTGGCAAACGCGGGTCACGAACCGGCGCTGCAGGTACCCGCCCGGGCCGGTAGCGCCGATCTGGCCGACGCGATGCAGTGGCACGCCGCCCAGACCCCGCCGCTCGGTCTCGTGGAAGGGCTGTTCCGCGATCCCGCCGTCGAATCCCTGCACCTCGATCTTCACGGCAGCCGGCTCTACCTGTTTACCGACGGCTTGACCGAGACCCGGATTTCGGCCCGCGAATTCCTGGGCGCCGAGGGGGGGGCCCAGCGCCCCTACGCCGCTGAGGTGGGGGGGGCATCCGCACCCGAGGTCCTCGACCGCGTGATCGCCGAGCTCGCGCCCGTGGAGCGGGCGCCCGGGGACGACCTGACGCTCATGCGCATTGCAGGACCCGAACCATGACGGCCGAAGACGTTGGCGAGTGTATCGCCGAACTGCGCGTGCCCGCGCG
>CAJXKW010000022.1 GCA_913055855.1 uncultured Limimonas sp. | reverse complement strand
CCGGCTGCACGACGCCAACCGCTGGGAGCTGCAGCTCGTCGACGGCGGGCCGGACTTCGTCCAGAGCCTGCTGGACATGCAGTTCACCGCCCAGACCGAGGGCCACGGCGCGCAGCACACGTGACCCGAGCGAGAGGGGGCGGCCGCGTCGTCCCCATTTTGACGCGGTTCGCCCAACCGACGGCGAAACGGGTCTCATGCCGGGTGGCCGGGGGTCACGCACGTCGTGTCCGACAAGCTCCGGGTGAGACCGGATATCGCGAAAATCTTGGCCGAACGCGGGCTCATGTTGAGCCTGTCGCAACATGAGGCCGCGAGCGCCGCGTCTGGCGAAAAGGCCGGGATGCGCCCCGCGCGACACATAAATGTTAAAAGTAAATTAACTCAAGATTAAGGGGTTGCGCAACAGATTCCTGCTCCAGATACGTGTGTCCCTTGGCTGACCGCGCCAAGCGGGACGCGATGCCCGCCGGAAGGAGATTCCGCCATGACCGCCCCGACGCTGCCCGCCGCTCCCCATACCGCCCACGTGCGCGAGGTCGCGTTCTTCGCCGCCGACGTGCCGGACATGCAGACCCTGATCGACGGCCTGCGCCCCGGTGTCGCCTATCACGTACTCTCGCCGGACGGCGACGGGCTCGCCGAGATCGCGACGCATCTGGCCGGGTATCGTGACCTGGACGCGCTGCACATCGTCTCGCACGGGGCGCCGGGCAAAGTGTTTCTCGGCGGAACGATATTGTCCGAGCACACGCTTCCAACTCCGTATGCGCCTGCTTTGCGCGGCGCCCTGGCTGGTGCTGGTCACCTGATGCTCTACGGCTGTGAGGTGGCCAAGGGCGCGCACGGCCGCAACTTTATCGTGCGTTTGGAATCCACCCTTGGGCGCACGGTCGCCGCCTCGAAAACGCCGACCGGGGCGGCGGAAAAAGTTGGCGACTGGGCTTTGCAAACCATCACGGGCGCCGTTACGTCGCAAGCGCTTTTTGCCACGTTTGCCGAATATACGGGGACACTTGGCTCTCCAACCCGGGGCACGATTGAGTTTGGCTCGTCAAAAGTGGATATTGCCGGTCCGAGTGTTGACCCTTCCGCAACCGATATCCTCTCTTCCGGTCTCGATTTGAACACCTCTAGTTCCAATAACCAGCCGGATGCCCAGATCACTACGGACACGCACATTGTTGGCTCAGGTCTCTCTTCCGACACCAACGATATGGCGCTTCGAGTCGCTGAACAGGAACCCGTTGGAACATTTGTAACGTGGAACCAGCTTTCTTTCAAAAGTAATGATGGATCGGAGTTCAAAATATCTTCAATGGGGATGGTGATGCAATCATTTTCCTCACAAACCATAAATTTTTCCGGGCACAAAGACGGTGGTTCGGCGGTCGGAACGCACTCTTTGTTAATGAATAATAATCAAGTTTATAATATTGATTTTGATTCGGCTGGTGGGTTTGAGAACATAGATGAATTTCGAATTACACCGCAAAATACCGACGCCCCTATCCACTTTTTCTTTGACTCTTTGGAAATTGCCGATCCGGTCCTACCCAATGCGGCCCCCATCTTCGACAACGGCGCCTCGACAAGCTTGACCATCGCCGAGGACGCGGCGGCGACGTCGATCGATAGCCTGCTTACCGCCTCCGATGGGGACGACGACGCGCTTGACTTTACCGTCTCGGCCGCCCCCTCCAACGGAAGCCTGTCGGGTTTTCCAGCCACGGAAAGCGGCACCACCAGTACGGGCGTGGACCCCTCCGGCCTCACCTATGAGCCGTTGTCGGACGACGACGGCAGCGACAGCTTCGATATCGAGGTGGCCGACGGGAACGGCGGTAACGACATCATCACGGTCGACGTCGATGTCCAGGACGCGCCGGAGGTATCGACGATCACCCGCGGCAGTACGCCCGGCAGCACGCCCACCAACGCGGAAACCGTGGAATTCGACGTCTCCTTTAGCGACGGCACCAGCGGCCTCACGGTACCCAAGGACGATTTTGAACTTACCGGTGATAGCGGAGTCACTTCAGGCGCCACGATTGACAGCGTCACGGGCAGCGGAACCTCGCGAACGGTCACGGTCAAAAACGTCACCGGCGACGGCACGCTGGGCCTGGATGTCAACGATGCCGACAACATCACCAACGGTAACAGCGTCCCGCTCGGCGGCGTCGGCACGAGCGACGCCGGTGACGGCAGCTTTATCAGCGGGTCAAAGTTCACCATCGACAACACGGCGCCGACGCTTTCGGACGATTCCGTTTCGGTGAGCGAAGACGATGGCAGCGCTACAGTCGTCAACGACCTGCGGTCGAACGACAGCGACAACACCAGCAACACACCCGCCGGCCTGACGGTCACGAAGGTCGAGGGTGGTAGTGGCAATGTCGGCAGCAGCATCACCGGCGGCAACGGCGGTAAGTTCACCATTCAATCCGACGGTACTGTTGGTTTCGATCCGAATGGAGACTTCGAATCCCTACCGAGCACCGGCAGCGAGACCTCTGCCGTCTCGGTGACGGTCGAGGACGAAGCCGGAAACACGGCGACACAGACGGTCACCGTCACGATCAACGGCCTGAACGACGCACCAAGCTTGGGGGCCGGGCAAAGTCTCACCTCCATCGCCGAGGATGCGAGCGCCCCCGCGGGCGAAACAGTGACCAGTCTCTTCAGTGGGACGTTCTCGGATCCGGACGGCGATTCGCTTGCCGGCGTGGCCGTTACCGAGAACGCCAGCACGGCTTCACAAGGTACCTGGGAATATTCGACCGACGGCGGGTCGACCTGGACCGGGATCGGCGCCGTGTCGGACGACAACGCGCTGTTGCTGGATGCCGCGAGCGAGTTTCGCTTCGATCCGGCGGCGGACTACAACGGAACGCCGGGCGGGCTCACGGTGCATGCTGTCGATGATTCGGACGCGCTGAGCTTCACCAATGGCGACACTTTCAACACCACGACCGACGACACGACCTTGGCGGTCGCCTCGAGCGGCGTGAACCTCGATATCCAGGTTACGTCTGTGAACGACGATCCGGTGTTCAACAACACGTCCATCAACCTCAACGTCGATGAGGGCAGCAGCCTCGACTTCGGCGACCGGATCGAGCTCAGCGATCCCGACTCGGGCCAAACCCTGAGCCTCAGCGAAACCACGACACCGAGCGCGGGAACGGTCGACGTTACGAGCGCCAGCGTGAGCACCCCGGCGAGCGCCGCCTCGCCGGCCGACGCCGATGCGACCTACGACGCTTCGGGTGTCGACGCGGACGACGGGACGACGAATGACAACTTCACGCTGCGTGCCGAGGATGAGGACGGTGGGACGACCAATGGGCAGGATCTCAACGTCAGCGTCACCATCAACGATGTCGACGACAACGACGTTACAGAAACCAGTTTCAATAAGGACGGCGCCGAGGGCGTGGGCCTGAACGACACGCTGACGCTCACCTTCGATCAGGCGATCGACATCGGTTCCGGCGACATCACGCTTGCGGCGCAAACCGCCGGGGCGAGCGATATAACCGTGGATGTGACCGGCGGAGAGGTCACCACGAACGGCAGCGACGCCATCGATATCGCGCCGACGAGCGGGGTCGCGGCCGGAGTCGAATATGCCCTGCAGTACGACGCCGGTGTCGTGGCGGCGGCTGGCAGTGATCCCGATACCGTCGCGGCGCGGACGGGGACGGGGCAGACTTTCACCACCGTGCCGCGCGTTCAACTCTCCGCCGCCGACGGCAGCTTGAGCGAGGACGGCGGCAGCGAGACGCTGACGGTCGAGCTGGTCGACGCGAACGGCGACCCGCTGACTGCGCCCGGTGGCGGCGTGGACGTGACGCTGAGCACCTCCGGGACAGCGAGCGGGAGCGGCACCGATTTCAGCCTGAGCAGCGCGAGCGTCAGCGTCGGCGCCGGTAGCAGCAGCGCAACGGTGGATCTCGACGCGGTCTCGGACAGCTTGCTTGAGGAGGACGAGACGGCAAACGTCGCGATCGATAGTGTCAGCGGGGGCAAGGAAGTCGGCACGCAGACGGCCGACGTCACGATTGTCGATGACGAGACCGTGGATATCGCCGACGCCTCGGCGGGCGAAGGCGCCGGGTCGATGAGCTTCGACGTCGAGGTCACCGACCAGGACGGCGACCCCGGCACGGCTGCGTCCGACGCCGGCTTCACGGTGAACACCTCGGATGACACGGCGACCGCCGGCAGCGACTACACCGCGATCAACGGTGGCAGCGGCACCATCGCGGACGGCGCCAGCAGCACCACCGTCGACGTCTCGCTGACCGACGATGCGACCGTTGAGGCGAACGAGACCTTCGACGTCACCCTGAGCAGCCTGGGCCTGGGCAGCTTCGGTGACGCGAGCGCGCAGGGCACGATCACCGACAACGACACGGCCGGCTTCTCGCTGTCCGAGACCGGCGGCAGCACGAGCGTGGACGAGGGCGGTTCGACCGACACCCTGGATGTTGTGCTCGACGCGCGGCCGGAGAGCGATGTCGTGGTCGACGTCACCTCGGCGGATCCCGGCGAGGTTGCCGTCACCAGCGGGGGCACGCTCACCTTCACCAGCGGCAACTGGGACACGCCGCAGACCGTAACGCTGACGGGGCAGGACGACGGCGGTACGATCGACGGCAATACCAGCACCACCATCACCGCCAGCGTGGACGGCGCCAGTTCCAACGATCGTTTTGACGGCCTGAGCGACCAGACGGTTGCCGCGACCAACATCGACGGGGACACGCCCAATCTGGTCTCGATCACCCGCGCTGCTGGCGAGAGCAGTCCCACGAACGAAAGCAGCGTGACGTTCGCTGTGACGTTCAACCAAGACGTCGACGGTGTCGCCGCGAGCGACCTGAACATCGTCGACAACGCCGGCGGAACCGCGTCGTTTGCCGATATTTCTGAGGACGACGGAAACGGCGACGGGGACGAAATCTGGCACGTGACGGTCGGCGGCCTCAGTGGCGACGGCAACGTGCGGCTGGATCTGGCTGACGCGGATTCCAGCATCGTCGCCACGTCGAATGGGAGCACCCCGCTGGGTATGACGGTGGTCACCGGCGACGAGCTTTTCTCCGTCGACAATACCGCGCCGGGCGTCGCGATCGATGCCATCACCGGGGACGACCGGCTGAACGCGAGCGAGGACGACAGCGCCGTCACCGTCTCCGGTACCGCGACGGGCGCCGACGGGCAGACGGTGACCGTGGACGTCGGCGGCACCACGCTCACCCCGACGGTGAGTTCCGGCACCTGGAGCGCGAGCCTGTCTTCCGGCGACGCCCAGGCCCTCAGTGAGGGTAGTGTGACCGTTACCGCGGATGTCAGCGACGCTGCCGGCAACGCGGCGACGCAGGCGACGCGTACGCTCAGCGTCGACCGCACCGCGCCCTCAATCAGCATCGACACCATCGCCGGCGACGACACGCTGAACGCGAGCGAGGACGACAGCGCCGTCACCGTCTCCGGCACCGCGACGGGCGCCGACGGGCAGACGGTGACCGTGGCCGTCGACGGCACCACGCTCACCCCGACGGTGAGTTCGGGCACCTGGAGCGCGAGCCTGTCTTCCGGCGACGCCCAGGCCCTCAGTCAGGGTCACGTGACGGTCACGGCGGACGTGGCCGATGCGGCCGGTAATGATGCGAGCCAGGCGACGCGAACGCTGCAGGTCGACACCACGCCGCCCGTCCCAACCGAAGACACCGCATCCGCAGACGAGGACGCGAGCGACGACCTCGGCGGGCTCAATGTCTTGACCAACGACAGCGAGGCGACGGGCGCGGTGGCGGACACCGGGCGCGTCGGCAGCAACGGCGGCCGTCTCGACGTCAACGCCGACGGCACGGTGCGTTTCGATGCCAACGGCGCGTTCGAGGACCTCGGCAACGGCGAAAGCCGCGACACGGTCTTCGACGTCACGGTCAAGGACGACGCCGGCAACACCGCAACCAAGACGCTCACGGTGACGGTTCATGGCATCAACGACGCGCCCACCGTCGCCACCGCCATCGGGCCCAGTCTCCAGACCGGTGAAAAGGTCACGCTGGATACGGGCAACCTCGACGAGGGCGATCCGGACGACGCCGGCGCGGATCTCACCTACACCCTGACGTCGGCACCCACGGCCGGCACGCTGAAGCTCTCGGGCAGCGAGCTCGGTGCGAGCGACACCTTCACCCAGGCGGACATCGCCAACGGCAACCTGACCTACACCGCCGGCAACAGCGCGGGCAGCGACAGCTTCGACGTCTCCCTGACCGACGGCGACGAGGACGGCGTCGGCGACGCCACAGCGAGCCTCACCGTGGACGTCTCGCAGCCGGCGAGCCCCGCACCCCCACCACCGCCGCCGGATCCGGGTCCCGATCCCGGCGACGGCGATTCCGGCGGCGCGTCCGGCAGTGGCTCTGGCTCCGGTTCCGGGAGCGCTTCCGGCGGTTCCGGGTCGGGAAGCGGCTCGGGCAGCGTCTCGGGCGGATCCGGATCGGACGGCGACTCCGGTGGTGAATCCGGTGGCGCGTCCGGTGGTACGGGCTCCGGCTCGGACGGCGATTCCGGCGATGATTCGGGCTCCGGCGGTGTGTCCGGCGGCGAGGGCATCTTCGATGGCGACGACCAGTCCGAAGTGGACGAGAACACGGGCGTCGACACCGGGCTGAACCCGACCACCGACTTCGCCGACACCAGCGTGGACGGCGCGCCCGCGACCTCGGGCACCACCACCGACCGCGACACCGGCGAAAGCGTCCAGGTCACCACCGTCGACCCGGTTCGCGGCGGGCAGCGCGAGGACGAGAACCCGCTGACCGAGGACGTCGACATCGAGACCGACAACGGCGTGCGCGCGTCGATCTCGGATAACACCGGCATGGTCGTCGCGCAGCGCGAGTCCAGCACGCGCGCCAACCTCTCGACGATCATCGACCGGCCCCCCGCCGACTCCGGCGATTCCGGTTCGGCCGGCGAGTCGGGTTCCTCCGGCGCGTCCGGCGGGAATGATGCAAGCGACGATGCCGACCGCGAGGCCTTCCTGGACGGTGTTATGCCCTCGGGCGGGTCCGGCGGCATCAGCGTGGTCGAGCTGACGCCCACGCGCCCGACCGGAGACGATGGCGATGGCGCCGACGATGGCGAGACGGGCGACGACGGTGGGGGCGACTCCGGCGGTGAACGCCGGATCACCATCGACGTCGGGCGCAACGACGGCAGTTCCGAGGGCGACGATCCGGACGAGACCGATCCGGGCAGCGGCGCGTCTGGCGGCGGCCGGCTTACCATCGTGGACCTGCGCAACCTCAGCGCGGACGACGGCGGCGACGCCCAAGGGGTGGACATCACCGGCTCGGGCAACGTCGTGGTGCGCGGCGGCGGCAGCTTCCAGGGCACCGAGGAGCTCGCCGACGACGGCATTCCCGACGTGGACAACGTGCTGGGCGACAACAGCGGGCAGACCCTGTTCTTCGGCCCCGGCGACGACACCATCCGCGCCCGCGGCGGCGACGACCACGTCAGCTCCGCCGGCGGCCGCGACCGGCTGTTCGGCGGCACCGGCGACGACACCGTGGTCGGCGGGGCCGGTCCCGACGCCCTCTACGGCGGCGTGGGGTCGGACAGCCTGAGCGGCGGCACCGGCGCGGACACGCTGATCGGCGGGCCGGGGGCGGACGTGCTCGACGGCGGCGCGGGGTTGGACGTCTATGCCGGAACCCTGGCCGAACTGGACGGTGACAGCGTGACCCTGGCTGTGGGCGATGGCCCGGATGCGAGCGGCACCCTGCGCATCGACGGCCGCAGCGACATCGCGCGCGCGGATCTCGATCTCGCCCCCGCGGCGGCCGGCGGCACGACCCTGACCATCCAACCGGCCGGCAGCGACGGGGACACGGCGAGCCTGATGCTGGCGCCCGAATCGCCCCTCGGGCCCACCCAGGTGTTGGACGCGACGGTCGAACAGCAGGACGGCGACACCCTGATCCAGCCGGTGCGCGCCGCGGCCGCGGGCGACGGTGAGGCCACCGACGGCGATCTCGCCAATGCGCTCTTCCTGGGCATTCAGGGCCGGTCGAACATCGCCGGCGGGGAGCAATTCTGGGCCGATCAGATCGCCCGGTACGGCCTGGAGACGGCGGCCACTTACATGCTGGAAGGCGCCCAGCGGATGAGCACGCCCAATCCGAACCGCTTCGAGGTGGGCGAGTCGGATATGGCGCAATTGAGCGCGAACCTACTGGGCGATCCGAACGCGCTCACGGACACAGTGGCCGCGGACGGCCTCGCCGGCGACGACATCGGGCACGTTGCGGCGGCGATGGCGGACACAGTCGAGGCGCTGTTCGCCACCGGCAATCCCGACCTGGCGGCCCGCATCGAGGCCATGAACGCGTTCCAGGACGCATTCGCCGCGGATCCAGCGGCGACGTGGCGGCTCGTGGACTCGACCCACAACCAGCGCACCCTGGCGCGCGAGGCGCTGGCGGACGTGGATGCCGACACGGACATCTCGGCGCTGCGCGGCGACCTCGCCCAGCAGATCGAAGATGCGTTCTAGGGCAAGATGCGATCAGGTTGGGTCACCTGATCGCTGAATCTTGCCCTATCTTCAAAGGATAGCGTGCGATTCAGCGATCCATCCGGATCGCATCGCACGCTAAGTGATTGGCATGCGCATGGATCGTCGCGTCCGCCGGCGCGGTGCGCGGGTGGACGCGGCGCGCCGGGCGCGTCATGTTGCGACCTCGTGGCGGCGGATGCGCGGCACGAGCGACGAGGCAAGGGGGGCGAATGAACTGCGATTGCGCGCGCGCTGCGGTCGTCGGGGCCGCGGTGCTTTGCGCCGGCGGCCCGGCGCTGGCCGGGGAGGCGTATCTTGGGGTCGCCGGCGGGGCGAGTCTGCGCGACGATTCGGGCGTCGAGAGCACGCCGTCGTTTTTCGTCGAGGACGCGCGTTACCAGACGGGCTGGGCGGCGCGCATCAATGCCGGGTATCGCGTTGCGGTGCCGGGCCTCGACCGGCTCGCGCTGCGTCCCGAGCTGGCGCTCGCCTACCGCCGGAACGAGATCGATCGGGGCCGGGGTGTGGCCGCGCCGACCGGCACCGGCGTCAACACCTTTAATGCCGGGGGCACGGTCCACGTCCTGCACGGCCTCGCCAACGTCTGGATCGATGCCGATTTGCCCGGTGTTGCGCTCACGCCCTACCTGGGCGGCGGCGCCGGGCCGGCGCGGGTCTGGGTGGACGATTTCCGCGCCGAAGGGAGCAATATGCCCATCGCCGACGATGCCGACACCGTGTTCGGCTATCAGCTCGGCGGCGGGGCGAGCTATCCCATCACCGAGACGCTCTCGGTCACCGCGGACTACCGCTACACCGCGCTGGACGCGACTGATATGGCCCACCCTGGGGGTCGCGAATTTGCCGTCGAGCTGGACGCGCACCAGATCAGCCTGGGCCTGCGCTACCGGTTCTGACGCGGCGGGCATGGGACGCGCTGTCCCGGCCCCGTATCCGCCGCTCGCGCGCGCCTGCCGGGCGGGTTAGGCTCGGTCGCCATTGGATTCATCGCCCGGGGAGCCGACATGTCCCAGCAGCCCGTGCGCATCCTCGCGCTCGCGGGGAGCACGCGCGAAGCCTCGCTGAACAAGAAGCTCGTCCGCATCGCCGCCGAGGGCGCCGAGTCGGCCGGGGCGCAGGCCACCTTCCTGGACCTGCGCGACTATCCGCTGCCGCTCTACGACGCGGATCTGGAGGCGCGCGAGGGCACGCCGGAGGCGGCGCACGCGCTCAAGGCTGCGTTCAAGGCGCATCAGGGGCTGCTGATCGCCGCGCCGGAGTATAACGGCTCGCTGCCCGCGGTGCTCAAGAACGCGATCGACTGGCTGACCCGCAAGACGGCCGACGAGCCCATGCTCGCCGCGTTCGACGGCAAGGTGGCCGGGCTGCTCTCCGCCTCGCCGGGCAAGCTGGGCGGCCTGCGCGGGCTGGCGCACCTGCAGCAGATCCTTGCCGGCATCGGCGTGACGGTGATTCCCGACCAGCACGCCATTCCGCGCGCGCCCAAGGCGTTCGACGACGCCGGCGGGCTTGCCGATCCGGCGGACACCGAGGCGGCACATCGCATCGGCGCCCGTGTCGCCGAGGTCACGCGCCGCCTGACCATGCCGCTGTAGCCGCGCGCGCTGGGCGCGTTCAGGTCTCGTCGCCGACCTCGACGCAGCGCGCCTTGCCCCGTTCCAGGGGCGGCAACTCGCGCGCCTTCACCCGCGCCAGATAGGGGGCCGCGCGCACGCAGGCCTTGCGCGTCTGGAACGTGATCTCGTCCAGCGAGACCACGGCGCGCTCGCCGCTGGCGAGCCAGAGAATCAGGACCACCGTGTACATGGGCCGCCTCCTTTGGGTGCGCCCGTCGCCACGTCCCGTCCCGTGCGGGGAGCATGCCACGCCGCTCGCGGGCGCGGAACCGGTTTGGTGGGTGCGCGCCGTCCGGCACGGCGTACCCTTTGCCCGGTTCAAGAAGATGCGCTCACGTGGTAAAAATCCCCGTGCGTCATGCACGTGCGCGCCGGTCGGGGGGGCCGATCCGGTGCGCATGCCAACGATCAGGGAGGCGAATATGACGGACGATCGGACAACGCTTCGCACAGGCCGGCGCCAGTTCCTTCAGGGCGCGGGCGTGGCCGGCGGTGCGCTCGCGCTGAGCGGGGTGATGCCCATGCGCGTGCGCGCGGCGCCACCCACCATCAAGGTCGGGCAGATCGCGCCCATGACCGGCTCGGCGGCCGAGTTCGGGCCGTTCTACCGCGACGGCGCGCAGCTCGCCATCGACCACATCAACGCCGCGGCGAAGGAGGTCTTCGGCGGTCCGATCATCTCCCAGCACATCACCGAGGACACCAACACCCTGCCCACGCCGGGCATCGAGTCGGCGCGCAAGCTGGTGGAATCGGACGGCGTGCCCGCGATCATCGGCGCGTGGTCGAGCGGTGTCACCGTGGCGACCTCGACCTCGGTGTCCATCCCCAACAACGTGCTGCAGATTTCCAACGGCTCGACCTCGCCGCTGATTTCGGTACTGCCCGAGGACCAGGACGCGGACATGCTCTTCCGCACCACGTCCTCGGACGCGCTGCAGGGCGTGGTCGCCGCGATGCTCGCCGCGGGCGAGGTCAAGGACGGCTACAAATACAAGACGGCCGCCACGATCTTCGTGAACAACCCCTACGGCCAGGGCCTGTCCAACGCCTTCGCCCGGTCGTTCCAGCTCCGCGGCGGCACGGTCCACGCGCAGGTGCCGCACCCCGAGGAGGTGCAGCCCACCTACAAGTCCCAGCTCGCCGTGGCGCTCAAGGACGAGCCGGATCTCGTGGTGGCGTGCAGCTATCCGGGCCACACCGCGACCTTCCTCAAGGAGGCCCGCGACGTCTTCGGCTTCACCAACTTCCAGTTCGTCGACGGCAACAAGTCGGACAAGGTGCTCAGCGCCGTGGGCGCCGAAGCGATTGCGGGCAAGATGGGGACCGCGCCCGGCGGCGGCCCGCAGATCCCGGCGTACAAGAACTTCGCCGAGCAGCTTAAGAAGAAGTTCGGCCACGACCGCGTGCCGCCGTTCACCGGCTCCGCCTACGACGCCGGCATGGTCATCGGTCTGGCCGCGGCGCGTGCCATCGCCATGAACGCCGGCGACATCAACGGCAAGACGCTGCGCGATCACCTGCGGCCCGTCGCCAACCCCGGCGGCCAGGAGATCGTGGGCGGCGACATGGACAGCATCGTCGCCGGCATGGAGGCCATCAAGAAGGGCGAGGACGTCAACTACACCGGCGCGGCCGGTGCCTGCGACTTCGACAAGAACGGCGACGTCAAGACGCCCATCGAGGTCTGGAACTTCACCGAGGGCGGCACCGAGTCGGCCACGATCGTCAACGCCACCGATATCCCGTCCGAATAACGCGTTCGCCTTGGCAGACTTTGGCCCGTGCCGGTCCCCGCCGGCACGGGCCTTTTTCGTGCTCGCCCCGTAGGCTGGCGCGATCGGCTCACGCCGTCTTGCCGGAGCGCCCCTGGTTGCCGAAGGCGACGCCGGCGACCACCGCCGCACCGCCCACCAGCACGTGCCAGGTCGGCTCGGTCATGCCCACGGCGATCAGCAGCAGGGCCGTGATCACCGGCACACCGTAGGCCAGGTTGCCCACCAGCCGCGGCGGGCCGTTGCGCACGCCGTCCGCCCAGGCGATGAAGGCGAGGCCGTAGGGACCCACCCCGATCAGGGCGCACACCGCCAGCGCCTTGAGGCCGAGCGGCCATACGGTTGCTTCCGTGCCGAGGTGCAGCACCGCGGCGATGACCGCGCCCGCTGCGAACAGCTTGGGAAAGGCCTCCTGGCCGATGTTTTCTCGCCGGCGCAGGGCCATGGAGTAGATCACCCAGGAACAGCCGCTGGCGATGCCCGCGGCGTAGCCGAGCGCGTGGGTCAGGGACAGGCCCGTGGTCAGGTCGCGTCCGATGAGGATGCCCGCGCCGGCGAAGGCGATCAGCGCGCCGCCGATCACCATGGGCCGCAGGCGCCCTTCGGCCTGGATTTCCATCGCGGCGACGAAAATCAGCGGCCAGATGTAGGTGATCAGTGTGACCTGGGTCGCCGGCGCTTGGCCCAGGCCCAGGAAGTAGAACGCGATCGCGCCGACCAGGCTGAAGCTCAGGACGGCGCCGTGGCGCAGACCCAGCGGTGCGCCGCGCACGCCGTGCCCGGCGCCCGGCTTGAGCATGGCCACGCGCAGCGTCTCCACCACGCTGGCGCAGATCAGCGCGATCGCCGTGGTCTGCAACGGCGGGACCGCGCTGCCGAGTTCGCGGATGAGGGGCAGCGCGCCCCAGAGGACGACGGCGAAAACCGCGCCCAGAATCGCCTGAAGTTCGCGGACGTTGACGCCCATTTGCCCGATACCCGCAAGCCGCCGCATGGTGCCGATCCCCCTTTTTGCCAGGAATTGCGCTGATGTTCGTCGCGCTTCACCCGGAGACATAGGGGGTGGAAGGCAATGACAAAAACGAATATGTATGATGTATCGGATCACAGAAATTGATGGGTTTGGGTGATGCGGCAGACGTTCGATCTGGCGCTGCTGCGCACGTTCACGACCGTGGTGGACAGCGGCGGTTTCACGGCCGCGGCGCGCCGGCTGAATGCGACGCAGTCCACGGTGAGCATGCAGATCCGGCGGCTGGAGAATGCGGTGGGGCGGCCGCTGTTGCGGCGCGACGGGCGCGAGGTGGCGCTCACGGCCGATGGCGAGCGCCTGCAGGGGCACGCGCGCCGGCTGCTCCAGCTCAACGACGAGGCCTGGCGCGATCTGGCGGGGCCGGAGGTGTCGGGGACGCTGCGCCTGGGGATTCCGGACGACTATGCGTTCTACATTCCGGAGATCGTGCGCGAATTCTCCGAGCAGTATCCGGGTGTGGACCTGCGCGTGCAGTGCGACCTGTCCGTCGCCCTGGTGGAGCTGGTGCGCGCCGGGGCGATCGACATGGCGCTGGTGACGCGCCAGCCCAACAGCCCCGGGGGCGAGGTGTTGCGCCGCGAGCGCCTGGTCTGGGTGGCGGCGCAGAACCACGCGCCGGAACAGCGTGACCCGTTGCCGCTGTCCTTATTTCCGCGCGAGGCCTGCATCTTCCGCGACAACGCCGTGCGCGCGCTGAACGCCGCGGGCCAGCCGTGGCGGGCGATCTATACCAGCAAGACGCTGAGCGGCCAGCAGGCCTTCGTGGGTGCGGGCCTGGCCGTGACCGTGCTCACGCCCAGCCAGGTGTCGCGTGACCTGCGCATCCTGGACGAGGGCGAGGCGGGCCTGCCGGCGCTGCCCTGGATCGAACTGGCGCTGCACCGCCAGCCCGGCCGGCCCACCGAGCCGGCGCGTCGGCTGACAGAGCTTTTCCGGCAGCGCCTGGGCATGGAGCAGGCGGCGGCGTGACGAAGGGGCATCCGCGAGCCGGGGAATTCTGGCGGTTTGGGTCCGGCAACGAAAAAGCCGGCCGCGATTCACGGGGTCGCGGCCGGCACACGAAAATTTGCCTTACAGCGGACTTGAAAGCGGCGGGTGACGGGGCGCCCTCACCCGCTCGCGCGCCGCCGTTCGAGGTAGCGGCTGACGACCGACTCCTCGGGAATCAGGCCCTGTGGCCGGAACAGGACGATGCCGCCCAGGAGGATCGCCACCAGCAGCCAGCGCAGGTAGGCGCTGCGCGCGGGCAGGTCGGGGTGGATTGCCGCCAGGGCGGGGTCCAGCGCCCCAGTGAGGAACGAGGTGCCGCTCCAAACGCCCCAGATGATGAACGCGCCCAGCATGGCGCCCTTGTTGTTGCCGCTGCCGCCCAGCATGAGCATCACCCAGACGATGAAGGTGGCGAACAGCGGGCGGAAGTGGGTGTAGTCGATGGTCACCGTGTAGTGGGCGTAGAGCCCGCCGGCGAGACCCATGATGGCGCCGCCCACGACGAACGACTGGATGCGCGCGCCCGGGACATTCTTGCCGTTCATCCCGGCCGAGGCCTCCTCGTCGCGCACCGCGCGCAGCATCCGGCCCCAGGGCGAGCGCGTGGCGGTCTCCAGAAGGATGTAGACCAGCGCCAGGATCAGCGTGACGATCACCAGGTACACGAACGTGTAGTGGCGCGCCTGCAGCGGTTCGAGCCAGGTCTGGATGAACGCGGGCCCGCAGGCCGGATCATCGACCAGGCAGTGCAGCGGCTGCGGAATGCCGCGCAGGGGCTGCGGGCCGTTGGCGAGCCAGCGCTCGTTCTGGAAGATCAGCCGGATGATTTCGGCGATGCCGATGGTGGCGATGGCGAGGAAGTCCATGCGCAGCCTGAGCACCGGAATGGCGATCAGGAACGCCACCACGCCCGCAACCACGGCCGCGGCCAGGATCCCGATCAGGAACGGCATCTCCAGGCCGAAGGCCTGCTGGGTGTAGTTGGCCATCATCCCCGTGGGTTGGGCCGTGGTGAAGAGCGCGGTGGTGAACGCGCCCACGGCGAAGAACCCGGCGATGCCGAAGTTCAGGTGCCCCGTGTAGCCCCACTGACAGTTCAGGCCCAGGGCAAGCACGGCGTAAATGCTCGCCATTGTCGAGAAGCTGACAACGTACGACAGCGTTCCCGGCGGCAAAATGCCGGCGATCAGTTGCCCGAGCACCACGCCGGCGACCAGCGCGGCCGGCAGACGCGTTTGCCAGCGACCCGGGATGATCTTCAGCCCGAGCAGGAGCAGCGGGACGGCGAGGAACGCGCCCTTGACGATTTCTGCCTGATCCATGGCGGCTTACCCCCCAGCGGAACCGAACAGGCCCTGCGGTCGCACGAGCAGGGTGATGACCATGAGCAGGAAGGCCACGGCCGGGCCGTAGGCCGGGTTGAGGAAGGCCGTGGATACCTGCTGCGCAACGCCGATGATGACCGCGCCGGCGAGCGCGCCGCGCGGGTTGCCGATGGAGCCCATGATGACGGCGGCGAACATCGGCAGGAGCAGCCAGAAGCCCATCTCCGGGCGGAGCTGCGAGGCGAGGCCGTACATCACCCCGCCGGCCGCGGCGAGGGCGCCGCTCATCGCCCAGGTGAGGGCGATGATACGCTCGGTGTTGATGCCGCGCACCTGCGCCAGCTCGGGGTTGTTGGCCGTGGCCCGCATGGCCTTGCCCATCCGGGTGCGCTCCAGGAGCAGATAGACGGCCGTGACCAGGACGATCGCCAGACCCAGAATGAAAAGCTGGTCGGCTTGCACCCGCATGCCCAGCGGCAGGTCGAGGGCGGGGTTGGGCCGGCCCTCATAGTAGAAATGAAAATCCGAGCCCCAGATCAGGTAGACCATGGCGCGCAGGAAGAACGCCATGGCCAGCGAGGCCATGGCGAACAGCACCAGGGACGCGCGCTGCTTGCGCAGGCGGCGGTACATCACCCGGTCCAGCCCGATGGCCACCAGCCCCACCAGGGGCATGGCGATGAGGAGGGCGGCGATCAGCTCCCAGCCGAAGGAGAAAGGGCCGATGGGCGCGCTCTTGGGCAGCACCCAGATGACCGTCAGCGCAATATACGCGCCCAGGGTGACCATGGCGCCGTGCGAGAAGTTGGGAAACTTGAGCACGCCATAGACCAGCGTCAGGCCGATGCCACCCAGGCCGATGACGCCGCCCAGCATGATGCCCCAGATGGTCAGGGACAGGATGCGGCCGGCGCTGACGTCTTGGGCGATGGCGAGCAGGACGATCAGCGCCAGCACCGCCAATGCCATCAGCCCGAGGGCGGTGCGCGTGCGCAGGGCCGCGCGGATGCGCTCGCCCAGCCGGGGCCCGGTTGTGGGTGCCGGACTCGCCGTTTCCGTCGATGCGGACATGCCTCACTCCCTGGTGATCTCGGGTGTCGTCACGATAACCGCGCCAGCACATGCCCCCGGATGGCGGGCGTCGGTGACGGCCTTGCCATCGCATGCGTGTCAGGTCCAGGCCATTGCCGGCGCGCCCGCGCGATTTCGCGGCGCAAGCGGGGTGTCCGCGGCCCGCCCGGCTAGCCGCCGAGGTAGAGGCGCGCGACCTGCGGGTCGTTGAGCAGCTCCTGTCCCGAACCCTCGACACGGTTCTCGCCGTTGGCCAGGACATAGCCGCGGTGCGCCATCTCCAGCGACTGCCGCGCGTTCTGCTCGACCATCAGGACGGCCAGCCCGCGCTTGTTGATTTCCACGATGCTCTCGAAGATCTGGTCGACCACGCGCGGCGCGAGCCCGGCGGAGGGCTCGTCGAGGAGGATCATCTTGGGGTTGAGCATGAGCGCGCTGCCCATGGCCACCATCTGGCGTTCGCCGCCGGACATCTTGCCCGCCTTCTGGCGCCGCCGCTCGGCCAGGCGCGGGAAGAGCTCAAAGATCTCCTGCTTGCGCCCGTCGACGTCGGCGTCGTCCAGGACGAACGCCCCCATCTCCAGGTTCTCCTCCACCGTCAGCTCGGTGAAGACGTTGGCGACCTGGGGGACGTAGCACATCCCGGTCTTGACGATCTCGTAGGGCGCCAGGCCGGCGATGTTCCCGCCGTCGAAGGTGATACTGCCGGACCACGGCTTGAGCAGGCCGAAGACGGCCTTCATCACCGTGGACTTGCCCGCGCCGTTGGGGCCGATAAGGGAGATGATCTCGTGGGCGCTGACCTGGATGGAGACCTCGGTGAGCACCTGCATGTCGCCGTAGCCGGCGCTGACCTTCTCAACCTGCAGCAGCGGCATACTGCCCTCCGAGATAGGCCTCCAGCACGCGTGGGTCGTTGCGCACGGTATCCGGCGGGCCCTGCATGAGCTGATGGCCCTCGCTCATCACGATCACCGGATCGCAAAGGTTCATCACCAGGTCCATGTCGTGCTCGATGAGCAGGAAGGTGATGTTCTTCTCCCGGCGCATCCACTCGATGTTGTTCACCAGCCGGCGCATCAGCGAACGGTTCACCCCGGCGCCCGGCTCGTCCAGAAGCACCATCGTGGGCTCGGCCATGAGGATACGGCCCAGCTCCAGGAGCTTCTTCTGCCCGCCGGAAAGCTGGCCCGCAGGGGTGTCGCGCATGTGCGTGATCTCGAGGATCTTCAGCACATCTTCCGCCTGCGCGACGAGCCGTTCCTCTTCCGCGCGCACCTTGCCCGGCCGGAACCAGGTGTTCCAGATGCGCTCCCCGGCCTGGCCGGAGGGCACGAGCATCAGATTCTCCAGCACGGTCATGGAGAAATGCTCGCGCGGGATCTGGAAGGTCCGGCAGAGCTTGGCGTTGAAGATCTCGTGCGCGGGCAGGTTGGTGATGTCGCGCCCACGGAAATAGACGCGGCCGGAGTCCGGCGCGATGAACCCCGTCATGATGTTGAACAGGGTGGTTTTGCCCGCGCCGTTGGGACCGATGAGGCCCGTGATGGTGCCGGGCGCGACCTCCAGGCTGCAGTGATCGATGGCCCGGAGGCCGCCGAAGCCCTTGACCAGGTCGCGGACCTCGAGAAGCGGTTGTTGGGTCTCGGCCATGGGTATCCGGTTTCCGTCCTCCCCGTTCGGGTTATGGGAAAGGATTATGGTCACAACTGATGAGTATACGGGTTGGCGGTGCGGATTGCCAAGGGTCGCCCTGGACCAGCGGACCGCCACGCTGTCGAAAGGTTGTGCCGGCATGGGCGCCGGTTGCGTCAGCCGCGCATAGCGCCAAGTCTTGCGAGCAGGGCGGCGTGCGATTTCATGCCGCGTTCGAAACAGGTGAGCTCGAACTTTTCGTTGGGGCTGTGCATGCGGTCGTCGTCCAGGCCGAAGCCCATGAGCAGGGTGTCCATCCCCAGCACGCGCTTGAACTGCTCGACCACCGGGATGGAACCGCCGCTGCCGATGAGCACGGGGCGCTTGTGGTACACCGTTTCCAGGGCGTCCGCCGCCGCGCCCAGGTAGGGCGAGTCCGTGGGCACGCGGAATGCGGGCGCGCCCTTGTGCACGTCGAGCTGCCAGTGCGCACCGGCGGGCATGCGGGATGCGACGAAACGGCGGAACAGCTCGCCGATGCGCTCCGGGTCCTGCTCGGGCACCAGGCGGAAGGAGACCTTCGCCGAGGCCTGGGCCGGAATGACCGTCTTCGCCCCCGTGCCGGTGTAGCCGCCGATGGCGCCGTTGATGTCGCAGGTGGGTCGCGCCCAGACCTTCTCCAGCATGCTGCGCCCGGTTTCGCCGCCGGCCGCCTGCGCGCCGATGGAGTCCAGGAAGGCGCGCTCGTCCGCACCCAGGGCATCCCAGGACTCGCGCACCGCCTGGTCGAGCTCTTCGACGGCGTCGTAGAAGCCCGGAATGTTCACCCGACCTTCGTCGTCGTGTAGGCCGCCCAGAACGCGCGTCAGCGCGTTCAGCGGGTTGGGTGCGGCGCCGCCGTAGATGCCCGAGTGCAGGTCGTGGCTCGGCCCGCGCACGGTGAGCTCGGTATAGAGCAGGCCGCGCAGCCGCGTGGTGATCGCCGGTGTGTCCACGTCCCACTTGCCGGTGTCCGAGACAACGCAGACATCGGCCGCCAGCTCGGCCTTGTTCGCGGTCAGGAAGGGGATGAGGCTGGGGCTGCCGCACTCCTCCTCGCCTTCCAGGAACACCGTTGCCGCCACGGGCAGTTCCCCGTGGACCGTCTTCCACGCGCGCAGGGCCTCGATGAAGGTCATCACCTGGCCCTTGTCGTCCACCGCGCCGCGCGCGACCATGCGCCGGCCCCGCGGGCCGTCGACGATGGTGGGCGTGAACGGGCCAGTGTCCCATTCCGCGACCGGATCGGGCGGCTGCACGTCGTAGTGACCGTAGTACAGGACCCGGGGCGCGCCGTCGTCCGGGCCGGGGTGGTGCGCGACCACCATGGGGTGCCCGTCGGTGGGGCGCACGCTGGCGTCGAAGCCGATGTCGCGGAGCTGTGCGGCCGCCCATTCCGCCGCCTCGCGGGTGCGGTCGTTATAGGCCGGATCGGTGCTCACACTGGGGATGCACAGGAATTCGGCCCAGCGCTCCAGGGCCGCGTCGGCGGTCGTGTCCATGTGGGCGAAAACCGGCTTTTCCTCGGCCATGCGAGCACCCTCCCCGACGGCTGGCCGTGCGTGTGCCCGAACGGTCGCGCCGAATTCCGGGCGATGCAAGGGGATACCGCACACGCCCCCGGCGCGGTCCGGCGCCGTCGACCACGTCCCCGGGCGCCGGCGCGCGGGGCGCTGTCGCCCATGATTCCGGCCTGTCGCCCCGGGCTTCGAAAACGGGAAGCGTATCCTGAGCGGGCGCGGTGCCGGCCAGCGCCTATCCGGCCTGATCCGGTGCGGTACCGGCGCGGGCCTGCGCCGATTCGGCCGCGCGCGGGGCCGGGCGCGGATCCAGGTCGCAGAGGCCGTCCAGGGCGGCGATGGCGCGGTCCCAGTACCACACCCGGCGGCTCGGTCGCGCCACGCGATACGCGCCCGCAATCAGGATGTGTGCCACGGATTCGGCGTGCTGCTCGCTGTGCCCGTCGCGGTGGGCCAGATACGCCGCGCGCAACGGCCCGATCAGCGCCGCGCCATCCCAGCGCGGATCCTGGACGAGGCGCCCGTGCGCTTCCGCTCCGGTCTCGCGCAGCGCCGCCACCAGCCGCGCCGTCGCCTCCGCCGCCGTGGCGTCGGTCTCGCTCAGCGCCGCGACCTGAAGATCCGTGGCCAGCCGGGGCAGAAGCTCATCCGTGAGCACCCCGTGCAGCCGGGCCATCCGCGCGCGGTCGTGTGCGGCGTGCGTGCCCTTGATGCGCGGGGCGAAGGGGATCAGCCGCTGGCGTGTTTGCCGGTCCATCGCGTCGTTGATCGCGCGCGCGAACGCGCCCACGGCGGGCGAGGCCGCCTGCGGGTGATCGCTGTGCGGCTCCTCGGCGAGCCGGGCGACCAGCGACATGATGCAAAGCTTGCGCGACTGCGGCTCGCCGCGGCTGCGGACCAGCTCGGTCTCCGCCAGAAGGCGTTCGGTGCGCATGTCCTCGGGCATAGTCTCCGGGCTCCCTGCTGTCTCGCATCCCCACCCGCATCCCGAGGTGGCGCCCGCCAACGGGATCGCCAAGCCGGTTTGCGCGCTAGACCGTCGAATCCAGCCGCCGCTGGCGCTCGTAGGCTGCCGCGATCATATCGTCCAAGTCGCGCTGTTCCACCGCGGCCGGGCCGCCGAACTGGGAAAGCTCGCTCTCCAGAGCCGCCAGCAAATGGTACGCGACGTCACGCTTTCCTTGCTCACAGGCCTGCGCGTGCGCGACGGCGATCTTGTCGCTAAGACGACGCGGTCCCTCCATCCCGGGTCTCCGCCATTGCACGTGTGACCGCCAGTATAGGTCCTCCCGCGTGCGGGGCAAGCGCATGCGCCTAGGTCTGGCACGCCGGGCAGAGGTAGCTCGTGCGCCCGCCTACCTGGCGTGTGTTCAGGGTGTGGCCGCAGACCGGACAGTGCCCGGTGTCGCCGCGCCGGTGGTACAGCCAGCAGGCCGGCAGCTCGCCGTGGAACCCGCCCCGGTCGGCGGCCTCGCGCAGGATGGCCTGCATCTCGCCGTGCAAACGGTTGAGCGCCGGGTCGTCCAGGTCGTGCGCCGGGCGGTCGGGAATGATGCCGGCGTGGAACAGGATCTCGTCGGCGTAGACGTTGCCGATGCCGGCGATGGTGGCCTGATCCATCAGCGCCGACTTGATCGCGCCGCGCTTGCCGCCGACGCGCTTGGCGAAGCTCCCCGCATCCAGCGTGAGCGCATCCGGGCCCACCTCCTGGCTGCGCAGGTAGGCGGCGATGTCGTCGGTGAGTTCCACCCAACCCAGGCGGCGCATGTCGGCAAAGGCCCAGCGCCCCCCGTCGGCGAAATCGAGCACGAGCCGGGTGTGCTCGGGCTCGGCGCCGCCCTCGCCGTAAAGCGCAATGTGGCCGTTCATGCCGAAGTGGATGGCGAGCTTCCAGCCGCTGCTTACGCCCAGGAACAGGATCTTGCCGTGGCGTGTGACGGAATCGAAGTGGAAGCCGCTCAGCGCCGCCGTGAGGTCGTCCGGCCGGGCGCCGCGCAGGCGCTCGGGATCGCGCAGGTCCACCCCAGCGATCCGGCGGTTCAGGGCGTGCTCGGCCTGCTCGCGGCGTAGGCTCTCGATCTCGGGAAGCTCGGGCATGGCGGCGCTCCGCGTGCGGCAATTGGTCCGGGACGAAGCCTGCCCCGACGCGGGTGCGTGCGTCCAGAGCGCGTGTCTTGACGCCGGGCGCGGATTGCCGGATGACGGGGCCGGCCATGACCCGCCATTCCGCCGTCTCCGAGGGTAGCATCCGGCGCATCGCCTCCCCCGCCAATCCGGCGGTCAAGGCGGTGCGCGCGCTCCATCAGAAGAAGAACCGCAGTGCGACCGGCCTGTTCCTCGCCGAAGGCCTGCGCATCCTTACCGAGGCGGTCGACCAGGGGCACGCGCCGCAGACGCTCGTGCTCCTGCCCGACATGCGCGAGGCGCCCATGGGCGCGCGCCTCGCCGCGGCCACGCTGGCGGCGGGGGGCGAGGTGATCGAGGTGAGCGAAGCGGTGCTCGCCAAGATCGCGCGCAAGGACAACCCCCAGGGTGCCGTCGGGGCGTTCCCCCAGGTCTGGTGGAACCTCGAGGACCTCGACGCGCGCGCGGCGTTCTGCTGGGTCGTCCTAGAGGCGCCGCGCGATCCGGGGAACGTGGGTACCGTGCTGCGCACCGCCGACGCCGTGGGCGCGGCGGGGGTGATCCTTCTGGACAGCGCCTGCGATCCCTATTCCCTGGAGGGCGTGCGCGCCTCCATGGGCTCGGTCTTCGGCCAGCGGCTGGTGCGCACCACCTTCGACGCCTTCGCCGCATGGCGCGCGCGCCAGGGCGGGCAGCTCGTGGGGACGTCCCTGAACGCGACGGCGGATTACCAGGGCGTGGCCTATTCCCGACCCACATTCCTGTTCATGGGCAACGAGCAATCCGGACTGCCCGCGGCCTATGAACGGGCATGCGACACGCTGGTCCGGCTGCCCATGCGCGGGCGCGCGGATTCCCTCAACCTCGCCGTGGCCACCTCGGTCATGCTCTACGAGATCTACAACCAGGACCGGCGCGCATGGCCCGGATGACGGCGACGGCGCCGGTGCTGCTCACGGCCGACGGCTGGCGCGACTATGCCCTCCTGGACAGCGGCGCCGGGGCGAAGCTGGAACGCTTCGGCCCGCACACGGTGATCCGCCCGGAGCCGCAGGCGATCTGGACGCGCCGGCTCGACGACGCGGCCTGGGAGGCCGCGGACGCGCGTTTCGAGGGCACGGACGACGCCGCCTCACGCTGGACCTTCGCCGACGGCCGCCAGCCCGCGCCGTGGGTCATGGCCTACGGGGACGTGACCTTCGAGGCGCGCTTCACCAGCTTCCGGCATCTTGGCGTGTTTCCGGAGCAGGCGGCGCACTGGGACTGGATGCGCGCCCGGATCGAACGGGCGGGGCGGCCGGTGAAGGTGCTCAATCTTTTCGCCTACACCGGGATCGCCTCGCTGATCGCCGCCGCGGCCGGGGCGCAGGTCACGCACCTGGATGCGTCGAAAAAGGCGATCACCTGGGCCAACCGCAACCAGCAGCTTTCTGGGCTGGCCGAGGCACCGGTGCGCTGGATCTGCGACGATGCGCTGAAGTTCCTGCGCCGCGAGGCGCGCCGGGGCAACCGCTACGACGGCATTCTGGTCGATCCGCCCAAGTACGGCCGTGGTGCCAAAGGCGAGGTGTGGCAGCTTTTCGACGACCTGCCCGAGCTGCTGGGCCTTTGCCGGGCGGTCCTGTCGGACGACCCGCTGTTCCTGGTGGCGACGCTCTACGCCATCCGGCTGTCCGGGATCTCGCTGCACACCGGGCTGGGGGAGGCGCTCGCGGGCCTGGGCGGCCACCTGGAGAGCGGCGAGATGGGCGTGGCCGACCAGGCCGGCCGGACGCTCTCCGCGGCCGTGTTCAGCCGCTGGGAAAATGCGTGAACGGGGACGGGCACGGGGCGCGCAAGGCGGGACGGCGGTGCGCGCGCCTGAACCGGACCGCCGGGTACGGAGCTATCCGGGGCCGTGCCCGTGGATCAGGAGAACGTGCTTTTCCCAGGCGGGATAGAGCCGCAACGGGCGCAGCGACAGGGTGACCGGTCCGAAGAAGCGGTGCACGCGTTCCGCCCGGACCCCGAACGGCGCCTCGCGCAGGTCCAGCGGCCGGAAGCTGCCCAACGGGATGTCGGTGTTGCGGTGCCGTCCGGGCCGCACACAGTTGGTCAGCAGCAGGTAGCGGTATTTCGCCGGGGCCGCTTCCAGGAAGGCCGCGATGTCGCGGTTGGGCCAGTGCTGCAGGACGTCCTTGGCGATCAGCAGATCCGCCGGCGGCAGGTTGGCGAACGCCGCCGGGGCGTGGTCGAAGCGGATGTTCGTTCGGCCGAATGCGCGGGTGTTCGCCGCGACCAGCTCGGGGACCACCTCCAGGCCGAGGTAGTCGACGCCCGAGAAATCCATGTAGCGCGAGAACTGCCAGTCGCCGCAGCCCAAGTCGACCACGCGCCGGATCTCCGGGCGGTCGATAAAGGCCTGAAGATAGCGGCGATAGCTGCGCGTCACCGCCGGGAGCGAGCCGTGGCCGGAGCCGAAGCTCCAGGACCGGTTTGCATAGATCGATGCGAAAATGCCGCGGTTGCCCGCCTGCGCCACAGCCTGCCTCCGCCGCCGTTCCCCGAGGGTGCGCGGCAAGATCCCAACCCCGCGCGCGCCCTGTCAACGCAGGGCGACGCCGGCCGCGTTGCGGTGTACCGGCCGCGGCCCCGGACGGCCAGGGCGCAGCCGTGAACGGGCGCGTCCGATCTCTACGGCGTCAGCCGCGGCCCTGTATGCTAGACTGGTCAGCAGCGGCAGGGGCAGGGGCAGGGGAGGTGGCTGTGACGGCCTGGACGCGGCGCGGTGTGACGGCGGCGGGCGTGGCGCTGCTCGCCGGTTGTGCGAGCGGGCGTGAGGCGCCTGCGCCCGAGGTGGCGCTGGAAGGGGTGGAGCCGCTGGGCGGCGGCCTGCTCGCCCAGCGGCTCGCGGTGCGCTTGCGCATCACCAACCCGCGCGAGACGGACCTGACCATCGACGGGCTACGCGCCCGGCTCGCGGTCAACGGTCGGCCGCTCGCGCGCGGCGTTTCAGACGCACGCCTGACGGTGCCGCGTCTGGCCAGCCGGACGCTCACGCTCGAGGCGACCGCTTCCGCGCTCGAGGTCATGCGGCAGGTGTTCGGCTTGAGCGCGGACGCCGACCTCGACTACAGCCTCGACGGCACGCTGTTCCTCGCCGGCAACGGGCGCGCGCCGGTGGACTTCGCGCAGGGCGGCACGGTCCGGCTCGGCGGCGGTGGCGGCGACGGCCTTCGCCTGGCACCGCCGCATCGGCGCTAGCGTGCCATGGGATCCGGCGACCCGACCGGATCGCATCTTGCCCGAGCCGGCGGGCGGGCACGTCTTCACACCCGCCGCCAAACGCGCTATCGATCCGGCATGACGGGACAGAGCACGAACGTCGATGCGGCCGTCGACGACGGCACTGCCGCCGGACTCGACGGAACGGCCCTGGCCCGCGGCGTTTGCCGGGCGCTGGCGGCGCACGGCCTGGCGCCGCTCACCGAGTTCACGTTCAGGGACGGTCACCGCGCCGACATCGTGGCGCTTGCCGGCGACGGCGGGATTTCCGTCATCGAGGTCAAGTCCTCCCGGCGCGACTACGTTGCCGACGGGAAGTGGCCCAATTACACCGCCTTCTGCGACCGCTTCTACTTCGCCGTGCCGGCGGATTTCCCGCAGGAACTTCTGCCCGCGGCGTGCGGGCTCTGGGTCGCCGACGCCTACCACGCCGAGCTGCTGCGTGAGGCCCCCGTGCACAAGCTGAGCGCGGCCCGGCGCCGGGCGGTGACGCTGCGCTTTGCCCAGGTGGCGAGCCAGCGCCTCATGCGGATGAGCGATCCGAACGGCGTGGCCGCGCGTATGTTTGGGTGACATGCCGGATCGTCGCGGGGCTTGTCCGGTGCTCGACCCGCGCCAATCTGCGCGGTACAACGGTGCTTGAGGGAGAGCGAGGCGAAAATGACCCAGATGGGCGCAACCACGGCCACGACCCAGCACCCCAGCGGGGGGCGCGACCGCACCGTGTATCAGACGGATTTCCCGTCGAACCATCCGGAAATCGGCCGGCCCAAGACGGGCGTTCTCCTGCTCAACCTCGGTACGCCCGAGGGCACCGATTACTGGTCGATGCGCGCCTATCTCAAGGAGTTCCTCTCCGACCGGCGGGTCATCGAGGCCAACCCGGTGTTCTGGCAGTTGCTGCTGAACACGGTGATCCTGAGCACGCGGCCGCAGAAGTCGGGCGAGGCCTACGCCTCCATCTGGAACAGCGAGAAGAACGAATCGCCCCTCAAGACGATCACGCGCGACCAGGCCGACGGGGTGGCGGAGATCCTGCGCGCGCGCTACGGCGATGACATCGTCGTCGACTGGGCGATGCGCTATGGCTACCCGCGGACGGAAGACGCGCTGAACCACCTCATGGCGCAGGGGTGCACGCGCATCCTGTTGTTGGCGATGTACCCGCAGTATTCCGCCACCACGATGGCGACGGCCTATGATCACGCCTTCCGCGCACTGATGAAGATGCGCTGGCAGCCGGCGATCCGCACAACGCCCTGCTACCACGACAATCCGCAATATATCGACGCGATCGTCAATTCGATCGAAAGTCACGTGAGCGGACTGGACTGGACGCCCGAGGTGCTGCTCACCTCGTTCCACGGCCTGCCCAAGCGCTACCTGCTCAACGGCGACCCCTACCACTGCCAGTGCGCCAAGACCTCGCGGCTGATCCGGGAGCGCCTCGGCTGGTCCACCGACCAGGTGAAGCTTTGCTTCCAGTCGCGCTTCGGTCGCGAGGAGTGGCTGACGCCCTACACCGACGACCTCATCGCGGAACTTGCCAAGTCGGGCGTGAAGAACATGGCCATCATCTCGCCCGGCTTCGCCGCGGACTGCGTGGAGACGCTGGAGGAGCTGAACATGCAGGGCCGCGAGGCGTTCCTGGAGAATGGCGGGGAAAACTTCACCTTTATCCCCTGCCTGAACGCGTCCAACGACGGCGTCCAGCTCCTTGCCGACCTGGCGAGCCGCGAGCTTCAGGGCTGGGTCGACCAGGGCGCGGATGCCGCCAAGCCCGCCGTCCGCGCGCCCGCTGCCGCGGCTGCCGAGTAACCACCGCCGGCGCGGCCGAGCCGGGGTCACAGCAGGTACATCAGCGCCACCGCCACCATATGCCAGCCGACGACACCCAGGAGCAGCCAAAGGGCGAGGGCGTGCCAGACACGCACTCGGATACGCCGGCCACCGGTGCGTCGGCCGCCCAGGACGGCGTTGAGCCAAGCCGATAAAGCGTGCATCTTTGGTCGTACCGGTCCCAATATGCAGGCACACACGTTCGCGGAACGATCGGCCAGGCAAGCAAACTTTGGGCCAGAGACGGCACGCCGGGGTTTACCGCCGTCCCGGCCGGTCCGGCGAACGCGCCACCGGGCGCTGGTGTTACCTGCACGGACAGATGGGGCGGCCGGGTGTTCAGAAACCTGACACCGTCTTGCGTGCCGCCGCACGTCGATCCCGCCGGCCGTGGCGCGTGCGGGGCAGGCGTGCCAGCCGGTTGCAGGGGAAATCCCGGACTTCCGCCATGCGCGCGAGGATTTGCCGGCTCAGCGCGTCGTCCGGCGCCGTCGGGGCGTAGGCATCGAGCAGCGCCGCCGCCGCCTCCGCCGGGTCCAGTCCTTCGGGCAGCCGGATCAGCCAGGCCAGGACGGCGTCCTCGGCTGTCGCGTCATCCGCGGTTGGCGCTGCGTCGAATGTGCGCAGGATCAGCCAGCCCGGATCGAATGCGGGCGGCGCCGGGCCGTGCGTCTCTTGCGGGCTCAGCATCGTGCCCGCGTCCCGGCTACGAAGGGGGCCGGCGCGTACCCATCATCGGATGCGCCCCCCTGGAACACCGGCGCCTTCGCGCCGGCTGCGCCGATCGGCATCGTCGAACCTCCCACCGGTGCACCCCGCCCGGTTGCCTGGGTTGCTCTGGTGGTCGCGGCCGGTCTCCTGGCTCGCGGGTCGTCGCAACGTGCGCCCTGCCTTCCCGACCCTCGGCGGGTCAGTGGCGGTGTCCCTTGGCGCCGCGCTCGCCGCTCACAGTTGCGGGGGCAGCCCCGGCCTTGGCAGTGCGTCCTGCCGCACCGGATTCCCGTGCTGGCCCCGGAGACCCGGGGCCGGCTACCGCGACCGTGTCCGAGCATGGCCGCCGCCGGCGATCCCTGTCAAAGGCGCGCGCGCCTATTTGACGATGAGGATGTCCGTTTCGGATTCGGCGGCGCTGAGCTTTTGCGAGACGCTGCCCAGCACCAGGGCGGTGACCCGGCTCAGCCCGCGGTTGCCCACGACGATCAGGTCGGCATCGGAATCGTGCGCGGCTTCCAGCAGGGCGTCGGCGATGTCGCCGTCGCGCCGCTCGGTCTCCATCTCGGGCGGCTTGGCGACGGTGGCGGCGACGTGCTCGCGCGCCCGTGCCAGGATGGCCTGGGATACGGCCGACCACAGGTCGTCCGGGCGGTCCTTGAGATGCTCGGCGCGCGCGTACCCCTTGAGTTCATCGGGGACGGGATGGTTCGGGGCGACGTGAACGATGGTCAGGACGGCGTCGTTGAGGTGGGCCAGCAGGCCCGCCTGGCTGAGCGCGTGCAGGCTGTGGTCGGAGCCGTCCACGGCGGCGATGATGCGCGAATACATGACGCGGCCTCCCCTGGGTTTTGCGGCCGCCGTGTCGGCGGCGCGCGTTTGGGCGGGCGCAGTTTCGCCCGCCATCTCGTTGGCGTAGCCTCGCACAAGAGCCGCCCGCGCGCGAGGTTCGGGCGGCGGTCGCGAAAGCTGCAGCGTCCATGACCCATGCGTCCGGTCCAGCGGTGCTCCATGCCCCCGAATCCGTAGCGGCGTGCCCGCGCGCCGCGGGCGCGTATGCCGTCGTCCTGCGGCTGCCGGACGCCGTCGCGGTGCCGGTGCCGCGGCCGGGCGGCACGCTCCCGGCGGGGCTGTATGTTTATCTGGGGGCGGCGAACGGGCCCGGCGGGCTGCGCGCGCGCCTGCGCCGGCACGTGCTGGGCGGCAACCGGCGGCACTGGCACCTGGATTACCTGCGCCCGGAAGCCGCGGTCGTGGCGATTGCCGCGCAGCCGGGCGGTTCCGAGTGCGCCTGGACGGGCGCGCTGCTGGATGGCCTGGACGCCACGGCGCCGCTGGCGCGTTTCGGCAGCAGCGACTGTCGGCGTTGTCCCGCCCATCTGCTGCGTCTGCCCGAAGATACCGCAGCCGCGAAGGTTGCCCGCCTTGGCGATGCGGCGGCGCAGTACCATGTTAACGCATAGCGGATATGCTGTTTTTCGCGGAGCCACCCCAGACGAGCGAGGCGCGAGCGCGATGCAATACCTGCACACCATGGTCCGGATTCGCGACATCGACGAGTCGCTGGATTTCTACTGCAACAAGCTCGGCATGGTGGAGATGAGCCGCACCGACCTCGAGGGCGCCCGGGCGACGCTGATCTTCCTCGCCGCGCCGGCGGACGTCGCGCGCGCGAAGGAAGAGCGCGCGCCCATGATGGAACTGACCTACAACTGGGATCCGGAGGAATACACGGGCGGGCGCAACTTCGGGCACCTCGCGTTCCGCGTGGACGACATCTACGCCAAGTGCCAGCACCTCATGGACAGCGGCGTGACCATCAACCGCCCGCCGCGCGACGGCCGCATGGCCTTCGTCCGCTCGCCCGACGGCATCTCCATCGAGCTGCTGCAGAAGGGCGACGCCCTGCCGGAGCGGGAACCCTGGGCGAGCATGCCCAACACCGGCACTTGGTGAGCCGCGCCGCGCCGGCACGGGGTCCCGCCGCCGGCCCGCGACACCCCTGACATCGAGGAGATCCGCCGCATGGCCCCGCCGACACCGCCCCGGAATCCCGGCCGCCGCCGCGTCCTCGCGGGTGCAGCCGGGGCGCTTGCGGGGCTGGCGGTGCCGCGGGTGCTGCGCGCACAGGGCGGTGCGATGCGCTTTTTCCGCATCGGGACCGCGTCCACCGCCGGCACCTATTTTCCCATCGGGGGGCTGCTGGCCAACGCCATCAGCCACCCGCCGGGCAGCCGGGCCTGCGCCGACGGCGGGAGCTGCGGCGTGCCCGGCCTCATCGCGGTGGCCCAGGCGACGCGCGGCTCCGTCGACAACGTCCGGCAGATGGCGGACGGGACCTTGGACTCCGCGTTCGTCCAGGCGGACGTGGCCTACTGGGCGTACCACGGCAAGCGCATGTTCGCCGGGCAGGGGCCGATGGACAACCTGCGGGTCATCGCCAACCTGTACCCCGAGGCAGTGCACCTCGTGGTCGCTACATCGACGGGCATCTTCTGGATGAAGCAGCTCGTGGCGCGGCGGCTGTCCCTGGACCTGCCCGGTTCGGGCACGCGCGTGGACGCCAAGGTGATTCTGGACGCCTACGGGGTGTCCATCCGCGCCATCGAAGACGTGGCGGTCCCGGCACCGGAGGCCGCGGACATGCTGCGCGCCGGGGACCTCGACGGGTTCTTTTTCGTGGGGGGCGCACCGGCCACGGCGATTTCGGACCTGGCGGAGGACGTCTCGATCCGGCTGGTGCCCATGAACAACGCCCAGGCGCAGGTGCTCACGCGCACCTATCCCTTCTTCACGATGCACGGCATTCCGGCCGGCACTTACCACAACGTTCCGCAGACCGATACGCTCGCTGTGGGCGCGCAGTGGCTCGTCGATGCGCGCGTGCCGAACGACGTGGTCTACGGCATCACCCGCGCCCTCTGGCATCCGCGCACCGCCAAGCTGCTGCGCGACGGCCATCCCAAAGCCGCGGAGATCCGCCCGGAGCGGGCCCTTGAGGGGGTGGGCATCCCGGTCCACGCGGGCGCGTGGCAGTATTACCGCGAGCACGGCCTCGCGCCGGCCGGCGCCGGCCCCGATCAGTTCAGCGAACGTTTCGAGGTCGACTGAAACGCATCGCGCCAGCCGCCGCCGAAGCCAGGGGGGCGCCGCCCGGTCAAGCCGTAATCGGCGGCGTACATCGAATTCGCCACGCGCGCCGCTCTGCGCTGCGTCACCATGCCCCGTGCGCGCGAGTTCCGACGCGCGGCGGCGGAGTGGTGCGACGTGGCATCGATGGCGAACCATATCTTCCTGATCGGTCTGAACGCGTTCAACCTGAACAAGCTCCGGCATATCCGCGGGGCCGAACACCACGTCTACCACGGCGTGCTCGACCCGGCGGAAGTGTACGACACGGAAGTTTTCCCGATCCCGGACATGCTCCGCCGGGCCGAGGACGCGATCCGTAGCGCCGGCGTGCCGGTCGACGCCATCGCCGGCTACATGGACTTTCCGGTCTCGACCATGCTCCCCATCCTGTGCCGGCGTTTCGGGGTGCGCACGACCAGTCTGGAAAGCCTCCTCAAGTGCGAGCACAAGTACTGGAGCCGGGTCGTCCAGCGCGAGGTGATGCCCGAGCACATCCCCGCCTTCACGGCCTTCGATCCGTTCGACGACGCCGCGCTGGAGACCATCGGCGAGGCCGGTCTGGGCTTTCCCTTCTTCGTCAAGCCGGTGAAGTCCTCGGGCTCGCGTTTGGGATTCCGCATCGACAGTCCGGAGGATTTCGACAACGCGATCGGTACGCTGCGTGCCGAGATCGGGCTGATCGCCGAGCCCTTCGATTACATCCTGGAGCACGCCGAGCTGCCGGCCGAGGTTGCGCGCGTGGGCGGCCAGTATTGCATGGCCGAGGAGATTATTGGGGGCCACCAGTGCACGGTGGAGGGCTACGTGTTCGAGGGCGAGGTGGTTCCCTACGGCATCGTCGACTCCATCCGCTACCCGAAGGTGCTGAGCTTCCACCACTACCGCTATCCCAGCGACCTGCCCGAAGGCGTCCAGGCGCGCATGCGCGACCTCACCGGGCGGATCATGCACCATGTCGGTTACGACAATGCCGCCTTCAACATCGAATTCTTCTGGGACGATATACGCGACCACGTCTGGCTGCTTGAGGTGAACACGCGGATCTCGCAGTCGCATTGCGATCTCTTTGAGAAGGTGGACGGGGTGAGCCACCATCAGGTCACGATCGACCTCGCCCGGGGCCGCGGGCCGGACATGCCACACCGCGAAGGCGCATATCCGGTGGCGGCGAAGTTCTTCCTCCGCGTTTTCTATAAGGATGCCACCGTCGCGCGCGTGCCCACAGCCGAAGACATCGCGGCGGTCGAGGCGGCCTTTCCGGGAACCCTGATCGCTCTTCAGGTGCGCCCGGGTATGCGGCTGTCCGATCTGCCCGAACAGGACAGCTACAGCTACGCGCTGGCCTATATCTGGATGGGGGGCGAGAGCCACGCGGCGCTGCTGGCGGCCTACGAGCAGGTCCTGGCGCGCCTGCCTTTCGAGTTCGCCGACATCGACGAGTGATGTGGCCTCAACCGTCGGCTTGCCCGATCCTGTCCTTTGGACCCAGACCCATGCACATCGTCCACGACTTTCCCCGCGACGTCCGCGACGAGGAGACCTGGCTGACCCTGTCCGACGGGTGCAGCCTCGCCGTGCGTGTGTGGCGCCCGGTGGATTCCGATACCCGGCCCGTGCCGGCGATCCTGGAATACCTGCCGTACCGCAAGCGCGACATGACGGCGGAGCGGGATGTCCAGACCCACACGTATTTCGCCGGACACGGCTACGCCGGCGTTCGCGTCGACCTGCGCGGCAGCGGCGAGAGCGACGGCGTGCTCACCGACGAATACCTGCCGATCGAGCTGGACGACGG
>CAJXKW010000021.1 GCA_913055855.1 uncultured Limimonas sp. | reverse complement strand
CGGCGCCGACGGAGCAACCACCCCGGAAACTCTCAGGCAAAAGGACCGCACACGGCCGGGCCCTCTGGAAAGCGGCCCGCGGCGGATGCTGCCGCGGCCCACCGAAGGGGTAAGCGGGTGTCGCCGGCCGGGCGTCGGCAGGCCCTGCGAATCTCTCAGGTCACGACAGAGGGGGTAACGGTGCCGCACATGCGCGTGCGGCCTGAGTGGCCCCTTTGTGACCGGGAGGACCCGAGGGCATGGCCGATCCGACGGGCGACGCGGGCGACCTCGCGCAGACCCCGCTGACCCACATCCACCGCGAACTTGGCGCCAAGCTCGTGCCCTTCGCCGGCTACGAGATGCCGGTGCAGTATCCCGAGGGCATCGTCGCCGAGCACCTCCACACACGCAGCCACGCCGCCCTTTTCGACGTCTCGCACATGGGCCAGGCCGTGGTCAGTCCCGGCACCAGGGCTGCGGACGCCGCGCTCGAGGCCGTGCTGCCCGCCGATCTCCAGGGGCTCGCGCCCGGGCGGATGCGCTACACCCTTCTGCTCAATGCGAACGGCGGCATCGTCGACGACCTCATGGTCACGCGCCCGGCCGAGCCGGATGCGCAGGACACGCTGGTGCTGGTGCTCAACGCCGCGCGCAAGGAGGTCGACATCGCCTATATCCGCGCCTGCCTGGGCGACACGGCGACGCTCACCACCCAGCCCGAGCGCGCGCTGCTCGCGCTTCAGGGGCCCGAGGCGGCGCAGAGCCTGGGCGAGCGCGCGCCGGCGGTACGCGACATGGCGTTCATGACCGCACGCCGGGTGGACCTTCTGGGCGCCGACGCCCTGGTCACGCGTAGCGGCTACACCGGCGAGGACGGCTTCGAGATTTCCGTACCCGACGACGCAGCCGAGACCGTTTTCCGCGCCCTTCTGGACTCGCCCGGTGTGAAACCGGTGGGCCTGGGCGCACGCGACACCCTGCGCCTGGAGGCCGGGCTGTGCCTGTACGGCCACGACCTGGACGAGCACACAACCCCGCCCCAGGCGCGGCTGTTCTGGACGGTCGGCAAGCGCCGCCGCGAAGCGACCGATTTCCCCGGCGCCGCCGCCATCCTCGCGGAGCGCGAGCGCGGGCCGGCGCGGCTGCGCGTGGGTCTGCGCCCCGAGGGCAAGGCGCCGGTCCGCGAGGGCGCCACGCTCGTAGACCCGGAACGCGGCGCCGAGATCGGCGTGGTCACCAGCGGTGGCTACGGCCCCAGCGTGGGCGCGCCCGTAGCCATGGGCTACGTCGAACGCGATTACGCCGCACCGGAAACGAACATCGCCGCGCAGGTGCGCGGCAAGCAGCGGCCGTGCCGCGTGGTCAAGCTGCCCTTCGTGGCGCATCGCACGGTCGCCAGCGGCTAGCTCCGCTGGGGCGCGCGCCGGACCGCGGCCGGCACACACGTTCCCGGCGCGAACATTCAGGGAAGCTCATCACAGAAAAGGGACGGGGGACGGAGCCATGAGCACCACGTACTACACCCAGGACCACGAATGGATCACCGTCGCGGACGGTGTGGGCACCGTGGGCATCACCCAGCACGCGCAGGAGCAGCTGGGCGATATCGTGTTCGTCGAGCTGCCCGAAGTGGGCGCGAGCCACGACCAGGGCGACGAGGTCGGCACGGTCGAGTCCGTGAAGGCGGCCAGCGAACTCTATGCGCCCGTCAGCGGCGAAGTCACGGAAGTCAACGAAGCGCTCGCCGACGAGCCGGCGAAGGTCAACGAGGATCCAACCGGTGCGGGCTGGATGTACAAGGTCAAGCTCGCGGACACGAGCCAGCTCGACGAGCTGATGGACGCCGACGCCTACGCCAAACACGCCGAAGCCGACGCCTGATCGGCGGGCGTTCGGGCGCGCGGCGCGTCCCGCGAGGCGGGGCGCATCTGATGGGTTCCACAAACCGCACGGGAGGCGGTCATGCCCGAAGGACGCCGGAGTCTCAACGAGCTGTCCCAGCGCGGCGACTTCGTGCGCCGGCACATCGGCCCCAGCGAGACCGAAATCGCGGCGATGCTGCGCACGCTGGGCCTGGACAGTGTGGACGAGCTGATCGCCCAGGCGGTGCCCGATTCCATCCGCCAGCACGGGCGGCTGCCGCTCGCCTCGACCCACACCGAGCACGAGGCGCTGAACTACCTGCGCGACGTGGCGGACAAGAACGTCCTGAACAAGTCGCTGATCGGCCAGGGCTATTACAACACCGTGGTGCCACCGGTGATCCAGCGCGACGTGCTGGAGAACCCCGGCTGGTACACCGCGTACACGCCGTATCAGGCGGAGATCAGCCAGGGCCGGCTGGAGACGCTCCTGACCTTCCAGCAGATGACCATGGACCTCACCGGGATGACCCTGGCCAATGCGTCCCTGCTGGACGAGGCGACTGCGGCGGCCGAGGCCATGACCATGCTCCACCGGGTCACCAAGAAGAAGCGCAATGACCTCTTCCTGGTGGACGCGGACACGCACCCGCAAACCATCGCGGTCATGCGCACGCGCGCGGAGCCGCTGGGCCTCGAGGTCGAGGTGGGCGACCCGGCCGACTTCCCCGAGCGCGAGCCCTACGGCGTGCTCCTCAGCTATCCGGGCAGCAGCGGCAACGTGCCGGATTACACCGCGCTGGTGTCGAAGCTGCACGAAAAGGGCACGCTCGTCGCCGTGACGAGCGACCTGCTGGCGCTGACCCTGCTCACCCCGCCCGGTGACTGGGGCGCGGACTGCGTCGTGGGCAATTCCCAGCGCTTCGGCGTGCCGCTGGGCTTCGGCGGGCCGCACGCCGCCTTCTTCGCCACCCACGACCGGTACAAGCGCGCCGTGCCGGGGCGCATCATCGGGCTGTCCACGGACACCAACGGCCAGCCGGCGGCGCGCATGGCGCTGCAGACGCGCGAGCAGCACATCCGGCGCGAGAAGGCGACCAGCAACATCTGCACCGCGCAGGTTCTCCTGGCCAACATGGCCGCGCTGTACGCCTGCTGGCACGGGCCCGAGGGGCTGACCACGATCGCCCAGCGCGTCCACCGCCTGACCGCGATCTTCGCCCACGGCCTGAAGCAGATCGGCTTCCCGCCGCGGAACGCGAGCTTCTTCGACACCCTGACCGTTCCGGTGGAGGGCCTGGCCGACGAGATCTGGCAGCGGGCCGCGGACAAGGGCCTGAACCTGCGCTATATCGACCGCGACACCCTGGGCGTGGCGTTCGACGAGACCGTGGAGCCGGACGAGCTGCGCCGGCTGTGGCAGGCTTTCGCCGGCTCGGACATGATCGCCTTCACCGTGCCCGAGCTGGAGGCGGACGCGCCCGACGGCCTGCCCGCAAACCTGGACCGGCAGAGCCCGTTCCTGACGCACCCCTGCTTCAACAGCTATCACTCCGAGACGGAGATGATGCGCTACCTGCGCCGGCTGCAGGACCGGGACCTGGCGCTCGACCGGGCCATGATCCCGCTGGGCTCGTGCACCATGAAGCTCAACGCGGCGAGCGAGATGGCGCCCATCTCCTGGCCCGAGTTCGCCAAGCTGCACCCCTTCGTCCCGACGGAGCAGGCGCAGGGCTACGTCCAGCTCGCGCGCGAGCTGGAGCGCATGCTGGCGAAGCTGACCGGCTTCCACAGCGTCTCGCTGCAGCCCAACTCGGGCGCCCAGGGCGAGTACACCGGCCTGCTGGTCATCCGGGCGTATCACCACAGCCGCGGCGAGCAGCAGCGCGACAAGGTGCTCATTCCGACATCCGCGCACGGCACCAACTTCGCCAGCGCGAAGATGGCGGGCATGGACGTCGTCCTCGTCGAATGCGACGCGCAGGGCAACGTCGACCTCGCCGACCTGACCGCCAAGGCGGACCAGCACGCCGATCGGCTGGCGGGGCTGATGATCACCTATCCCTCGACGCACGGCGTGTTCGAGCAGGACGTCAAGGAGATCTGCGCGACCATCCACGAACGCGGCGGGCAGGTCTATCTCGACGGCGCGAACCTGAACGCCCTGCTCGACGTGGCGTTCCCGGGGCGGTTCGGCGCCGACGTGTGCCACATGAACCTGCACAAGACGTTCTGCATCCCGCACGGCGGCGGCGGCCCCGGGGTGGGGCCCGTGGGCGTGGCCGAGCATCTGGCGCCGTTCCTGCCCGGGCACCCCATGTCCGACAAGGTGGGCGGCGAGCAGGCCATCGGCGCGGTCTCCGGCGCCCCGTGGGGTTCGGCCGGTATCCTGCCCATTTCCTGGATGTACATCACCCTGATGGGCGCCGAGGGCCTGGAGAAGGCGACCAAGGTGGCGGTGCTCAACGCCAACTACGTCGCGCACCGCCTACGCGCCGGGTATGACATCCTGTATTCGGGCGAGAACGGGCGCGTGGCGCACGAGTGCATCGTGGACACCCGGCCCATCGTCGAGGACGCGGGGATCGGCGTGGACGACATCGCCAAGCGCCTGATCGACTACGGCTTCCACGCGCCCACGATGTCCTTCCCGGTGCCGGGGACGCTCATGGTCGAGCCCACGGAGAGCGAATCCAAGGCGGAACTCGACCGGTTCTGCGACGCCATGCTCCAGATCCGCGAGGAGGCGCGCAAAGTCGCCAACGGCACCTGGCCGGCCAGCGACAACCCGCTGGTCAACGCGCCGCACACCATGCGCCACCTCACGGCGGAGAAATGGCGCCACCCCTACAGCCGCGACCTCGCCGCGTTCCCCATGCCCGCCCAGCGCGCGGAGAAGTACTGGGCGCCGGTGGGGCGCGTGGACAACGTCCAGGGCGACCGGCACCTCGTGTGCACCTGCCCGCCCGTGGAGGCCTACCGCGAGGCGGCGGAGTAGTCCGGGTCGTAGCTATCGCATATATCAGGCGGGTCCGCGACGCGGACCCGCCACTTCTTCGGCAAGGCGCGTCACCGAGTTACATCCCGGGCGCAGAGGCGTCGTGGGCATCTGTTTCGGTGTCGTCCGCCAGGTCCGGCGCGGCGTCGGTGGGGTCGGTCCAATGCGGGTCGCCGGGCTGGGGCGGTAATGCGTAGTACATGCGCCCGGCCGGCGTGAGCCCGAAGGTGCCATCGACCGGGACGGCCAAGCCGTAGCGGACCATCGCCTGCGCCGTGGAAAGGTACGCGTCACCATACCCAGCCACAGTGACCACCGGATCGTTCGCAGGCGCGGGCTGTAGGCGCAGGGTCAGGCCCGGACCACCGAGTCGGGCCACGACGTCGGCCACCCGGTCGACCTTGGACTGATGCCACGGATCCAAAAGCCGGTGGGCTTCCTTGACGTCGAGGCCCGTCCGGCGGGCCAGCTCACTCGGGCCGATGTTCTTGCGCCGACAGATGTGGTGAAGGGCCAGCTTCGCCGCCATGCGCAGGGGCAGTGGCACCAAAAGGTCCGCCGGGCGTGGCGGCGATGGCTCGGGCAGGGAATCGCCCTCGGCGATCGCGGCGCCCACGGCCGCGTCCAGGCAATCCACCGCCTGCGCGCGCAATTCACTCTGGTCGCCGCCTGGCGTCGGCGCTGAAGTGTGTGCGCCCGGCACATCCGGGAAACTCGCGATCGTCTCGCCGCTCTCGGGATCGTACTCCAGCTGCGCGGGAAAGACGAATTCGGTCATGACGGGCCTCCGCGAATACCATCTACCAGCACTGCCATGCAGCACCGGATGGCGTTACCTCAGGTCATTTTCGGCAAGTCCAAGATCGCGGAGCATCTTCTTCAGCAGCGGGCGCGGAAGCTCTTTCCGGCGATCTTTCAGGGTGGTCTTGTTGGCGCCGTAGTGCACCACAACGTGGCTCCCTTTGCCATGGCGCGTGTCCACGCAGACTGGCACACCATTTCGACGCGCCGTCTTGCGAAGCGCTTGGAGGAACTCGTTGCCGGTCATCGCGTTCGTGCGCTTATCCTATCTATTTTAGGCATTTTTGCCATCACTATCAAATTCAAAATGGCATGAATGTCATACCCTCGGGGCGTTGAGAAGCATCGGGGCGCCCACGTCTCCCGAGTGCCACATGACAAGCATGGCCGCCCCGGTCCCCCGATATGCGCACCCCCACCACAGGCACGCAGCCGCAAACGACTCTGGCCTCGGGCGCGCGGGCACGGTATAGGGTGCCCGCATGGACACGTTTGCTGCAATTCTGGTCGCTATCGCCCTGTTGATGACTCTGGGCGTGCTGTTCTCGGGGCTTATCGTCATGGCCCGGGGCGGCGCGGCGAACCAGAAGTACGGCAACGCTTTGATGCGCTGGCGCATCATCTTCCAGGGAATCGCCCTGGCGCTGCTGGCCCTCGCCTTCATCCTGGGCGGCGGATAAGGCGCCCGACGCGCCGCCCGATACCACACCGGCAACGGCAGACTGGGAACGGCCGATGGTCAACATCACGCGGATCTACACGCGCGGCGGCGACACGGGCAAAACCTCGCTGAGCACGGGCCAGCGCGTCGCCAAGTTCAACCCGCGCATCGCCGCCTACGGCACGGTCGAGGAGGCCAACGCCGCGCTCGGGCTGGCGCGCCTGCATCTGGACGCGGGCGAAGTCGACCGGCTTCTGGAGCGCGTCCAGAACGACCTCTTCGACGTCGGCGCGGACCTGTGCACCCCGGAACAGAGCAACCCGAAGCATACGCCGCTGCGTGTCACGCCCGGCCAGGTCGAATGGCTGGAGCAGGAGATCGACCGGCTGAACGAAAACCTGGCGCCGCTGAAGTCCTTCATCCTGCCCGGCGGCACGGCCGTTGCGGCGAACCTGCACATGGCGCGGACGATCGCGCGCCGTGCCGAGCGCGAGGCGAGCGAGCTCGCCTCCGAAGAGGAACTCAACGCCGAGGCGGTTCGCTACCTCAACCGCGTCTCCGATCTGCTGTACGTGCTCTCGCGCCACGTCAACGACAACGGCGCGGGGGACGTTCTCTGGAAACCCGGCGCCAACCGGTGAGCCGGTGCACAACAACGGCCGCACCCGCGGAGATCCGCGGGATGCCGCGGCGTTGACAGGGTTGCGCCGGGCCGCATATTGTGCAGAGCACAATAACGTGGTCCGGGCAACCGCCGCTTTCATGCCCGCGCGTCGCGCCGCCGGGCAGCGAGGTGCAACCACGGACCACAGCGAGGATGGGTCATGAGCGTCCTGGTCATCGCGGAACACGACAACAGCCAGCTCACCGCGGGCACGCTGAGCACGATTGCAGCGGCGAAGCAGGTGGGCGACAGCGATCTCCACGTCCTGGTGCCCGGCGCGAATTGCCGGGCGGCCGCCGATGCGGCCGCGGGCGTGCCGGGCGTCAGCAAGGTGCTGTACGCCGACGGCGAGAGCCTCGCCTACGGCTTCGCCGAGAATCTGGCGCCCCTCGTCGTCGAGCTGGCGTCCAGCTACAGCCACGTCTTCGCCCCGGCCTCGGGCTTTGGCAAGAACGTAATGCCGCGTGCGGCGGCGCTGCTCGACGTCCAGCAGGTCAGCGACATCAGCGGCGTGGTCTCCGCCGATACCTTCCGCCGCCCCATCTACGCGGGCAACGCGTTTGCGACCACCACCGTCAAAGACAGCCCCAAGCTGATCACCGTTCGCAGCACGGCGTTCGAGGCCGAAGCGGCCGAAGGCGGTAGCGCCGGTGTCGAGGAGATCGCCGCACCGGCGGATCAGGGCATGGTCAGCTACGTCGGCCGCGAGCTGACGCAGTCCGACCGGCCCGACCTGACCACAGCCAAGATCGTGATTTCCGGCGGCCGCGGCATGGCCAGCGGCGAGAACTTCCACCTGCTGGAGCAGGTCGCGGACAAGCTCGGCGCCGCGGTGGGCGCGAGCCGCGCGGCCGTGGACGCGGGCTACGTGCCGAACGACTACCAGGTGGGACAGACCGGCAAGGTGGTCGCCCCGGACCTCTACATCGCGGTGGGGATCTCCGGCGCGATTCAGCACCTCGCGGGGATGAAGGACTCCAAGGTCATCGCCGCGATCAACAAGGACGAAGAGGCTCCCATCTTCCAGGTGGCGGACTATGGCCTGGTCGCCGACCTTTTCGAGGCGATGCCGGCGTTCGAGAAGGAGATCGCCTCGCTCAAAGGCTGACCGACCAAGGGCGCGAACAGCGGGCGCCGCGCACGGCGGCGCCCGGCGCGCCCGCTTCCCAGCAACGGCAAACCGGACGGATTCATGGCGGCACTGAAAAACGAAGACGGGCCCCTCGTCGCGAGCGAAGACGTCAAGACGGTCGGCGTCATCGGCGCAGGGCAAATGGGCAGCGGCATCGCGCAGGTGCTGGCACAGTCGGGCTATACCGTCCGGTTGGCCGACGTCGACGACTCGCACTTGGAAACCGGCGTCAACCACATTGGCAAGCGTCTGCAGCGGGCTGTGGACAAGGACCGGATTTCCAGCGACGACCGTGACAAGGCGCTGTCCCGGATCCACACGGGCACCGACTACGCCATGTTCGGCGATTGCGACCTCGTGATCGAGGCCGCGACCGAGAACGAGGACGTCAAGCGCAAGATCTTCAAGACGCTGGTGCCGCATCTGCGCGCGGACGCCGCGCTGGCCACCAACACCTCGTCGATCTCGATCACGCGCCTGGCCTCGATCACGGACCGGCCGGGCCGGTTCATGGGCATGCACTTCATGAACCCGGTGCCGGTGATGAAGCTGGTCGAGCTGATCCGCGGCATCGCCACCGAGGACCGCACCTTCCAGGTGGTCCGCGACCTCGCCATCGCGCTGGGCAAGACGCCGGCGGTGGCCGAGGATTTCCCCGCGTTCATCGTCAACCGCATCCTGCTGCCCATGATCAACGAGGGCGTCTACACCCTGTACGAGGGCGTGGGCAGCGTGGAGAGCATCGACACGGCGATGCGCCTGGGCGCCAACCACCCCATGGGGCCGCTCGAACTCGCCGATTTCATCGGCCTGGACACGTGTCTGGCCGTGATGAACGTGCTCTACGACGGCCTCGCCGACAGCAAGTACCGTCCCTGTCCGCTGCTGGTGAAGTACGTCGAGGCGGGCTGGCTCGGTCGCAAGGCCGGCCGCGGCTTCTACGACTACAGCGGCGACACCCCCGTTCCCACGCGCTGAGCTGCGCCGGCGGCCGCCACGCGCCGCCGTTTCGGCCAGTCCGGCCGGGCGGCTGGGCGGTCGTGTGTGCGGCGCGCGCCGTCATGAGCGTTCTGTCGACCTACCCAACGACAAAAGAAGCCCCTGGCCCGGTGGGGGGAGACCGGACCAGGGGCATCCCTTTCCGTTGCGAAAAGGGACCCGAGCGTGCCGGACCGAAACGCACCCGGCACGCCCGGCCAGCCGGAAGAGGCGGGAGGTTGGCTGGCGAACCTCGGACACAGAGAGGGGATCTCCGTGACCTCAGAGATGGTCTGGGGCTGTGACGGGAAAAGGGACGAAATGCGGCGGAATTTTGATTTCCGCCGCACCCGGCTTGGCGCTTTCAGCGACTTGCGCGATCGCCCCGCTCACGCCCAGGGGCTTGCCGTGCGGGCCGCGCGCACGTTCTCGTCGCCGCCCTCCTGGGCCATGGCGCGCAGGCGCGAAATGCGCTCGCCCGTCTTGGGGTGGGTGGAGAACAGGCTGTCCAGGTTCTTCCCGCTCAACGGGTTGATGATGAACATGTGCGCCGTCGCCGGGTTGCGCTCCGCACGCGCATATTCGTGGCCCTTGGCGTAGGCCTCGATCTTCTCCAGCGCGCTCGCCAGCCACAGCGGCTGCCCGCAGATCTCCGCGCCGGCGCGGTCCGCGGCGTACTCGCGCGTGCGGCTGATGGCCATCTGCACCAGGCTCGCCGCGAGCGGCGCCAGGATCGCCACGAGCAGCGCGCCGAAGCCGCCCATTGGGCTTTCTTCCTCGTCCTGACCCGCGCCGCCGAACATCGCCGAGAACATGGCGAAGTTGGCGAGCATGGAGATGGCACCGGCGATGGTCGCGGTGATGGTCATGGTCAGCGTGTCGCGGTTGCGCACGTGCGCCAGCTCGTGCGCCATCACGCCCGCGAGTTCGTGCGTGGTCAACCGCTCCATGAGCCCGCGTGTGGCTGCCACGGCCGCATTCTCCGGGTTGCGGCCGGTCGCGAAGGCATTGGGCGTGTCCGTGTCGATCACGTAAACGCGCGGCATTGGGAGGTTGGCGTTCTCCGCAAGCTGTCGGATGAGGCCGTAAAACTGCGGCGCGCTGCGCTCGTCCACCTCCTTGGCGTTGTACATGCGCAGGACGATCTTGTCCGCGTTCCAGTAGCTGAACAGGTTCATGCCCAGCGCAAGCACGAACGCGATCACGACGCCGGCCTGCCCGCCCACGAGCCAGCCCGCGACGAGGAAGATCGCCGTCAGGCCGGCCAGAAGCGTGAAGGTCCGCAAGGTATTCATGTCCGGGATTTCCTCCGCGAGAATGCGAGAATTCGCAGGTTTAAATGGGCGAGCCGGCCCGCCGGTTCAAGACAATCCGCCCACCCAACGCCGCCCGACCCGATAGGCCCGCCGGTGGGCCAACACAGCGCGTGGCCGGACCTGTCGAAATATCCGTGAACCTGCGAACGTTTGACGTGTGGCGCCGCCTCTTAAAGGGATACAACCGACATGAAACAAGTAACGACAAAGGATGTTTCGGAACGCGATTTGACGTTGCGGCGGATACGGTGATATTATATTTGACACAAAAGGCCGGCGTCGTCGCGTCATGCATTGTCACGGCGACCCGCCCCCGCTCGTACCCACCAGGGAGGATTTCCATGCGAAAAAATAAGCTCGCGCTCGCCGCGGCCGCGGTGGCCGCCGGCTTCGCGCCCGGGCTCGCGTCGGCCAGCTACGGCCTGTACGTGGGCAAGAACCTGACCAGCGACGGCAGCGTCTACATCGGCGGCACCGGCGACGAGGTGTCCAGCCACTACCTGCGTATCGTGCCGCACCAGACGCATCCCGAGGACGCCACGATCACCGTGGGCGTCACCGAGGACGCGAGCATGTACGGCGGCACGGACAAGCCGGGCAAGCTGACCGAGATCCCGCAGGTCCCCGAGACCTACAAGTACATCTCCATGACCTACACCAACTGGGAGGGCTTCCCGCCGCCGCTGACCAACGGCGGGCTCAACGAGAAGGGTGTGGCCGCCCGGGATATCTGGTCGCCGTCGCGCAGCGAGCTGATCGAGATGACCGAAGCGCCCCAGACCGGGCCGCAGTACAGCGACCTGGCGCGCATCGTCATGCAGCGTGCCGACAGCGCCCGCGAGGCCGTGGAGATCGTGGGCGACATGATCGATCAGCACGGCTTTTCCACCTACGGCGGCAATTCGCACCTGTTCGCCGACGCCAACGAAGGCTGGGTGCTGATCAACTTCGCCGGCAGCCAGGGCCTTTGGGTCGCCGAGCGTCTGGGGCCGGACGAGGTGCGCATGTCCTACCCCGGCTACATCGGGGAGATCCCGCAGGATTATCAGGACGATCCCGACTACATGGGCTCGGACAACCTGATTTCCTTCGCCGTCGAGCAGGGCTGGTACGACCCGGAGTCGGGCGAGCCGTTCAACGTCCACGCGGTCTACGGCGCGCAGGACGCGCTCATGCGCCGGCCCACCGTGCGCGAAATCGAGGCGAAGATGGAACGCTTCACGCCGGGCATGACCTTCCGCAAATTCATGGACATCGTGCGCGACCCGGCGATGTCGAAGGACAGCAACGGCTACGGCCAGGCCGCCCGGCTGAACACGGACACGCCGCATCCCGAGCTGCGCACGCTCTGGGTCGCGCCCACGGGCTCGGTGACCGCACCCTTCATCCCCTGGCGCATCGGCGTGACGGACGTGCCGCCCGAGTTCCGCAAGCACCGCTACCTGACCAAGGGCTCGGATTCCACCTTCGTCACCAAGGAAGCCTCGCTCCAGGAGGCGACGCAATTCGCCGGCCGGCTGTACAAGCGGCTGATGTACTTCACCTGCCATGCGCCGGACCGCTTCCTGCCCGAGGTCCAGGCGGCGTTGACCATGTTCGAGGAAGACATGCTCGAGGATCGCGAGCAGGTCGAAGAAACCGCCCTCACCCTCTATGAGAACGGCAAGCCGGCGCTGGCGCGCGCCTACCTCACCCGCTACAGCCACACGCAGGCGCACGAAGCCATGGCCCTGGGCGAGGACCTACTGGGCAGCATCGAGGCGCGCACCAAGCTCCTTTACGACATTCCCGTGGTCGAAGGCGAAGCGATGGGCAAGCTCGACTACGAGATGGTGACCTGCCGATAGGGGCCGCCGCGCTGCACGGCATTCCTGGGGCAAGATGCGATCAGGTTGGGTCACCGGATCGCATCTTGCCTTATTTTCAGAGGATAGCGTGCGATTCAGCGATCCACCCGGATCGCATCGCACTCTGAGCCCGTGCGGGACCGACCTCACAGCATGTCATCGGACGATGCCGTCCCGACCGCGGCCGAAACGGGGGTGTCGCTCAGCTCGACATCCCCGAGGTCGCCGGTCTCGCCGCCGATCCGCACACGGCCGCCGTCGCCGCCCGCGATGGTAAAGGTCTGTGCGCCCGTCTGCGCCAGCGTCGCCCAGCCGTCATCGAATTCGACCGCCGTCGGCTGGTTCAGGCTCGGGATGTGCAGCAGCACGCTCCCGCCGTCCGCGATCCGCAGGCCGTCGTCAGTCACGCCGATATCGAGATCCAACAGGCGCGCCGGGATCGCCACGTCCTCGATATTGGCATCCGCGCGCACACCGCTCGCGTCTTGCGCCAGGATCAGCGCTTCCGAACCGTCACTGCGACCCATGACCCGCACCGGATCGGCCACCGTCACTTCCTGATCCGGGTTCAGGAAAACCGTCCCGGCAGGGCCCGCCCGGCCGCCGTCATCCGGCGCCGCGGCAGCCGGGCCACCCACCGCGACGGCCTGCGTGTCGGCAACGCCGTCCGCATCGATGGTCACACGGCCGCCGGCCTCGCCGGAAAGCGCGAAACGCTGCGCACCGGTCTGTTCGAGGCTCGCCCGGCCCTCGGCGAAGCGCAGCTCCAGCGCCTGGTTGAGGCTGGGCAGAATTGCAACGGGACTGGCGCCATCGGCCATCACCAGGCCGTCCTCGGTCACCCGGAAGGTCAGCTCGGCAAAGGGGCGTGCGATGTCGAGGCGGTCGACGTTGGCGTCCAGGCGGACGCCGTGCGCCGCCGCGTCGAGGTGGACGTGCTCGCCGGAACTGTCCGTCCCGAACACCCGCGCGGGCTGCGAAAATGCCATACCGCCACCCGGTTCCAGAAACGCCTCGGCGTTTGCCGACGGGACGGGATCCAGGCTTTCCGGAATGGGCTCGCGGGTGGCCACCTCGACCGCCGGTTTCCGCTGCGACATGGTCGTCGCCGAATCCAGGAACGAGCGGTCGCCGGTCAGCGCGAGGTCCAGCACGGCGTCGCGATACGCCGCCGACCCCGGGGCCAGCCCGGCGTCCTGCGCAGCCGCCTCGGCATCTGCCCGCGCATCCGGGTCGAGCGTGTCCAGGCCGACCGGTCCCTGCGGCACGTCGGGCTGGTAGAAGCTGTCCGGACCCTCGCCCTCGGCGTAATCGAACAGGCTCTGCTCCCGGCTCGTCACCCGCCAGTCCGCGCGGAACGCGCCGTACAGGTCGTCGAACGCGAAGGGACGCGGCAGCACCTCGCCGTCGGCCGTTGCAACGTCGTCGGCCGGATTGCCGTCGCCGTCGCCGAGCAGCCCTTCCAGCCGGCCACGGCGCGCCTCGGAAATCCGGACCCCGATGTCGAGCCGGCCGTCGTACAGCGTGACCTGGACCCGGTCGTCGCCGGCATTGAGCGTCCCGTCGGCACCCGGATAGGCCAACGTGAAGGTATCGCCGTCGCGGCCGATGGCGCCGTCGCCAAGGGCCCGCGTCGCGGAATCGCCGAGTTCCACAACGCGGCCGTCCACGCGCAACGGCTGGTCTGCGGTGGCATCCAGCATCACCCGGTGCCCGTCAACCCGGGTGGCCATGGCGACGTTCTGGGTCGCGTTGTCCGCGACCGGGGCCGTGCGCACCTGCACCGCGAAATCCGGGTCGTCCCGGTCCCGGACCAGAACGAACTCGCCGGCCGCGTGGAAATCGTAGTCGACGCCGTCGATGGTGGTCAGGTGCGGGTCGCCGGAGATGGCGGCGAGCGCGGCGTCGGAGGACTCGGGCGGATTCCCCTGAACCTCGCCGTCGCGGATCTCCCAGCGCCATCGGCCGGGTTCGCCCGTGTTGCCCGCTGTCGTCGGGAGGCTCTGCAACGCCGCCGGATCGCCGGACGCCTCCAATTCGACGAAGGAATCGGCGTTGCGCCGGGGCCCGGCCCAGCCGGCGCGGGCCGCGACGTCGTTGTCGGTTTCAGCCCAGTTGATCGCCTCGTAGCGGAATTCGATAGCAAAGTCGTCCGCGCTGCTACCGCTGTCGTCGTTCTCCGGTAGGTTTTCCAGAATCAACTGAAAGGCATTCAGCTTATCCGGTTGTCCCTCCTCGAGGACTTCCTCCTCATCGGAAGGATTGCGGATGTCCACCGTGCTCCGGTCGTAGAACCCGACGTCGTCCCAGGTTACCACGAGCCGGTCGTTTGGGATGTCCAGGTCGTAATAAACGAGATTGCTTCCGGTCGAGGTGCCACCCGCAGTCGGCTCCAGGCCCTGGGGAAGCATCTCCACCGGCGTCCCATTTTTGCGGCCGTCCGGCCCGGCGAGCTCCTCGCGCGTATCCGCGTTGATCCGCGTATCCACGTCGCTCAGGAACGGGAAGATGCCGGGATTGTCCCGCCCGGCCCGGATCGGTGAGGGAAAACTCGACTGACTCGGCTCCCGGAACGTCACGCCCCCGTTGGTGTTGATGATGATGCCGTTGTAGGTCTCGCCGAAAAAATCGATGCCGTTATCGAAGAGTTCCGTATCGTCAAATCGCTCCGAGTCTTCGAGAGTTTCGTCGTTGTCGTCGTCCGTCAGGGGCGGATAATCGGTTCTGGGGGCCAGATCGGTGAAGAAGGTGCCGCCCTCGACGCCGTCGGGCACATTCTCGCCGGTCAGGTCGATGTGGCCGTTGTTCGAACGGGCCAGGACGTTTTCGCCGAAACCTGTCGGGCCGCCGAGGCCATTGATCAGATCGGCCATCCTCACTCTCCAAGCTTGCCGACATTGCTCAAAGCAAGACGATCAGCCGGACCCGGCTCGGGCACATCGCGGGTTTCGATGCGAGACGGCGTCTTTCGGACCGATCGCGTACAGGGCGTAACTAACCCGTTCGAAGGTGATAACAAAAAGACCTTTACCCGTTGTAAACCGGCGGCTGGCCGGCCGCCGCCCCCGGTACGCCGGCTGGCCCGCGCGGGACTCGGCCATTAGGCTCGCGCGCCATGGCCGAACCGACCCCCATCCACGGCCGGCGCGCCATGGTCCCCGGCCACCGGGAGATCCGGCGCCTGGCCGGGCCCATCATCCTGTCGAATCTGTCCACGCCCCTGCTGGGTGCAGTGGACACCGCCGTCATGGGACACCTGCCCGACGCGGCGTACCTGGGCGCGGTCGCCGTGGGCTCGGTGATCTTCTCCTTCCTGTACTGGGGCTTCGGCTTCCTGCGTATGGGGACCACGGGCTTCACCGCCCAGGCGCACGGGGCCGACGACCGCGACGAGCTGCGCGCCTGCCTGGGCCGGCCGCTCGTCATCGCGGGCGTGCTGGGCGTGCTGTTGATCGCGCTGCAGTGGCCCATCGGCCGCGTGGCCTTCGCCCTGATGGACGCCAGCGCGCAGGTCGAGGCGTTTGCCGGCACCTACTTCGCCATCCGCATCTGGAGCGCGCCCTTCGCCCTGACCAATTACGCCGTGCTGGGCTGGCTCCTGGGCACCCAGCGCGCGCGCCACGCCCTGGTGCTCCAGGTCGCGCTCAACGGCATCAACATCATCCTGGACCTGCTGTTCGTCGTGGGCCTGGGCTACACCATCGCGGGCGTGGCGGCGGCGAGCCTGCTTGCCGAGATGGCCGCGGCGGCGCTGGGCCTGGGCCTCTGCGCGCATCTGCTGCGCGGCATGGGCGGGCGCTGGTCGCGCGCGAGGCTATTGGCGCGCGACGCGCTGGTGCGACTGTTCCGGGTGAACCGGGACATCTTCATCCGCACCCTCACCCTGATCTTCGCGTTCGCCTATTTCACCGCCAGGGGCGCGCAATTCGGCGAGACCACGCTGGCCGCCAACGCGGTTCTGATGCAGTTCCAGAACATCCTGTCCTTCGGCCTGGACGGCTTCGCCCATGCGGCGGAGACCCTCGTTGGCAGCGCCGTGGGTGCGCGCGACCGGCGCGCCTTTTCCGCAGCCGTGCGCACCTCGACCATCTGGGCGGCTGGCCTGGCGCTGATCTTCGCCGCCGGGCTCGCGCTCGCCGGGCCGGCGCTGCTGGCGCTGTTCACCGACCTGCCCGAGGTGCGCGCGCGGGCGGAAGTCTTCCTTCCCTGGATGATCGCCTCGCCCTTCGTTTCCATCTGGGCGTTCCAGCTCGACGGGGTGTTCATCGGCGCCACGCGCACGCGCGCCATGCGGAACGCCATGCTCGTCTGCGTGGCCCTCTATGTGCTGGCCGTGTGGACGCTGACCCCGGTGCTGGGGAATCATGGCTTGTGGCTGGCGCTGATCCTGTTCCTGGGCGCACGCGGGGCGAGCCTGGCGCTCGCCTACCCGGCGCTGGTGCGCAGCCTGCGATGACGCCAAAGGGGGACTTCCGGGCCGCGCCGGCGATGTGCCCCGAAAGTGCCACCACAGGACTGCCATTCTTTGTCCATTTTCACGCCCGGACGCATGGGCTATGTGCGGGTATGCCGCCGTAGGCGGCACGCGGTGCTTGGGGGGGAATCGACCTACGGGTCGGGCGGCGCCACGCGCGAGACACGAAGAAACAGGAACGCACCAGGAGGCTCGAATGAATGTGGGGAAAACCCTCGTTGCCGTACTGACCGCGGCGGCGCTCGCCGGCTGTACGACCGGCTTCAATATCGACCAGGTCAAGAAAACCGAACCCCAGGGCGATGCGTTCACCCGAGCGCTGGTCGGCCAATACAAAGATCTCGCCGCCTATGAGGCGGACGACATGTACGACTGGCGCGATGCCGAATTCTTCGCCCAGAAGGGCCTGCGCGCGCAGCGCGGCGAAGCGGTGATGCCGGAGACGCTGGACGGCTGGAACATCCCGGCCCAGCGCGTGGGCGAGCTGGAGTCGGCACGTAGCGACATGATGGCCGCGTTCGACAAGGGGGCCAAGAACAAGGTCCCTGAACTCGCCGCGCGTGCCCAGGGCCGCTTTGATTGCTGGGTGGAACAGCAGGAGGAAAACCGCCAGCCCGACCACATCGCGCGCTGCCGCGAGGGCTTCTACGATGCGCTGGGCGAGATGCAGGCCGCCGTGAAGCCCAAGCCCGAACCCGAACCGGAGCCGGCGGAGACCAAGGCCGAGCCCGAGCCCGAACCGGCGCCCGAGCCCGAGCCGCAGCCCGAACCGGCGGCGCCGGAGTCCGTCACGTTCTACTTCGGCTTCGATGCGGCCGATGTGCGCGAGGCCGGCGCCCAGAAGGTGAACACCATCGCCCAGGCGATCGAGGCCAACCCGGACCTGACGGTTTCCGTGACCGGGCACGCGGACCGCGCCGGGCCTGCTGACTACAACCGCGAGCTGTCGCTCAAGCGCGCCCAGAACGTGCGTGACGCGTTGACGGCGCAGGGCGTGCCCGCGGATGCAATCTCGGTGGCGGCGCGCGGCGAGAGCGAGCCGGCGGTGGCCACCGAGGACGGCGTGCGCGAGCAGGACAACCGCCGCGTCGAGGTGGTGCTGCAATAGCGGCGTTGCCCGCCTGCCCACCCACGACGCTTTTTGACACATGAATGGCCGCGGGGCTTGGACTCTGCCCCGCGGCCTTCCTATATTCCGCCACCGTGAGCAGGCAGGTGGGAATGGGTTACCCGTATGGCGGACACGACGTACAGTCAGACCACACGGGACATCCGGATCACGGTTGAGCCGTACTACCTCGAGGATCAGTCCTCGCCGGGCGAGGACCACTATGTCTGGGCGTACCACGTCCGGATCGAGAACGTGAGCAACCAGACCGTGCAGCTCCTGAACCGGCACTGGTACATCACCGACGCCATGGGCCGGCAGCAGGAGGTCAGCGGCGCGGGCGTCGTGGGCGAGCAGCCCGTGCTGGATCCCGGCGAGACCTTCGAGTACACCAGCGGCACGCCGCTGCACACGCCGTCGGGGATCATGGTCGGCACCTACGAGATGCGCTCGGAGACGGGCGAGCATTTCGACGTCTCGATCCCCGCGTTCTCCCTGGACAGTCCCCACCAGCCGGTCCAACTCAACTGAGGTTGTCCACTATCGCCGCCGGCGTTTCCGGCCGGCGTTCGCTCAGGAGTTCCGGTTGTGAACGATGACAACGGGCCGGCGAGCACATCCGCCGGCAACGGCCACGCCAGCATGACATCCCACGCGGTCACCGGCCCCGGCGCGGGCCAGCCGTCGGCGCGCCCGACACGCGCCGAGGCCGAGGACGCCGTGCGCACCCTGCTGCGCTGGGCGGGCGATGACCCCGATCGCGAAGGGCTCGTCGACACGCCCGAGCGCGTGGCGCGCGCCTATGAGGACTGGTTCGCCGGCTATGACCACGACCCCGTCCAGACGCTGCAGCGCACCTTTGCCGAAGTGGAAGGCTACGACGAGATGGTTGTGCTGCGCGACGTCCGGGTGGAGTCGCACTGCGAGCACCATCTCGCGCCCATCCTGGGCAAGGCGCACGTCGCCTACCTGCCGGACAAGCGCGTGGTGGGGATCTCCAAGCTCGCCCGCGTCGTGGACGCCTATGCCAAGCGGCTCCAGATCCAGGAAAAGCTTACCGCCCAGATCGCCAACTGCATCCAGGACGTGCTCCAGCCGCGTGGCGTTGCCGTGGTCGTGGAGGCAGAGCACCAGTGCATGACCACGCGCGGCATCCAGAAGCCGGGCACCTCCCTGATCACCAGCCGGATGCTCGGCCTGTTCCGGCGCAACGACGCCACACGGCGGGAATTCCTCGCGCTCATCGGGCAAAACGGCTCGGGCACCATCCACCACGGCTGAGCCGCGCCCGGCCGCGCCGGTCCAACGCAACGAACCGGTCCGACGCAACGAACGGGAGATCATCGTGCGCCTCCGGCCCGACGGGGCGGCGATCGTGGTCCTGTTGACCACGCTCGTCGCGCTGGGTCCGATTTCGACAGATCTGTACCTCCCCTCGCTGCCGGCGATCCGTACAAGCTTCGACGTGGGCCAGGGCTTCGCCCAGCTCACGCTGTCCCTGTTCATGGCCGGGTTCGCCGTGAGCCAGCTCGCTTACGGCCCGCTGTCCGACCGCTTTGGCCGGCGCCCGGTTCTGATCGGCGGCCTGGCCCTTTACGTCGCGGCGAGCCTGGCCTGCCTCCTGGCGCCGTCGATGGGGGTGCTGCTGGCCGCGCGCGCGGTACAGGCGATGGGCGCGTGCGCCGGCCCGGTGCTGGGCCGCGCCGTGGTGCGCGACATCGCCGGGCCGGGGCGCGCGGCGGTGCTGCTGTCCTACATCGGCATGGCCATGGCGCTGGCGCCGGCGGTTGGGCCGACGATCGGCGGGTACCTCCAGGTCGCGTTCGGCTGGCGCGCGGCCTTCGCGGCCCTGATGGGCGTGGCGCTGATGCTCCTGCTCGCCGTGGTCCTGGCGCTGCCCGAGACGAACCGCCGGCGCAATCCACGCGCCACGCACACCCGGGAGCTGTTGGCCGCCTACCGCGAGCTGCTCGCCGATCCGGTCTACCGCGGCTACGTCGCTACGCTCGCACTGACCTTCGCCGGCCTGTTCAGCTTCATCTCGGGCGCAGCTTTCGTCCTCATCGAGGCGGTCGGGCTGTCCCCGGACGCCTTCGGGTTGAGCTTCGCCACCATCGTCGTCGGCTATATCCTGGGGAATTTCATCTCCTCGCGGCTGACCCAGCGCTTCGGCCACGACCGCATGATCGCCGGCGGGCTGGTGTGCGTGCTCGCGGGCGGGCTCCCCATGGCGGCGCTGGCGCTGGCGGGCGTCCAGACGGCCACGGCCGTGGTCGCGCCCATGGCGGTGTTCATGGTGGGGGCCGGGCTGATCCTGCCCAACGCCATGGCGGGCGCGGTCGGGCCGTATCCGGAGAAAGCGGGCAGCGCCTCGGCCCTGCTGGGCTTCACGCAGATGGGCGGCGCCGCCGTGGTGGGCGCGCTGGTGGGACATCTGCACGACGGAACAGCGCGCCCCATGGCACTGGCGCTCGCCCTGTCGGGGATTGCCGCCGTGCTCGCCTTCCGCCGCCTGCGCGCGGCGCAGGCGCGGGCGGTACCGGCGGTGTAACGCTCTATCGGCCGCCCTCACGCGGGTACGGGTCGGCCGGATCGTACCGGCGTTCCGAGCGCGAGCCGCCGGCATCCCCCGCGTCCCCGCTCGCCCCGCCGGCGCCGCGGTTTTCCGAGGTCAGCGATTTCAGGATGCGGTCGATGACCGTCTCGCCGTCGTCGCCCGCTCCATCTTCCGGCGGGCTGGCGGCGCCGTCGCCCCGGGACGGCGTCTTTTCCGCCACGCGCACGTGAAGGCCGGGTAGCGGCTCGGGCGGCGTGCCCTTGAGGACGCGGGTGACCGTGCGCCGCCAGATGTCCGCGGGCAGGCTGCCGCCGGTCACATCGGCCATGGGCGCGCCGTCGTCGTTGCCCATCCAGACACCGCCCACGAGATCCGCCGTGAAGCCGACGAACCAAGCGTCCCGGGCGTTCTGCGTGGTGCCCGTCTTGCCCGCCGCCGGCCGGTCCGGGTCGGCGCCGTCGCCCGTGCCCCAGACGACGTTGGCGCGCATCAGGTCGGTCATGCGCCGCACGTGCCGCGGCGCCACCACCTGGCCGGGGCCGCTACCCGAGCGTTCGTAGAGCACCTTGCCGCCGCGCGTGCGGATGCGCGTGATGCCGTAGGGCAGCACCCCCGCACCGCCGTTGGCGAAGGTGGCATACGCGCCGGTGAGGTCGAGCAGGGTCACCTCCGAGGTGCCCAGGGCGAGGCTGGGGTGGCGGTCCAGCTCGGTGGTGATGCCCAGCCGGCGCGCGGTGCGCACCACCCGGTCCACGCCCACGCGTTCGATCAGCTTGACGGCAACGGAGTTGAGCGACCGCGCGAAGGCCTCGCGCAGGGTCACCTCGCCGTAGTACCGGCCGGCGTAGTTGTCCGGCGACCAGCCGTCCACGGTCACGGGCGCGTCGACCACCGTGTTGTCCGGCTTCATCCCCGATTCCACGGCCGCGAGATAGACGAAGGGCTTGAACGCCGAGCCGGGCTGGCGGTGCGCCTGGGTGGCGCGGTTGAACTGGCTGTCGCGGTAATCGCGCCCGCCCACCATGGCGCGCACCGCGCCGCCGGGCGTGAGCAGCACCGACGCGGCGTTGCCCGCATCCTTCGCCGCGCCCTCGGCGCGCAGGACGTACCGGAGCTGCCCCCGCGCGATGCGCTGCGCACGCCGGTCCAGGGTGGTCTCCACCACGAGGTCGCGCGAGGGATAGCCGACGTGGGTCTTCACCTGCTTCATCACCCAGTCGGCGAAGTACCGCCCGCGCAGCGCGGTGACGGTCTCGCCCCGACGGCGCTCGCGCGCCGCCCGGTTCGCCCGGTCCTGGTCGATGTAGCCGGCGTCCACCATGTCCTGGAGCACGATGACCGCGCGCTGGTGGGCCAGCTCGGGGTTGGCGCTCGGGTTGTAGCGCGCCGGCGCCTTGAGCAGCCCCGCCAGCATCGCGGATTCGTAGAGGTTCAGCCGCGCCGGCGCGCTGGCGAAGAACCGCTGCGCCGCGGCGTCCACGCCGTAGGTCCCCGCGCCGAAATACACCCGGTTCAGATACAGCGCGAGAATCTCGTTCTTGCTGAAGGTGTGCTCCAGCCACAGCGCCAGGATGAGTTCCTGGACCTTGCGCTTGAAGGTGCGCGCATTGCTGAGAAAGAGGTTCTTGGCGAGCTGCTGGGTGATCGTCGAGCCGCCCTGGACAATCGCGCCTTCGCGCAAATTGACGTAGGCGGCGCGCATCAGGCCCAGCGGATCGACGCCGAGGTGGTCGTAGAAGCGCCGGTCCTCCACGGCGAGGACCGCCTTCACGAGGTTGGGCGAGACCTCGCCCAGGGACACGGCCTCGCCGTAGACCGCGCCGTGCGCGGCGAGCACGGTCCCGTCACGCGCGAGCAGGGTGACGCTGGGAGTGCGTGTCTCGGCCGCGATGCCGTCGATCTCGGGCAGATCGTGGGCATAATAGGCGACGATACCGGCCCCGGCGAGACCCAGCCAGATCGCCGCGACCATGCCCCAGACGGCGAGCCGGCCCAGCAGGCCGCGCCGTTTGCCGCGACCGGACTCGGCGGGCGTGCGCGAGCGCCCGCCCGTATCCGCCTTGCGCGGCTGTTGGCGTGCCGGCTTGCCCTGCTTGCTGCGCTGCTGCGCCCGCTTCCCGCCGGTGCTGCGCCCGCGCTTGCTCGATCGCTTGGATTCGCGCGCCATGCCGTTCGCCTATCACGCTGCGCGCCGCGCGCCCACGGCACCGCTGGGCGCACCCGTGGCCGGACGCGGAAATTGCGGGCGCGACGCCAGTCTCCTATACACACGCACGGACGGGCGTGCCACCCGTGGGGGACGTGCGTGCCGGTGCCCCGCGGGCACGGCATGCGCCCCCGTGCACAAACCAAACCGATGTGGAGGCCCCATGCGGATTCGCTTCGGCTGTCTCGCAGGTGCCCTGGCGCTGGCCCTGCCCGGCGCGGCCCTGGCGCAGGACAGCGACGACCGCTTCGGCGCGGCAGGCTACGACAACGCGCCGGCGACGAACATCTACGTCGAGGGCCGCGCGGCCCTGACGCTGCTTATGGATCAGGACGTCAGCGGCGGCATCGACGGCGATGCGTCCTTCGACCCCGGCTTCGGCGGCTCGCTCGCTGTCGGCTATCACGTGTTCGACTCGGTACGAGTCGAGCTGGAGGCCGTCGCGGGCGGCAGTGACATCGACACGGCCTCGCCGACCACGGCGGGTCGAGCGGGAACCGGCGACACGATCACCATGGGCGGTTTCGTCAACGGCGCCTACGATATCGACACGGGCACGGCGTTCACCCCCTACGTCGGCGGCGGCCTGGGCGTGCTCCGCATCGACGCCGAGTACGGGGCCTTCGGCGCGGATGACGAGGACGTGATGCCGGCCTACCAGGTGCTCACGGGCGTGAGCTGGCACGTGGTGCGCCAGACCGCGCTTACGCTGGGGTACCGCTACCGGCGCACCATCGGCGATCCCCGGTTCGACGCGCCGAGCGGGGCGATCGAAACCGACTACGGCAGCCACGGCTTCCAGATCGGGCTGCGCTACCGCTTCTGACACGCCGCGACAGGCCGGCGGGGAAAGGAGGTTCGCGCATGGCCGAGCGCCCCATGCGCCTGATGTACATGAGCCGCCATTGCATGCTCGACCGCACGAGCGGGGCGGCGCTGACCATCATCGAACTTCTCCGGCGCGCGGCCCAGCGCGGCCTGCCGGCGCGAACGGTCACGGGGACCGTGTTCGACGTCAATCCGCCGCGCCAGCCCGAGCCGGCGGACGTTGCCGCATGGGGGCCGATCACCCAGGACAGCTTTGGCGATTTCGAACTCTGGCGCGTGCCCTACGAGGGCGTGGAGAATGTTCTGCTGCGCACGCAGAACACCGGGGGCCGGCGGGTCTCGGAGCTGGAGACGAACGCGCTGGAGGAACTCTGGGAGCGCGAGGTCGAGGCGTTCCAGCCCGACGTGGTCATCATGTACTGCGGCTTCGCGCCCGAGCGGCGCATGCTGGAGCGCCTGCGCCAGCGCGGCGTCAAGCGCGTCCTCCACCTCGCCAACGGCAACTACAAGCATGCGGCCGTGTTCCAGGAAGTGGACCTGATCGAGACGACGTCGTACTTCCTGCGCAACTTCTACAACCAGCTCGACGGCATCGAGCCCTGGGTGGGCGCGCCGGTGATCGACCCGGCGCAGGTGGTCGCGGACCGGCACGAGCCGCGTTACGTCACCTTCATCAACCCCGCCCCGGCCAAGGGTGCCACCCTGTTCTACCAGGTGGCCTGCCTGGCGGCGCTGCAGATCCCGCACGCCGAGTTCCTGGTGGTGGAGAGCCGGGGCCACGCCAAGGGGCTGCGCGAGCAGCACGGCCTGGACCTGGGCGCGCTTCCCAACGTCACGGTCTGGCCCAACCAGCGCGACATGCGCAACGTCTACCGCTATACGCGCATGTTGCTCATGCCGTCGTTCTGGACCGAGTGCTTCGGGCGCGTGGTCGTCGAGGCGGGCTGGAACGGCATTCCCACCATCGGCGCCAACCAGGGCGGCATCCCCGAAGCGATGAACGGCGGCGGGATCGCCCTGCCCGTGCCCGAGCGCTGCTACGCCCGGCATATTTCCATGCCCACGCTCGCCGAGGTGCAGCCCTGGGTGGACGCGATCGGGCACTGGCTCGGCGACAGCGACGCCTACGCCGCTGCCTCGCGCCGGGCGAAGACGGGCGCCACAGCCTTCGATCCCGACCGCGTGGTGACCGCGCTGCTGGCACGCCTCGCCCAACTTGTCGGGGGCGGTGTGAGCACCGGCGCCGCACCCAGCCGCCTGGACCGGGTGCAGGCCGAGGCGCGCACGGTCGTCCATGTGGACGCCGGGCGGTCCGGGCTGAGCATGCTGCACCCGTATTTCCGCACCGGTTCATGGCGCGTGGTCGAGGTCGGCGCCGGGACAGCCGACAACACCGACGCCCCGACGCGCGCGCTGGAGGCCATCGGTGACGGCCGCGCCCGGGCGGTGCAGGGGCACGACCTGCTCGCCGGGCTCGACCCGGAGCCCGCCATGGCGGCGCTTCAGGCCGTCCACCGGGTGCTCGACGCGGACGGCTTCGTGGTGCTCACGCTCGACGACGGCGACCCGTTCAACCGCGACCAGCTCCGTCAGGCCAGCGAGCAGGCCGGCTTCCAGCAGATGGCCGTGTCCAACACCAGCGACGTCAGCTTTCGCGCCATCCTGAGCAAGGGCCGGCGCTCGCGCGGCGACTGGCAGGGCCTGGGCGACCTCTTCCGCGACCCGCGCGAGGCCGCGCACGCCGTCGTACGGGGCGGGTAACACGCTGTGGCGAAAACCGTGCCGCGCCACCACGACGATACCGCCTTATAGCGCTACCGGATAATCGGTTCGCGGCGGCGCAGTGCTGTCCCGTACGCCAGTCGGGATCTGATCAATCCCGACCGGCATCCGGACGACCCTACTCGAACAGGCTCTTCATCTTGTCCTTGGCGTCGTCGAGCTTCTTCTTGACGTCGCCGCCATTGCTGCTGCCGGCGTCACCGCCATCGCCAGCGCCGTCGCCGCCGGTGAGGCCCTTCAGCGTCTCGCCGATATCGCCGCCACCCGACTTCAGCGACTTGATGGCCTTCTTGGCGTCCTTCTTCATCGCCTCGGGGTCCTTGACGGCGTCCTTGAGCACGCTCTTCAGGTCCGGCTTATAGGACAGGTCGTGCCAGGGCCCCTTGATGATGACCGGCACGGCCACGCCCTTTTCCCGGACCTCGCCGCCCTGGCCCTCGAGCGATGCGACGGCCTTGGGCGTCACGCGGTAATCCACCATCCGCGCTTCCAGGTCCGAGGTACCCGCCCCGCGCACACGCAGCAGCGGATTGAGCAGCAGCAGGTCCTCGTTCTTCAGCACCCCGTCGGTGATGGTGAAGGTCCCGGCCAGCTCGGCGAAGTCGGTCTTTTGCGTCCCGCCGCCGGTGAAGGCGTTGCCCACGTTGCGCACCATCTGGGCCAGGTTGATGCCCACGATCGCCCCGTCGGTGAAGGAGATCGCGCCCTCGCCGTCCAGGCCGGCGACCAGCGACTTCTGCGAGGGCCCCTGCGAGGCGACGTCGAAGCGGATGTTGCCCGTGCCTTCGAGCCGCTCGAACCCGGCGGCGTCGGTAAGCAGCGGGCGTGCCGCCACCCCGGCGAGGTCGAAGGCCATGCCGATTTTCGGCGCCGTGGGCCGGCTGTCCACCATGACCCGGCCGCTGCCCGAGCCGTCGTAGAGGTTCAGCTTGCGCAGGTCCGCGACGAGCTTGCCATCCTGCAGCGTGATGCCCAGCTCGCTCTGCCCGACTTCAATGTCGCGCGCCTTGATGGATTCCGCGCTGGCGTCGAAGTCGACATTGACCATCTTGAGCGCGGAGACATCGATGGTTTCGTCGCTCCACTGCGCCGGCTGCGCCTCGGCGCCGTCCTTCGCTTCCTCGTCGGCCGGGGCATCGGCCTCGGCTGTGGCCGGCGGCATGTACGGCGTGACGTCGAGCCGGCCGAGCTTCAGGTTCCCCGTCAGGTTCGGCTTGGCCCCGCTCATGTCGGCCGTGAGGTCGCCCTCGCCGCGGATCTTGTCGAAGGCGATGCGCTCGGCCGCAAAGCTGTAGCGCGGCCCCTTCGCGCTGACCTGCCCTTTCAGCTCGAAGGTCTCCAGCGTGCCCGGTTCGGCCTCGACCGGTTCGCCCACCCAGGCGGCGAGACGCTTGACGCTGGGGATGGTCAGATCGACCGAGCCGTCCAGGGTGCGCGGCGGCCCCATGGCGACGGTTCCGTCGTAGGCCAGCGCAAGCGGCGCGGAATCGGCGCTGACCGTGACCTCGGTCGTCTTGCCCGTCATCAGGCCGCGCGGCGCGCCCGTCTCCAGGTTCAGCTCGATGGGCTCGCCATTGTAGGTCAGCGAGCCCTCGGCCCCGAACGGCGCGTCCAGGCTTTTCAGGGCCACCGACAGGTTCACCGCATTCGCGCTGTAGCGCGCGCCGCTGCGCGCATCGGCATAGGTCACGCTGCCGTTGACCAGGCGAACGTCTTCCAGGGTGATGTCCTGGAGCGGGGCGCCCATGCCGCCGTCCTTCGGCGCCGCCTCGCCGTCGGCGGCCGGCTTGTCGGCGGCGGGCTTGCCGGTGTCGAACTGCCAATTGGGACGGCCGTTTTGATTGATGGCAAGCTGGATGATCGGCTCCTCCAGGACGAAGCTCTGGACCTTCAGGTTGCCCGAGAGCAGCGCCCAGGGATCGACCTGCACACGCAGCTTCGCCAACCGCGCCATATACGGCGAATCCGCCCATTCGGCGTTGGCAAACGCCACCTTGTTCACCGTAAGCTGGGTGCTGGGCAGGATGGAAAAGCCGACGTCGCCGGCGATTTCCAGGTCGCGGCCCGTGGCCGCCTTCACCTGCTTGCGCACCTGCGCGGTGTAGGTCTCCGTGGGGATGAGGAACGGCGCGATCAGCGCCACGGCAATCACCAGCACGATGACGCCGGCGACAATGGCGAGCGCTTTTTTCATGAAGCCACCTTTCATCCTGTTCGGTGCGCGCGAACCCTGACATGAACGTCCGCGGCCCGGATCAGGTTCCGCACCACGCCCCCGGCGTGCAAGCCCGCGGAGGGGGCGGCCGGTCTACGCCTTTCGGAGCCGGCAGGCGTAAAACCCGTCCATTCCGCCGGATTCCGCCCAGTGATGGGGAAGCGTGCGCAGATCCCCTTCCGCTGTGACGGCGCCGGAAAATCCGGGAATCTCTTCCGGCGCAAAGGGAGCACGCGACATCTCGCCGCGGGCTTCCAGAAGCGCGGCGATGCGCTCGGGCCCTTCCTCGGGCTCCAGCGAACAGACGGCGTAGACCAGCGTGCCGCCGGGCGCCAGGAGCTGCGCGGCGGCATCCAGGAGTTCCGCCTGGAGATCGGCCATGAAGGGCACGTCCGCGGGCTGCTTGAGGCGCGCGATGTCGGGATGCCGGCGCAGGGTCCCCGTGGCCGTGCAGGGCGCGTCGACGAGGATGGTCTCCGGCTGCTGCGGCGGCTGCCAGTCCTGGACCTCCGCAGCGACGGTCGCGGCCGCCAGGGACAGGCGTTCCAGGTTGCCCACGAGCTGCTGCAAGCGCTCGACCGAGCGGTCCACGGCGAGCACGCGTGCCCCCGCCGCCGCGAGCTGGGCCGTCTTGCCGCCCGGCGCGGCGCACAGGTCGACCACCTCGCGGTCCGCCACGTCGCCCAGGAGCCGGACGGGTAGCGCCGCCGCGGCGTCCTGCACCCACCACGCGCCCGCGTCGTAACCGGGCAGGCGCCGCACGTCGCCGGTCCCGGGCGGCAGGCGCAGCGTACCGCCGGGCAGCACGGTCGCGCCCAGCTTCGCCGCCCAGGCGTCGCGCTGGTCCGGGTCGACCACGCTCAGATCCAGGGGCGGCTCGCGCAGGTGCTGTTCGGCAATGGCGCGCGCCGTCGCCTCGCCGTAGGTCGCCGTCCAGCGCCGCCACAGCCAGTCGGGTGTGTTCAGCGCGGCCGGGTCGTGCTCGCCCAGCACGTCCAGGCCCTCGCGCGCCAACCGGCGGAGCACCGCGTTGAGCAGCCCCTTGTGCGGGCCCACGCGCACACCGGTGGCGAGGCCCACGGTCTCGCCCACCGCGGCGTGCGCGGCGACCTCCATGAACAGCACCTGTGCCGCCCCCAGGCGCAGCAGATCCTGCACCGCGTTCAGCTTCGCCTTGAGCGGTTTGTCCAGGCACGCGGCGATGGCGGCATCGATCTGGCCCAGGCGGCGCAACACGGTCGCGGCAAGCTGGCGCGCGAACGCCTTGTCGCGCGCGCCGAGCTGCTGCCAGCGGGGCGAATGCGCGATGGCGCCCTCCAGGTCGCTGCCCCGGCGGAGGACCTGGCGGAGCACGTCGAACGCCGCACGCCGCGGGGCCTCGCCCGGGGCGCCGGTCTTTGGGGCGGAAGCTTGGGAATCGGTCATGGCGCGTGGGATGTAGCACGCCGCGCCGGCCGCCGCGACCGCGCCGTCACCGGCCGGGGGCAGCACGCTCACCCTCGCACGGTGCGGCAGTCCGCCGCATCTTTCCCCGTGTCGTATCGCCTCATATCAGGGTAGAAACAAGACCAAAACACTCCGGTTTTTTCGCATCGATCCTGGATGGAGGCTTGACCATGCCCATGCACTGGGTGCCCTGGCTCGCTGGGGGTTTTCTCCTCACGCCCTTCCTGGTCTGGCTGGGGCTTCAAGCGTTCGTCTTCCCCGGCGCGTGGAACGGCTTCACCACCGTGGTGGGTACGGCCGCGCTGGTGGCCAGCCTGCCCCTGGCGGGCTGGTTCTTCATGCGCGGCATCGGCGGCTTCGCCAACGCCATGGCGGGCGCCGATCCGGACGGCGAACTGACACACTGGCTGCCGCGCACGGTGTTGCGTGTCCTGCCGCTGGCGGCCGTCGTGCTGGGTCTGGCCGGCGCCTGGGCGGTTCTGGCGAGCCCGCAGCCGGCGCTGGCGGCGCTGGCGCCGCTGATCGTCGGGCTCGTGACGGCCGCGGGCATCCGCGCCGGCGAGGACGGCGTCAGCCGCGGCCTTGTAAGCCTGCCGCGCGCCCTGAAGCAGCGCGGGCGTGCGCTGGTCCAGCAAAGCGCCCTGGTGCGCGAACTTGCCTTCAACGAGGCCGGCGGGCAGCGCTGGTTCGCCGTCAACCTGGTGCTGCTGGGGGCCCTGCTGCTGTTCCGCGTGGAGGTTTCCGCGGCGGCCCTGACGGTGATTCTGCTCACCGTCGCCGTTGCCGGCGGCACCGCGTACCTCGCCGGGCGCGAGCGCGCGGCGCGCAACCGGCGGCCCGGCCGGGACCAGGGCTCGGCGGCGTGACGGCGGCGCTGTAACCGGCACCGGGCCGATGGCAAACTGGGTCCGTCGCAACCGGCGTGACGGAGGACCGCGATGCCCGGCACCGGCTGGCGCCGCGAACGGACCCGCCCGGCTCCGGGCGACGCGCCGCCCGTGGGGCTCATCGGCGCGCCTTCGGACGTGGCGGCGGGCACGCGCGGCGCCGCGATGGGGCCGGAGGCGCTGCGCGTCGCCGGCCTGCCCGAAGCCCTGACGGCGATGGGCTATACCGTCCGCGACCGCGGCAACCTTGTGGGCCCGGCGCACCCCGGGCGCGCGCCCGAGGCCGGCTATCGCCATCTGGCGGAAACCGCGGCCTGGGCCGCGGCGGTCCACGGTGCCGTTCGGGAGTCCCTCGCAGCCGGCGAAGTTCCGGTGCTCATGGGCGGCGACCACGCGCTGAGCATCGGATCCGTCGCCGCGGCAGCCGAGCACGCCCGGGCACAGCGGCGGCCGCTGACGGTGCTCTGGATCGACGCCCACGCCGATTTCAACACAGCCGAAACCTCACCCTCGGGCAACATCCACGGCATGGCCGTGGCGATCCTGTGCGGCCACGGGCCGGATTCCCTGTGCGCCCTCGGCCCCGGCCGGCCCATCCTCCGCCCTGGGCAGATCCGGCAACTGGGCGTGCGCGCGGTGGACGCGGTCGAAAAGCGCGCCGTCGTGGATGCGGGTCTCGAGGTCCAGCACATGCGCAGCATCGACGAATCCGGCATGCGCCCCGCGATGGCGCGCATTCTGGACGCCGTCGCCGGCCGGAGCGCGCACCTGCACGTGAGCCTGGACCTGGACGCCCTGGACCCGGAGATCGCGCCCGGCGTGGGCACGCCCGTTCCGGGCGGGCTGAGCTACCGCGAGGCCCAGCTCGCCATGGAGATGATCCACGACAGCGGCGCGCTGGCCTCGCTCGACGTGGTGGAGGTCAACCCGGCGCTGGACACCCGCAACCGGACCGCCCGGCTCGCCGTCGAGCTGGTGGAGAGCGCGTTCGGCGAGCAGATTCTGGCGCGCGTGCTCGACAGCCGCCGGCCCTGGCCATGACATCCGGCCGTTCGGACAGGATGCGATCGGATTGGTGCACTTGCCCGCTCTTCAGGAAGTTAGAGCAAAATTCACGATGAAAGCCGGTTCGGCTTTCATCGATTTTGCTCTAAGGAATCAGACGCGCCTTCGGCAGGTGGACCCGCGCCACGGTCCCCACATCCGGGGTGCTCCTCAGGGTCAGCTCGCCATCGTGCATCTCGACGAGGCTGCGGCTGATGCCCAGGCCCAGGCCGGTGCCGCCGCGCCGGTCGTGGGAGAGGTGCTTCTCCACGCGCTCGAACGGGCGCAGGACGCGCTCGATGTCCCGGGAGGGGATGCCCACGCCGGTGTCCGCCACGTCCAGGCGGAGTTCGTGCGCCTCGTTGCGCGCGATCACCGACACGCGTCCGCCTTCCGGCGTGAACTTGATGGCGTTGGTCAGGAGGTTGAGCACCACCTGGCGCAGCGCCCGGGCGTCGGCGTAGATCCCGGGCAACCCGGCGGGCAGGTCGGTGGTCAGCTCGATCGCCTTCTGGCGCGCCATGTGCTGGACCAGCTTGAGGGAAGCCTCGACGACCTCGGGCAGCCCGACCGGCTCCTCGCACAGCGTGTACGCCCCCTGATCGATGCGCGCCATGTCCAGCAGGTCGTTGACAAGCTCCAGCAGGTGGCTGCCGCTTTCGAAGATGTGGTCGGCGTATTCGCTGTGCCGCTCGGCCTCGCCCACCGGCTGCGTGGCGTTCCGGATGAGGTCGGAAAACCCCAGAATGGCGTTCAGCGGCGTGCGCAGCTCGTGGCTGATGTTGGCGAGGAACTGCGTCTTGGAGGCATCGGCTGCGCGCGCCTGGTCGCGCGCCCGGCGCAGCTTCGTCTCCACACGCTTGCGCTCGGAAATGTCCTGCAGCGCCCCCTGGACGCAGACGATCTCGCCGCCCTCGTCGCGCACCGCCTCGCCCGCCAGCCGGACCCAGGTGCGCCGGCCCGTGGCCGTGACCAGCTCCGCCTCCAGGTCGTAGGGCGTGCCCTCGGTGGCGCAGAGGTCGAACGCCGCCCGGATGCGCGCCCGGTCGGACTCGGCGATGAACGCCATGGTCACATCGATCGGGGGGCTCGAGCCGCGCGGCATCCCGTGAATGTCCGCGACCACGTCCGACCAGTGCACGACCCCAGCCCCGAGATCCGCCGCCCAACCGCCGAAACGCGCCACACGGCCCGCCATCTCCAGCAGCGCGGCGTTCTCGCGCAATTGCCGCTCGGCCTCCTTGCGCGCGGTGATGTCCTGGATGAAGCCCTCGTACCCGACCAGTGTGCCGTTGTCGGCATGGACGGCGCGCGCGTCCTCCTGCGACCAGAACGCCGTGTCATCCTTGCGCCGGGCGAGCGCCTCGAAGCCGCTGACGCGGCCGGAAGACGCCATCTCCGCAAGAAACGCCTCGCGCGACGCCTTGTGCTTGTAGGCCGGCAGGTAGGGGTTGCCCGGATCGGCGAAGGCGACGTCGGTGTTGGCGAAGGTGGACAGGAACTCCGCCGGATCGGCACAGCCGTAAATGTGCGCCATCGCCGGGTTGACCCAGGTGAAGCGGCCGTCCGGGGTGGTGTTGTAGATGCCGAAGGGCGCGTTCTCGAACGACTCCAGGCTGGCGTCGCCCCGCGGCTCGGGCGCGGCCGGGCGCGGAGCTTCCGTCACCGTGCCGACGTAGCCGGTGATCGTCCCGGCGCGGTCGCACACGGGCGAGATCGCCCAGGCCACGTCCAGGATGCCGCCGTCCTTGTGGCCGATGGCCGCGCAGACGCGCCACGTCCGGCCCGCGCGCAGCACCGCCCGCATCTCCGGGGAAACGGCCGCATCCGCCTCGCCACCCAGGAAGCCGCGCAATCGCCGGCCGGCCACCTCATCGGCGGCGTCGCCGAAGAGGCGCTCGAACGCGGGGTTGACGTAGCGGATCCGCGGCCCCGGCCCGTCGAGCTGTGCATCGGTCACGCACACGGCCTCGGGCAGCGCGGCCAGCCAGTCGAAAGCGGTGTCGGGCTCCGAACGGCGATCCGTCATGGCGCTCAGGACGGGATGGGTCTTGGTGCCCGAATCTACCCCGTGATGGCGCAAATGGATAGTTTGGATTTGCAGGCCGCCACCGGATGGGCGAGGCCGTCTGCGCCTGCACCGGTGCAAAAGACGTAGACGGACCCTTGTGGGGCGGGTCAGCGCAGGCCGAGCACATCCTTCATGTCGTACTGGCCCGGGTCCTGGTTGTGCGCCCACAGGGCTGCTTTCACCGCGCCCTGGGCGAAGATGCCGCGACTGCCCGCCTTATGCGTGAGTTCCACGCGCTCGCCCGGGCCGGCGAAGGTGACCGTGTGCTCGCCCGGCACGTCGCCGCCGCGCAGCACGGCGAAGCC
>CAJXKW010000020.1 GCA_913055855.1 uncultured Limimonas sp. | reverse complement strand
CGCGCGAGGTGAAGCCGTGCTCGTGGCCGGGAATGTCGGGCACCACGCCGTGCCCGCCCACGGCGATCAGGATGCGCGCGGCCGTCACCATGGTCTCGCCGTCGATGGACAGGGTGTGCGCATCCACCAGCCACGCGCGCCCGCGGTAGACGTCGACGTGCGCATTGGCCAGCAGCTTTTGGTAGATCCCCTCCAGGCGGTCGATTTCCTGATCCTTGTTGTGGATCAGGGTGTGCCAGTCGAACGCCGGGACCTCGCTGCGCCAGCCATAGGCGCGCGCATCCTCGAACGCCTCGTGGAAGCCGGCGGCGTAGCTGAGCAGCTTTTTGGGCACGCAGCCGCGGATCACGCAGGTGCCGCCGAAACGGTCGTGCTCCGCGATGGCCACGCGCGCCCCGCTCGCGGCCGCCATGCGCGCCGCGCGCACACCGCCCGAGCCCGCGCCGATGACAAAGAGATCGTAGTCGTAGCCGCTCATGGCATGGGTCCCTCGTGACAAAGGACCGCAAGCCTAGCTGACGCGGCGCGGCAGGGAAACCGGGCGGCGCGCGCCCGCGTCGCAGCCCGCGCGCAGGCCCTTACCAGCCGCCCTTACCAGCCATAGGTGAACGCGCCGTCGTCGCCGCTGAAGATGCCGCCCTTGTCGCCGCAGTCGCGGCAGGTGTCGTCGGCCGTGAATTCCTTTTCCTCATAGCTCGCGCACGCCGACAGGCCGGCGATGCCGGCGAGCAGGGCGAGCGTCAGGGCGGCGGTGCGGGTCGTGGTCCGCGTATCGGTCATGGCCTTGTCCTTTTGCGAAGCGGTCCTTTTGCGAACGGAAAAGCCGGAATGGATCATCCGCACGAACCCCGGACGGCATCGTGGCCGCCCGGGGTCGCAACGGACAACCGGAAAGCGGCCGCGCACCGCACGCGGCGATGCGCAAGCCGGCACAGGCCGTTAGAAGCGCACGCGGGCGCCCACCAGAACGGCGTAGAGCGCGTCCACATCCTGTTCGACGCGGTTTTGCTGACCCTGCACCTGAGCGTAAACGTCGTCGATGTTGTAACGTCGCCCCGTAACGTAGAGTTCGGTCTCCAGCGCGTCGATGTTCTGCACCGCACTGAGGCCGAACGAAGTCGCCTCGGGCAAGTCCCCATCGGGTGCGGCGAAGTCGTCATTGCTGTGGCCGCGGAAGAAGTCGAAGGACACGGCCGTGGTGCCGACATTGAACGCGTCCGTGGCGTAGCCGACCTTGGCGAAGAGGCTGTCCTTGTCTTCGGCACTACTCGACTCGAGGTCGGACGTGCTGCCGGCCAGGGTGAGGTTGATGCCGTAGGGCGTCATAACCGAGGCGGAGCCGACGTAGTAGTCGTCGTCGTTGCCGCCGCCCTCTTCTTCGCGGCGCCAGGACCCCGCGGCCTCGACGTCGAAGTTGTTGAACGACGCCGCATAGGTGAAGCCGACCGACGGCTGCAGGCCGTCGCCATCGTTGCTCGTCGCCATCGTGCCGTTGACGCTGAAGCCGGCGAAGGCCGGGGTGGCATAGAACACGCGCGTGCGGCGCTCGCCGTCGTTCATGTCGAAGAAGTCGTCGAGTTCGTCCTCGTCGTTCTCGACATTCGGATCCCCGTTGGCGTCGGTTCCGGCTAGGCCCGTGAGATCCTGACCGGCGTCGTTGACGAACTGCAGACCGCCGGCGATGTCGTCGACGTCCGAGCCCGCGCCGGCGAAGGAGGTCCCGGAGAGGTCGACGTGGCCGCTGTCCTCCGCGGAGGTGTCGCCCTTGCCGATGGAGAGCTCACCAAAGCGCGGGTGCTCGACGAACCAGCTCACGTTGCGGAAATCCACGGTGGATCCTCCGGGCGTCGAAGCGGCGCTGCCGAACGTCACCGAATCCGAGGAATTCAGCTCGGCACCGGCGATGATTTTGGTCCCCGAGGTCCAGTCGCCGAAGTCCTTCTCGCCGAGGAACTCGAAACGCGACTCGGCCGCGTCGTTATCGACGACAAAGAACTGGTCCTGGTCCGCCTGCTCCGCATAGAGCACGCCGGTGGCCACGCGGCCCGCGATGGTCAGGCGAACGTCCTTCTCCGGCTGGATCGACGGCGCCTTGCCGGTCGCCTGCGCGGCGTCCTTCGCCTGCTCGACGTCGCCCTCGAGCTGGTCGATGCGCTGCTGCAGCTCGCGCATCTGCTGGCGCAACTCCTGGACATCCTGCGACTGCGCAGCGGCCGGGCCCGCGAGACCGATCAGGGCGATCGCGGAGACGCCCAAGGCGAGCGCATGCTTCGTCTTGGTAAGGGTCATGATGACCGAACTCCTGTTTTTTGCCGAGAAATCCCCTTGCAGCCCCGTTGGCTGCGCGCGCAAGCTATGCAGGCACCTGTGTCAGCAACGTTCCAAAACCGTTTCATATCGATGACAAATCATGTTCGATAATGCCACGTTGCTTTTATGCAACGTGCAAATGGAATAGCCGAACAACCAGCTGTAACAAAAATGACTTTTTTCAAACGTCGGCGCATGAAACGGCTGGACGCCACCGATCGAGCGAGTACGATTTGTTCCAGTTTGCCGTTACGGCCTTTACGGGCGGGTGACAAAGGGTTTGCCGCCGCCACCGCCGACCGTGGTCGCCAACGCGAATGGGCTACCGCGCCTGTCCTCAAGCTTTCGCTCAACCAAACGTGACATGACGTGAAAGATGTATGGCTTGGTCGAATGCAATTCCCCGCGTATTTTCGCGGAAGGAAACCTAGCGATTTAGGAGGATGTCGGAATGACACACAGAAAACGTTTGGCCTTTGTTGCGGTTGCGGCTGCAGTCGCGATGGGCGGGATTCTCGCGGTGAGCATCTCCCCCACGAGCGCCCAAACGGAAGCCGGCCAGAAAGTGATCAACTACCCGGTCAACAAAACCCAGAACAACGTGGCGATCGGCGGCTACGATCTTGTCGCATACTTTAAGGACAAGGACGCTGTTCAAGGCAGTGAACAGCATGCGGTGAAGTACGGGGACACCGTCTATTACTTCGCCAGCAAAGCCCACCAGGACTCGTTCCTGGCCAATCCGCGCAAGTACCTGCCCCGTTTCGGCGGCTTCTGCCCGGTGAACATGGGCGAGGGTAAGACTCAGAAGGGCAACCCGGAGCACTTCGCGGTGCGCAACGGCCAGCTCTATCTCTGCGCAAGCGCCGCCGCACACGAAAAGTTCACGGGAGAGCCCGAGGCCTTTATCGCCAAGGCCGAGGAGAATGCGCCGGCGGCAATCCGCGAATTCGACAAGCGCGGTAAAGTCGCGCAGTAAACCGTCCTAGCCAAAGATCACGGCTGCGTTGGTCCAGACCGCCGCGCCCGGGAACCCGGGCGCGGCGGTTGTTTCATGCGGATCCCGCGACCGCTCCCACCCGACCTTGCGCTGGGTGTGCGAAAACGGCACACCCCGCCGGAGGTCATCGCGCCGCAACGGCGCATGGCTCCGCGCACCTCCGGGTCCGGAAGGGACGCTGCCGCCATGCCCTGTGATCCCGTCGTCCAGCCCATGCCGTATCTCCCGCCCGTTCACTATCTGGCGTGCGTGGCGGACGAGCCGGGCACGCTGCTGTTCGACAGCGCCGGGGATGCCGGCCCGCGCGGGCGCTACAGCTACCTCTGCCTGGACCCGGTCGCCTGGCACACCACAGCCGGCGGCGGGACGCCGCTGACCGAGCTTCAGCACCGTCTCTGCGCCTATCCCATGGCCCGGGATCCGGCGCTACCGCCGTTCCAGGGCGGCGCCGCCGGCCTGCTGGGCTACGAGCTGGGCACGCACCTGGAGCGCCTGCCGCCGCCAGCGTCCACCGGGGCGCCGCACCCTGACATGGCATTGGGCGTCTACGACGTGGTGCTCGCCCTCGACCACGCGGCCGAACGCGCGTGGCTGATCGCCAGTGGCTATCCCGAAACCAATGCGCGCGGACGCCGGCGCCGGGCCGAGGCGCGGCTGGACGCCATCCGGGCGAAGCTGACGCCGCACGCAGACACGCCCGCACCGGTGCGCATCCGCCAGCTCGCCTGGGCGAGCGACACCGGGCGCGCGGCGTATCTCGACCGGGTCGCCGCGGCGATCGACCATATCCACGCGGGCGATGTCTTCCAGGTCAACCTTTCGCGCGAGATCGCCGCGCCGCGCCCGCCGGAGCTGGATGCGCTCTCGCTCTATGCCGAGATGCGGGCACGCACCCGGGCGCCGTTTTCCGCCTACTTCGCCCTGTCGCCGACGCAGGCGGTGTGCTCCTTCTCGCCCGAGCGTTTCCTGCGCGTCGAATCGGACGGCACGGTCGAGACCCGCCCCATCAAGGGGACCCGCCCGCGCGGACGCACCGGCGCCGAAGACGCGGCCCTCGCCCGCGAGCTGTCCCAATCGCCCAAGGACCGTGCGGAGAACCTGATGATCGTGGATCTGCTGCGCAACGACCTGGCGCGCGCCTGCGCCGTGGGCAGCGTGCGCGTGCCCCAGCTCTGCGGCCTGGAGAGCTTTGGCGCGGTCCACCACCTGGTTTCCGCGGTCACGGGCCGCCTGGCACCCGGCGCGGATGCCGTCGACCTCCTCGCCGGCGCATTCCCGGGCGGCTCCATCACGGGCGCGCCCAAGATCCGCGCCATGGAAATCATCCACAGCCTGGAGCGGCGCCGGCGCGGCCCCTATTGCGGCGCCATGGCGTGGATCGGCTTCGACGGCGGCATGGATTCCAGCATCCTCATCCGCACAATGGCACTCGATGCGGAATGCGTGCGCTACGGTGTGGGCGGCGGGATCGTCGCCGATTCCGACCCGGATGCCGAGTGGGCCGAGACCCAGACCAAGGCCGCGGCCTTCCTGGCGCCCCCGGCCGAGGTGCCCCAACGCAACGGCCCGGCATAGGCGCAACTGCCCCCTGCGACGCCGGACGCTTGTGGAAAACTCTGGGGACGCGCCGGGGAGCGCTGGGGAAAAACCCTGTGGATGCAGCCATCAAGGCGCATCGGTGTGCTGCGCACGGCGGTGGGCCGTGCGGCGCTGCGCCGGATCGAGTCCGGCAAGGACGGTGTCGCGCGCCTCGGCCGCGCCGGGGATGCCCGCGTCCGCAGCGCGCATCAGCATGGCGGCGGCCTTCACGGGATCCTTCGCGACACCGCGTCCGGTCCTGTGGAGAACACCGAGGCTCATCCAGGCCGCGGCGATGCCCGCATCCGCGGCCTGGCGAAACAGGTCGGCCGCGCGCGCCGGATCGGGCTCGCCGCGCACACCCCGCAGGGTGAGCACCCCCAGGTTGTACGCGGCGCGGCCGATACCCGCTCCGGCGGCCCGGTCGTACCAGCGCGCCGCGGCCCGCAAATCGACCGGTCCGCCCGCACCCACCTGATGCAGACGGGCCAGCCGGAACTGCGCGCGCGCATGCCCCTTTTCGGCCGCGCGCCGGTACCAGTCGCGGGCCTTCGCCGGCGCCCGCTCGACCGAGACGCCGCGCTCATGGAGCAGCCCCAGGCGATACATGGCCGTGACCGAGCCGCGTTCTTCCGCGCGCTCGCGGAACCAACTCGGCCCCATGCGCAAATCCCAGGGCAGCTCACGCCACAGCGGGTCGCGCGCCATCCCGGGACCGGCGGCGCTCAGACCGGCCAGCAGGAGTCCTGCCGCAACAGCGCACCTAATCGATGGCGTCATGGAACGACCCGACCCGTTGACGCTTGCGCCCCGCTTGCAGACTTCGGTAGCAGTCCACTGTGGCGAGGGTCTGGTAGCAATACCTGGGCTGCAGATCGCCCGGCCCGCGGACCCGGGCCTTGAGGGGTGTCGAACTGTCACCCGCCGCCGTCCCGGGCTTCGCGTCGAGCCCCAGGAAGCTGATCAAGTCGGGCGAACTCTCCCCCGGCGTGTTCGACGCGCTGCATCCCGCGACAATCCCGGCCATCGCCAGTCCAATGACGGCATGAACCCGCGGGAATGCCCGCTGCGCGGCAGGGGCCAGCGGCATGATCATGGTGGGGCCTTCTCCGTCTTTCCCGCGCCTTCGCCCGATTGTATCAGGGGGCGCCCGTGCGGCGTACCGCCGATATCCCCCACGCCCCGCCTGAAAGCCCATACCGCGGGCAGCGCGGGGGCTCAACTTCCCGGCTGACCCTAGCGGCGGCGGATCTTCCGGTAGGTGCCGTCGGCCTTGATGGCGGCAAGGCCGGCGTTGAAATCGTCACGCAACGCCTTGCCCCCGTCGATGGCCCGGGAGAACAGAACGAAAAGGCCGTTTCGGAACAGCGGCGGATCAACGAGCTTCATCCGGTTGACGTCGGTGTAGCCCAACTCCTTCGCCTGATGCCGGAATACCGCCACACTCATCGCGACCATGTCCACCCGGCGCTTGAACAGCATGTGAACCATCTGGCTCACGCGGTTCACCTCCAGCTTGGTGAGGTAGGCCGCCGCGTCGAACGCCTTGCTGTGGGCGAAATCGTTGCCCACCGCGATCTTGTAGTCCGCCAGGTCGCGCATCGAATCGTAATGGTCGATGGCAATCTCGGGCCTTGCGATCAGCGCCCCCCGCGCCTGCGCGATGGGTTTGCTGAAATAAAAGTCCTCGTTGCGCGCATCCGTGTAATAGCCGCCCAGCACGCCGTCGAAACGGCCGGCCGCAGCGTCACGCAGCGCCCGCGCCCAGGGCAGATAGGTGATTGTGACCGAATGCCCTGCGCGCTTGAACGCGGCCTTCGCGATCGCGCCGCAGAAACCGTCGTTGTGCAGTTCGGGGCCGTAATAGGGTTCCCAGACCAGCGTGGTGAGATGCACCTCGCGCGCCCGGGCCGGGAGAACCGCGGCACACACCGCCAGCCCCGCGACCGTGGCGGCGAACAGCGCGCGCATGATGCACCGGAATCCCAACAAATCCGCACCCTCACCCAGCGCGACCGTGCTTTCCACCAGCCGCCTGTGACGCAGGGATTATAGGTGCATCACGCCAGGGTTGCAAATTCAACCTTGTTCAATTCAACTTTTATCGTTTGTGTGAAGATCTGCCCCGGCTGCGAGCGCCCCTTGCCCTGCCACCGTCACGCCGCGCCCGCGCCCAGCGTCTCCAGGAAGCGCACCGGCCGGCCCGCCGGCTGCCCCTGAACCTCGCCGTCGCGCGCGATCACCCGGCCGCGCAGCACCGTCGCCACGGGCCAGCCGCGCACACGCCGGCCAAGGAAGGGGGAAAAATCCGCCTTGGACGCCAGCCAGCCGCGCGTGATCTCACGCTCGGCGTTCAGGTCCACCAGGGTCAGGTCGGCGTCGAAGCCGGCGGCGATCCGGCCCTTGCAGGCCACGTTGTAGACGCGCGCCGGACCGGCGGCGACCAGGTCGACCAGGCGTTCCAGGCTCAGCCGGCCCTGTGCGACATGGTCCAGCATCAGCGGCAGCAGGGTCTGCACCCCCGGAATGCCCGAGGGCGTATCGGGATAGGTCCCGTCCTTCTCCGACGCCGCGTGGGGCGCGTGGTCGGAGCCAACAACGTCGACGACGCCCCGGTCGAGCGCGCGCCACAGCGCCGCCTGGTGTGCCGCGTCGCGGATGGGCGGGTTCATCTGCGCGTGCGTGCCCCATTCGGCGTAGCAGTGCGGGGCGGTCAGGGTGAGATGCTGCGGCGTCACCTCCACGGTCGCCACGTCCTTGCACGCCTGGAGCACGGCCATCTCCTCCGCGGTGGAGATGTGCAGCACCTGCACGCGCGCCCCATGGCGCCGGCACAGCTCGGTGATGCGCGTGGTGGCGCGCAGCGCCGCCTCGGGATCGCGCCAGACCGGATGCTGGGCGACATCGGCCCCGCCGGCGACCAGGTCGCGGCGTTCGCGCAGGCGTGCCTCGTCCTCGGCGTGGACGGCGAAGCGGCGGCGCGCATGCCGCGCAATGGTCTCCAGCGGCTCGTCCGCATCGACCAGCAGGCTGCCCGTGGACGAGCCCATGAACACCTTGATCCCGGCGCAGCCCGGCAGGCGCTCCAGTTCGGCCACCTGGGCGGCGTTCTCCGCGGTGCCGCCGACGAAGAAGGCATGATCCGTCCAGGCCCGGCCCGCGGCCCGGTCGAGCTTGTCGCGCAGGGCCTCGGCGCCGGTGGTGGGCGGCTTGGTGTTGGGCATCTCGAAGACGCTGGTCACCCCGCCCAGCGCGGCTGCGCGGGTGCCGCTCTCAAGATCCTCCTTGTGCGTCGCGCCGGGCTCGCGGAAATGCACCTGGCTGTCGATCACGCCCGGCAGGACGGTCAGCCCCGTGGCGTCCAGCACCTCGGCGGCTCGCCCCGGATCGATCGTGCCCAGCTCGGCGATCCGGCCCTCGGCAATGGCGACGTCCGCCTCGCGCAGGCCCGCGGGCGTGACCACCCGGCCGCCCCGGACGACGAGGTCGTAGTGCTGGCTCATGCGATCTCCCTTGCCGCGTCAGCCTGGCCGATCAGGCGGCCGAACAGGTCCAGGTAGCGCGCCACGCAGGCTGCTTCCGTGTAGTCCCGGTCATAGCGCATCCGGCCCGCGGCGACCAAGCGTGTCGCCAGGCGCGGCTCGTCGAGGACGCGCCGGATCGCTGCCGCGAGCGCGTCCGGGTCCTCGCGCGGAACCATGAGGGCATCGGATTCCGGCGCCACCAGCCCGGCGGGCCCGTCGGCGTCGGTGGTGACCAGCGGGCGCTCGTAGGCCCACGCCTCCAGACTGACCGTGCCGAAGGGCTCATAGCGCGAGGGAAACACCACCACGTCCGCCGCGCGGTAAAGCGCGCCCTTGTCGGCCCGCCAGCCCAGGAAACGGACCCGGTCGGACACGCCCAGCTCCGCCGCCAGGCGCACCAGCGCGCCGTGCGCGGGCCCGTCCCCGGCGAGCCAGCAGACCGCGCGCGGAACCTGCACCAGCGCCCGCAACAGCACGTCCAGCCCCTTGTTGTGATGCAGCCGGCTGGGCACCAGCAGTACCGGCGCGTCGCGCGGCGTGTCCAGGTTGCCGCGGTCCTCGGGCAAATACCGGTCCACGGTGGCGAAATTGGGCAGGACGTGCGCCCGCCCGGCGGGCCAGCCGGCGGCGAGCGCGTGGCGGCGGATCGCCGGGGTGATACAAAGCAGATGCCGGCAGCGCTGGTAGTACTTGAGATCGTAGTAGCCGCCGAGTCGCGCCGCCTTGACGTGGTCGCCGCCGGGCATCCAGGCCGCGGCGCGGTTCATGAACGCCAGCACCACGTCGGGTTCGACCTCGCGCACCGCGCGGCGCAATATGGCGCCGGTCCGGGCGTCCAGCCACTTGCCGTAGGGCGCGGTGCGGACCGGCGCTCCCAGGCGACGCAGCGCACTTTGGCGCACGGCGTTGGGGCGGATCACCGGGAAAATCTCCACGCCGGCGCGGGCGAACGCGGCACTGAGATCGACGAAGAAGGTCTCCGCCCCGCCGTGGGCCGCGCCGGCGAGGCACAGCATGATACGCATGGTCGTGTTCTGCTCGTATTGGTGATGCAACAGCAATCGGAGATTGCGTCCGAGCCTAGGCTATACGCGAAATCGAAGCCATAGCTACCTCGCGTTCCGCGTTGGCCCACCCGTGCCATCTCGGATAGGCACAGCACCCGTGGTTTCGCACACGAGCCGAGGTGGATCGTGCCCGAGGCGTCGCGCATCCTGGTGATCAAGCACTCGGCGTTGGGCGACCTGGTCGTCGCCGTGGCGGCGTTTCAGGCGATCCGCCGCCACCATCCGGACGCCACCATCATCCTGCTCACGACCGCGCCCTACGTCGGCCTGGCCGAGGCGAGCGGCCTGTTCGACGCGGTGTGGCGCGACGCCCGTGCGCCCGTATGGCGTGTCGGCGCGTGGTGGCGGCTGCTGCGCGCGCTGCGCCGGGCGCGCTTCGACATGGTCTACGACCTGCAACGCTCGCAGCGCACCGCATGGTACTTCCGCGCACTAGGCCCGCGGCGGCCCGCGTGGAGCGGCACGGTCCGCGGGGCGAGCCACCGCATCAGGGGCATGACCAAGCGCCGCCACATCGCCGACCGCGAGGCGGCACAGCTCGCCAAGGCGGGCATCCGGGATGTCCGCCAGTCGGATCTGTCGTTCCTCGACGCCGACACGACGCGCTTCGGCCTTACCCCGCCGTTCGCCCTGCTCGTTCCCGGCGGCGCCGCGCACCGGCCGGAGAAGCGCTGGCCGGTGGACCAGTACGCCGAGCTGGCGCAGCGGCTGCGGGCCGCGGGTGTCCAACCGGTCGTCCTGGGCACCGCCGCGGAAGCCGACCTGGCGGCGCGGATCCGAAAGGCGTGCCCGGAAACCGTCGACCTCACCGGCCGGACCGGCTTCGCCGATCTGGCGGCGCTGGCCCGCCGGGCGGCGTGTGCCGTGGGCAACGACACGGGACCGATGCATCTCCTCGCAGCGGCGGGCTGCCCCAGCGTGACGCTTTTCGGGCCGGATTCGGACCCGGTCAAGATCGCCCCACGCGGAGCCTGGGTCGCCGTTTGCCGTGGCGATCCGCTGGCGGGGCTGGCCGTCGAGACCGTCTGGGCGGCGCTGCCGGCCGGGGTACCGGGCAACGGGGCGCTTGCCAGCACGCCCGCGGGTTCCCACGTCCACGGCGGCGCAACGCGCCCAAGACCATGACAACTCCTGAAACCCGGATGTAAGCGCAGGGAGCGCGTTGTCGGCCATGACGCAGCCCGTCGCCGTCGCATTGGACCACCGCGGCATTCTCCAGGTCGGCGGTTCCGACGCCCGCGAGTTTCTCCAGGGCATCACCTCGAACGACATGACCCGCGTGGGTGTCGAGAACGCGATCTGGACCGGGTTCCTCACGCCGCAGGGGAAATTCCAGCACGAGTTCTTCGTCGCCGTGAGCCCGGACGGCGCGAGCCTGTGGCTGGACTGCGAGGCGGGGCGCCGCGAGCACCTGCACAAGCGGCTCAAGGTCTACAAGCTGCGCGCGGACGTGGCGCTAACGCCGCGGCCGGACCTGGCCGTCTACGCCCTGCTGGGCGAGCGCGCGCTGGGTCTGCTCGACCTGCCCGCCCTGGAGGGCTACGCGCGCCCGTTCGCCGGCGGTACGGTGTTCGTCGAGCCGCGCCTGGGCAGCCTGGGCGCGCGCGCGATCCTGCCCGCCGAGGACGCCGGGGCGCGCCTCGAAGAGGCCGGCTTCACCTTCGGCACGCTTGGCGACTTCGACGCCGCGCGCATGCCGCTGGGAATTCCCGACGGCAGCCGCGACCTCGAGCCCGAGCGCGCCACGCTGATCGAGAGCGGGTTCGACGAGCTGCACGGCATCTCTTGGGACAAGGGCTGTTTCATGGGCCAGGAGCTGACCGCGCGCATGAAGTACCGCGGCCTGGCGAAAAAGCGCCTCGTGCCGGTGCACATCGAGGGGCCCACGCCCGAGCCCGGCACGCAGGTCCAGCGCGGCAAGAAGGTGGCGGGCACGCTGCGCTCGGCGGTGAACGGGGTCGGCCTGGCCCTGCTCAAGCTCGACCAGATCGACGCGGGCGACGACGCCGAGCCGCTGCTTGCCGGCGACTCGACCCTAACGCCTCAAAAGCCGGCGTGGGCGAGCTTTTGAGGCGCAGCACTTCCCGTTCCGATTAAGGGTTTGTTTTCCCCGTTTGGCCATGCTCCCGGCCACGTGTCCGGGGTGTGATCGACGAACGTGCGCGGCCTGCCCGCGCGAGCGTACCGGGCAAATCAATGACGAGGGAGGTTGCGCGCCGATGACCGCCACGGCCGCCGCAGATCTGTCGTATACGCCCGAAATCGCCATCATCGATCCCGCGGTCGCCGAACCGGAAACCCTGGCCGGCGCGCTGCGCGGCGACATCCGGATGTATCGCCTGAACGGTCAGGGCGACGGGCTCACCGAGCTGGCGGCGCAACTCGCCGGGTTCCGGGAGGTGCCGGTGCTGCACGTCTTCGCCCACGGTGCGCCGGGGCGGGTCAACCTTGGCGGCGCGCCCGTGACGGCCGAGAGCCTGGCCGCGCAGCCGCGCGTGGCCGCAACTCTTGCCGCGGCCCTCGCCGAGAACCCGACGATCAACCTCTACGCCTGCTGCGCCGGCGCCGGCCGCGAGGGCATGCGTCTCTTGGAGGCGCTGGCGCGCGCGACGGGGGCCCATGTGCGCGCCGCCGACGGCCTGGTCGGCGACACGGCGCAGGGCGGCGCCTGGGCGCTACCGGTGGTCACAGGCGCGCCGGCGCATTCCGGCGCCGTGGCCGAGCCGGGTGTGTATAGGCATGTGCTTGCCGATCTGACCACGACGGCAAGCGGGTTCGATACATCCGTTGGAACGAATGTTTCCGGCGGGTCCGGCGGTTCCGGAAGCGACACGCTCACGGTGGCTGCCGCTGCGCATTTGGACGGCAGCAAAATCGATTTGGGCAGTGGCAGCGATACGGTCATTCTCGATTTCGCCGATCCGGCGGAGTTGACGGCACTTTCCGATTTCAAAAGCGCCAACGGCACAACGCTGGAATCGGCGTCGAACGACGTCACGATCAGCTCAGGTACGCTGGACGATCTGGCCCGTGTCGATTTCGGCCGGAGCGGGACGAACAGCGATACCCTTACTGTAAGTGGCGGCGCAACGGTGACGCTGGGCAGCGACGTCGTCGAGGCCGAAGTCCTGATCGGCGGGTCCGGGGGCGACACGTTCTCGGGCTCGGATGCCGCGGAAACCCTCAAGGGAGAAGGCGGCACAGACTCCCTCGACGGTGGCGGCGGCGCCGATGTCCTCGAAGGCGGCGACGGCGAAGATACGCTGAGCGGCGGGAGCGGCGCCGACAACCTGTCGGGCCGGGCCGGCGCCGACACCATCAGCGGCGGCTCCGGGGCCGACACCATCGCCGGCGGAAGCGGATCGGACACCCTGCGCGGCGGCGCCGGGGACGATGTTTTCACCTACGCCAGCTTCGATCTGTTCTTGAGCGGCGGCAGTATCGACGATGCCTCGATTAGCGGCGGCAGCGGCGCCGATCACGTCGAACTCGATCTCGGCGGCTCGACGATCAGCGCCGGCGATTTTGACAGCTCGATAGCGGGAATCGAAGAACTTCGCCAGAATACGGCGACGAGTGAGGACATTAGCGTAACCCTCAACGAAACGGACCTCACCAATAGCGGCCTCCAGGTCATCGATCTCAGTGCGGATACCGACGCGAGTGGCAGCAACAGTGTCGATCTTTCCAACGCAACCAACCCCCTTTCCTTGCTCGGCAGCGCCGGTAACGACACGCTGAAAGGCGGCGGCGCGAGCGATACGCTTACCGGCGGCGCCGGGGACGACAGCCTTCACCCCGGCGCGGGCGCGGACCGGCTTTCCGGCGGCTCCGGCGCCGACATCTTTTCCGGCAGCGCGAGCCATCTGGACAACGACACCATCGCCGACTTCGAACACACCGACACCATCGTGGTCTCCGGAGCCGGCCCGACCGTCGATCAGGGCGATTTCTACCAGTACGACAGCGGCAGCAACACGCTCACGCTGGATACCTTCGCGCCCGACTCCGACAACTTCGACAGTAGCGATACCCGGATCACGTTTTCCGATTTCACGTCCACGGGCTTCGTCGTGGGTTCGTCAGGTGGCAACGCCGAAATCGCGAAGAACACGGAACCGGAAGCGACGAACAACTCCGGCGGAACGGCGGACGAGGGTTCCACGTCGGCGATTGCGCAATCCCAGCTCAAATTCACAGACAAGGAATCGACCGCCGACTCCATCACGTACACGCTCGACAGTATGCCCGGCCATGGCGACCTCTTCGTCGACGGCGCGGGCAGCGGATCGGATTCCGGTGACCGCGACGGCGAACCGATACTCGGCAACGGCGATACCTTCACCCAAGCCGACATCAACGACGCCGATCTCTTTTACGCCCACGACGGTTCGGAAGCGGACAGCGATTCCTTCAGCTTCACGGTGACCGATGGCGACGGCGGAAGCGTGAGCGGCAGCTTCGACATTACCGTAAACCCGACCAACGATGCCCCCAACCCGAGTGACGATTCCGCCTCCGCCCAAAGCAATCAGCCCAAGGAAATCGACGTCCTGGCCAACGACAGCGACCCGGAAGGCCAGTTGCTCGCGATCGACAGCACGACGGACCCGAGCAACGGCAATGTCACGATCAACGATCCGGCAAGCGGTTCGGACACCCTGACCTATACGGCGGACGAAGGTTTCACCGGCGACGACAGTTTCAAATACACCGTCAGCGACGGAACTGGCGGCACCGCCATCGCAGACGTGGACGTCAGCGTCTCCGAAGACGTCAACGACCCGCCCGTCGTCGGCGACCAGTCGTTCACGCTCGACGAGGACACGCAGACCACGCTGGACGTGGTCCCGGAGGGCGCGGACCCCGACGGCGACGAACTTTCGCTCACCCTGCAAAGCACGCCCGACCACGGCACGGCGAGTGTCCAGGACGGCACCAGTGTCCAATACACCCCGGACACGAATTACAACGGCACGGACTCGTTCGATTTCCGCGTCATCGACGGCAACGGCGGGTCCGCGACAGCGACGGCGGACCTCACGGTGAAGCGGGTCAACGACACCCCCACCGCCCAGGACGACAGCGCCGAACTCCAGGCCGGGGGCGCGACCACGATCGATGTGCTGGACAACGACAGCGATCCGGACGACGGCGACACGCTCAGCCTCGGCCTGCAAAGCTCGCCGGCGGGTGCTTCGCTCAGCATCAACGCCGACGACACCATCCAGGTGAACACGGATGCGGATTTTTCCGGCGGCACCAGCTTCGAATACATCCTCCGCGACGGCAACGGTGGCACCGATACCGCCAAGGTCGAGCTTGCGCTCGCAACGGAAAGCGGAAGCGGCTCCGGTTCCGGCGCAAGCGGCTCGGGCAGCGGAAGCGGCAGCGACGGCGACGACTTCGCCGTCAACCCGGACAGCGTCACGGTCACCGAAGACAAGGAAGCCACGATCAATGTCCTGGAAAACGACAACCAGCCCGATGCCAAGCTGGAGATCTCGCTGACCCAGTCGCCGGCGCACGGCACGGCCGAGATCGGCGATGACAACACGCTGACCTACACACCGGACACGAACTACGCCGGCACGGATTCCCTTACCTATCGGGTCCAGAACACGGAAAACGGCGCGACCGGCACGGCCGAGGTCGTGCTCATCGTAGAGAACGTCAACGACGCCCCGGTCGCCAAGGACGACCGGACACGCGTCGATGCCGGCGCGCCGCGGGACATCGTGGTTGCCACGAATGACAGCGACGTCGACAGCGACGAGCTTTCCGTCTCCATCACGAAAGCGCCCGAGAACGGCCAGGTAACCGCACAGGACGGCGGCGTCATCCGCTACGACCCGGACGACGGCTTCACCGGCGAGGATACCTTCACCTACCAGCTCAGCGACGCCGCTGGCGCGAGCGACACGGCCACGGTCACGGCCGTGGTGGCCGAGCCGCCGCCCAACGTCTTCCTGTCCCAGGACGGCGGGCTCCGAGTCTTGGAGCGTGTGGACGCCTTCGGCCGCACCGGGGGCAACGAGCGCCTGTATCTCGGCAGCGACGTTACGGGCGCGAGTCTGGACGCCAACATCGAACGCCTGGACATCGACCGCGCGCTGGGCGACCTGACCTTCGAGGTGACGGGAAGCGGGCTCGCCATCTCCGCGGGCGAGACCCGGGTGGCGGAAATCCCCAGCCTCAACCAACCCCTGAACGTGCGCTTCGCCGACGGCGACGCGACCCTTGCGCAAACGGGCGCGACGGAATTCACGCTGTCCGGCCGGGTCACCGGCACCACGACGATCGGGCCGGAATCGACCGGCGGGAATGTCGAACTCGGCGGCAATGCGGCCACCCCGCCCCAGCCATCGGAAACGCAAGGCGAAGCGGCCAACGTCTTCCTCGCGCCGGGCAACACCTTCACCGTCATGGACACCGCGCGCGTCTTCGGCCAGGGGGAGTCCGACGAGGGCGTCGTCCTCGGCCCCAGTACAAACAACGTCGAGCTGGACGCCAACATCGACCGGCTCGACATCCCGACCAATCTGGCCGATCTCACGTTCGAGGTGGGCGTCGACGGGCTGGTGATCCGCGAGGGCGAGACGGATATCGTTACCGTACCCAGCCTCAACGCCGACCTCGATCTCAACCTCGCCGACGGGAACGCCGAACTCAACCAGGTGGGCGCGCAAAGCTTCGAGATCCTGGGCGGCAGCACGGGTGACGCAACGATCTCGACCGGACAGGCCGTTACCCCGGACATCGCGCTCGGCGACACCACGGCCGAAACCGTGCCCACCGTGGGCACGCCCCCGCCGGGCAGCGGCGGCGACGGCGCGGGCGGTGACAACGGCGGCTGACCAACGCCCGTCACGGCTCGCGCTCGGGCGTGTCCTCGCGCAACGCGTCGAGGGTGGCGAGCTTGTCCGCTTCTGCAGCGGGCTTGTCCCAGCGGATCCGATGGACGCGCGGAAAGCGCATGGCCACGCCCGACTTGTGCCGCGGCGAGCTGTGGACGGCGTCGAAGGCGATCTCCAGCACCAGGCGCGGCGCCACCGCACGCACGGGGCCGTAACGCTCGACCGTGTGCTCGCGGACCCACTTGTCCAATTGGCGCAGCTCCTGGTCCGTGAACCCGAAATAGGCCTTGCCCACCGGCACCAGTTCCCACCCCTGCCCCGCCGGCGCGGGCCGCCAGGTGCCGAAGGTGTAATCGGAATAGAACGACGACCGCTTGCCGTGGCCGCGCTGGGCGTACATCAACACGGCGTCGATCAGCAGCGGGTCGCGCTTCCACTTGAACCACGGGCCCTTGGGCCGCCCGGCGACGTAGGCGCTGTCCGCGCGCTTGAGCATCAGCCCTTCGATGCCGTTCTCGCGCGCCGATTCGCGCATGGCGCGCAGGTCTTTCAAGCCGTCGAAGGGCAGAAGCTGGGAAACGTCCATGCGGTGCGGACCTTCGCGCTCGGCGAAGGCGTTCAGCCGCGCCCGCCGGTCGTCGAAGGCGAGCCCGCGCAGGTCTTCGGTGCCGTCGAACAGGATGTCGTAGAGTCGGACGTGTGCCGGGTAGTCGGTGAGCAGCTTCTTGGTAACTTTCTTGCGGTTCAGACGCTGCTGCAGATCGTTGAACGGGGCCACCTGCACGTGGCGCATCACCAAGAGTTCGCCGTCCAGGACCGCGTCGAAGGTCATGGCGTCGGCGATTTCGGGAAATGTCGCGGAAATGTCCTCGCCCGTGCGCGAAAAGATGCGCGCCGTCCCCTGCCCCGCGACGAGCTGGATGCGGATGCCGTCCCACTTCCACTCGGCGCGGTACTGGCCCACGTCGATGCGCGCCAGATCGTCGTTTTCCAAAGGATTGGCCAGCATCAGCGGCCGGAAGGCCAGGCGCGCGTCGATCGCGGGCCGTTCGCCGTGTCCTTCCAGCCAGGCGAACAGGTCGTCGTAGGGCGCCGTCAGGCCATGCCAGACCTCCTCGATCGCCTGGACGTCCGCACCGAAGGCCTCGGCGAGCGCAGTCTTGGTCAGGCGTTCGGACACGCCCACGCGCAGGCCGCCGGTGATGAGCTTGAGCAACGCCCAGCGCCCTGTCGGCTCGAGCGCATCGAGCCAACGCGCCATTAGCTCGGGCACCTCAGCGCGCCGTGCGCGGCTCAGCTCGGCGACCACCTCGTCCAGCGCCGGGGCCCGGTTGGCGCCGTGTGCGGCCGGCCAGATCAGGGACACCGTCTCCGCGAGGTCGCCCACATAGTCGTAGGACCATTCGAAGAGCACCGGATCCACGCGCTGCGTGACCAGCTCGCGGATCTGGCCCGGCTTGGCCTCGCGAAAATCCAGGGAGGCCGTCAGCGCACCAAGGGCGTACCCGCGCGCCGGGTCTGGGGTCTCGCGGAAATACTGGCCCAGGAGGCGCAACTTGGCGTTGCGCCCCGAGGTAAAGACCAGCCGGTCGAGCAGTTCCGAGAACGTCTGCATGCCACCTCCACCCGGAAGATCGACCGGGCGGAGGTACGCATCAAGTCACGGCGGCCAGCAGCATCTGCCCAAGCCCCTCGACCTGCACCCAAAGGTCCTGTGCCCATTGCCAAACGCTTTCGGCATGGTCGCGCAGGCGGCGAAGGTACGGAGTCATGGTCTCGAAAACGCCGCGCAGGGGCGGCCGGTCGCGCAAAAGCCAGACGCCCGCACCCAGGGTCGCCAGGAGCAGGGCCGCCAGCCCCGCCGAGGTCCAGCAGCACACGGTCCAGCCGCGCCGGCGGACGTCGCGCGCCGGCACGATCTCCAGCAGACGCGCCGTTTCGCGCTCGTCCAGGCGGAGTCGCTGGTCAAGACGCGCCATGGTGTGCCTCCCGGGTTCCGTCGCTGGCGGGGATCTCGCGCAGCCATTCGCCATCCACCGTGATCTCGCCGGCCGGCCGTTCCGCCCCGCGCAGCGCAATGCATACGCGGTGCGTGCGTTTTCTGGGCGGGTCGCGCCGGTCCACGGGGATCAAATAGAAACTGCCCTGCGGCTGATCGGGCTCCATTTCCACGGTGCAGTCCAGCTCAATGGTGAGCTGAGTCACTGTTAGGAACTTTGTGTTGCGCAGGGCGGCCGCCGGAACCTCGCCGGATATGAGGGTCCCGTCCGCCGCCGCCATCTGCCACGGGATGGCGTCGGCACCGCCCTCGCCCTCGGTATCCAAAAGGCGACGTAGCCAACTCTCCTGCTGGTCGCGCAGGCGCATCTGGACGGTTTCGAGAGCGCGGCGCAGCATCTGGACGAAATGCTCCAGATCCGAGCGCTCGGGGGCGTCCGCCCCGCCCCGGCGTGCGCCGTCATTGTCCGTGCGGTTCATGGTTGTCGTTTCCCGCGCTTCTAGTCCTCAAGCCAGTACGGCTTCCGCGGGAAGCCGACGTGATACACCATGCATTGCAGCACCACCTGGTGTTCGCCCACGTTGAGGACGTTGAAATTCTTCTCGATACCGAGAATCGTTCCCTTGGGCGTGGAACTCAGGCAGGTGTTGAGCAGGTCCAACGCCTTCTGGACCTCCTCCTCGGAGCGCAGATTGTTGGGGTCGTCGCTGCCCACAGTGATGCGCTTGACGTAGCCGACGTCGGTAAGATCGAACATCACGCCTCCCCCTGCCGCCCGACGGCGTCGGCGGCGACCCGCACCGGCCCGGCCGTCCGCCGAAGCACGGCGACACGCGTCCTTTGGCTTCGTGGGTGCGGGGCGGGCCCGGCCGCCGGACCCGCCCCGCCTGCGGTGGGTGGGATTACGCCCGCATCACGGGCCGCTTCCACCGCCGCCGCCGCCACCGGCGGACTGGACATTCTTCGGCGCCGCCGCGCTCTGGAGGATGTCCATTACGCGCGACAGCCCCTCGGGCATACCGCGGTCGGCAGCGTGAACCTCCACGTGATACTTCGCGGAGTTGTCGGAGGAGCGCGTGTGCTCCTTGTGCGACGAAATGCTGCCGTGGGCGCTCATGCTCGCGCTGAAGCACCCCCAGCCGATCTGGGCACTGGCCTTGAAGCCAGCCTCCTTGTCGTGGCTCTCGGTGGTGCTCGTCGAGGATTTCACCTCCATGTCGAAGGTGATATCCACCGTCTGAATGCTGAGGTTGGGAACGTTGACGATCGAGAGCAACGGCACCTCGATCTCAACTTCTTCCTCCTCGATCTTGCCCTCGTCGCCGGACTGACCGGATTCGGTCGCAGACTGAACCGGACGCTTGAACTTGAACTGAGCCGTCCGGGTTTTGCTGTAGTCCGGCTCACCGCTCTTATCGTCCTTGGGTTCAAACCCCACGACCTTGATGAAGTTCTCGGTCGCGTTGGCGAGTTTGATCTGCGACTTGCATGCGGCGTCCAAGGGCGACCCGATGAGATCGCTCATCGGCAAGCCCTTGAACTGGCTGGACATGTTGACCAGACCTTGTGCCATTGTGCATACCTCCTTGCACTAAGATCAGATGGTTTTGACCAGACGGTCGATGAGTCTGGCCATGCCTTCCGGCGGGTCTGCGGCCTCGACGTGCATGCTGATGCGTGCCGTCGGGCCCTTCCCGCCGCGCGCGGACGGCTCGGGATCGATGGACATTTCGTCCGCCAACCCCTCGCCCGTCCACGACCGGTCGCTCTCGCCACCGCTGTCGCCCGAGTCCTCCTCGGTGCCACGGCCGGAGCGTTTGTCGCCACGGTTGCGCTTGCCCTTTCCGTCCTGGTCCGTGCGCGTGAGATTCCCCAGGGTGGCGTCGAAACTCACGTCGAATTCCTTGATCACCAACTGGTTATTCTGGACCAGCGTGATCAGCGGAATGCGGTGCACGTCGTCGGGATGGTTGCCCGCCGCATCCGGTTCGGAATCCGGATGCAGGGAGGGTGTGCGGATGTCCACGCTCACGGGGCGGTTGTCGTCGTCGAAGAAGCGCCGGACATTGTTGATCTGATGCTGGGACAGCCGGTGCTGGGCGGAGATCACCGCGTTCGCCAGCGCTTCCACGAGCTTGGGAAAGGAGACCTGACTCGGCATCGATCGTGTCCTTTCGTTGCCTATTGGATTTTCGCCTTTTGGTTGCGTTCTACGCCTGAGGTCTATCTCAGAGATTGATCCGGCTCAAGAGAAAAATCGCGCACAGGTTGCATCGGCAGTGGCGCAGCACCACCCTGCCGGGCAAGTTCCTGGCATGTCGGGAAACGGGCGGGATCGGAGCGGGCTCAGGGGGCGTGCGACGCCGCCATCAGCGGATGGCCGCCTCCTCCGGATCGGCGTCTTCCTCGCCCCAGCCCACGACGGCGAGCGCTTTGGCGTCGAAGCCCTGGCCGGCGGCCCAGTGGCACAACGCGTCCTCGTTGCCGTGGGTGACCCAGACGCGCGGCGCCCCCACCTCCCGCAGCGTCGCCGTAAGGTCGTCCCAGTCGGCGTGGTCGGAAATCACCAGGGGCAGCTCGACGCCCCGCTGGCGTGCGCGCTGGCGCACCCGCATCCAGCCCGAGGCCATGCAGGGCAGCGGCTCGGGCAACCGGCGCGCCCAGCGGTCGTTCAGCGCGGCCGGCGGCGCGAGCACAATCTCCCCCGCCAGCGTCGGCTTGGCCTGCCCCGTGGCCGGGCGCAGCTCCCCCAACGCGATGCCGTGCGCCTGGTACAGCTCGCACAGGCCCTGGAGCGCGCCGTGCAGGTAGACGGGGCGGTCGTAGCCGTTCGCACGCAGCAGCGCGATCAGCCGCTGCGCCTTGCCCAGGGCGTACACGCCCACCAGCAGCGCGCGCTCGGGGAACAGCCGCTGCGCCTCGAGCAAACGGCGAACCTCGCCGCTCGCCGCCGGATGCCGGAACACCGGCAGGCCAAAGGTCGCTTCCGTGACGAAGGCGTCGCACGGCACCGGCTCGAACGGCGCGCAGGTGGGGTCGACTTCGCGCTTGTAGTCGCCCGAGACCACGATGCGGCTGCCGGCATAATCGAGCACGGCCTGCGCGCTGCCCAGGACGTGCCCGGCCGGCCGGAAGGTCACCGTAACCGCGCCGATTCGCACGGATTCGCCGTAGACAAGGGGCTGCTGCCGCCGCCCCGCCCGGTCCCCGTAGCGGTGGCGCATGATCGCCAGGGTCGCCGGCGTGGCCAGCACCGCATTGTGGTCCGGTCGCGCGTGGTCGGCGTGGCCGTGCGTGACCACCGCGTTCGCAACCGGCCGCGTGGGATCGACATGGAAACCACCGGGCACGACGTAGAAGCCGCGCTCGGTGATGCGGATCCAGCTTTCCGGATCGGGTGCGCTCATGGCCCGTGCAAGGTCGGGCCGCCGGGACGGCGCGTCAATGTGCCGGCAGGCGGCCATGGCCCGTGCGGCCCCGGCCGCATACATGCCCCACAATGGATGATCTGATGGCATACTTGGCGGGAACCTGGCACCTCGCGCGCGTGGTCGCGGACCGGCGCGCCGGCCGGGACTACCGCATGGTGGGTACGGCGTGGTACACGCCCACGCTGGACGGCCTGCACTACACCGAGCGCGTGCGCTGGACCGCGCCCGACGGCCGCCCGCTGGACGGCCACCGGTGTTACCGTCTGATCGCGACCGGCCCGTGGTCGGCAGAGCTGCGCTTCGCCGACGGCCGGTACTTCCACGCCCTCGATCTGCACACCGGGGCGGCCGAGGTGGCGCACACCTGCCCGCCCGACCGATACGCCGGCTGGTATGCCCTGGCCGGGCCGGAGGCGCATCGCACGGGCTGGACGGTCACGGGGCCGCGCAAAGCCCTGACCATTGTCAGCACCTACACCCGGCAGCGGCATGCGGCTGAGAACCGCAGTGCACGCGGCGCCAGTTTGGAATGAATTTGATGTGGCGCAAGGACGGACGCGGCCGTGCGTGCGCCTATGGAAACCGGTCCAAGGCGGGCCGAACTCGGCAAAGGGGGCTGTCGTGGTCGAGCTTCCCGACGACCCATGGCAAGTCGACGCAACCGCATTCCCGCAGCATGCCGCTCTCGGCGATAAGCTGGCATTCTGCCTCAATTACGCCTGCCTCGCCCCGACCGGCCACGCGACACGGCCCTTTCTCTTCCGGATCGGCAATTCCAGCGTCGAGGTCTACGCCAACGGGACCCGTGAGCATCCCGTCGTGGATCCGGAAGACCGCGACGTGGTCACGAGCTGCGGCGCGGCCATCGGACATCTCGAGGTGGCGCTGCGCCACTTCGGCTTTGTCCCGCGCGTCATGCCGGCCGACCAGTTCACGCCCGAGCGGCCGCTCGCGCGGGTTGCCGTCACCGGGCGGCACACGCCACAGCGCGCGGACGAACGGCTGTTCCGCGCCATGCCCGTGCGCGGCCCGGCGCCGCATCCGGTCGTCGCGGCCGAGGACGCGCCGGCCGATCCGATGGCGGCGTGCCGCGAGGCCGCCGAGGCCTGCGGGGTCGCTTTCCGGGTGGTACGCGACAAGGCGACCCTGATGCGCGTGGCCGACCTGGTGAGCGAGGGCAACCGCCGCCAGTTCGCCGACCCGCGGTTCCCGCGCGAACTCGCCGCCTGGACCCGGGCGCATCGCATGGGCGGAGACCCGCGCGGCGCGCGCGGTTACGGCATGCCCGACCGGCTGTCCGCGCAAGCGCGCATGATGACCCGCAGCGAGTCCCTGGGCGCCGCGGACGAGGGGGCGGCCGGGCCCGACGACCTGCCCGCGCTCGCCCTGGTCGCCACCGCAATGGAAACGCCCACCGCGTGGCTCAGCACGGGCCGCGCGCTCAGCCGCATCCATCTCACCCTCGCCACGGCCGGCCTGACCAACGCCTATCTCACCGAACCGGTGGCCATGGATGCGCTGCGCCCCGGCCTTCGCACGGCGCTGGGGGAACCGGGTTTTCCGCAGCTCGTGCTGCAGATTTCTCAGGGCACGGCGATCCCGCCCGCGGGCCGGCAAGCGGTGGCGGACCTGCTGCTAAAAAGTGATTAACGAGGGGTTTGAAGAGATGGCCTTAGATCCGCATGAATGCATGTTGAGAGACCTCTTTAACTTGACGCTTCGATTTGAAGGTGTTAGTGTTGTCTGAAATAGTTGAAGAAAGAGGAGAAACTGAGATGTCAAGCCTAGAAAAAATAAAAACTGAAATCTCCCAATTAGATGGTTTCGAGCAACTCATTACACGTAAAGAAATCAAAGAATTGCCACAAATTTTGTGGGATGATGAACACATACATGCTATTATTTCGGGCTTTTACAACAAAGGTAACGGACTTCTTTTGGCTAGCACCTCACGGCTAATATTCGTCGACAAAGGAATACTGGGCGGAATGAAAGTGGAAGACTTTCCTCTTAATCAGGTTAGTTCGATACAGTATGAGACCGGCATAATGTTCGGCAAAGTTACTATATTTACATCTTCAAACAAAGCGACGATTGAGCAAGTAGAAAAACAAGCTGCTAAGCGCTTTGCCGAAGTATCTCGGCGCTTGATCAGTAAAAAAGAATCTGCCGAAACTGGAGAAAGTGTGAAGCAACAAGAAATAAAATCCAAAAAAAGTTCAGGAAATCTGTCCGAACTTGAGCGTCTCGCAAAGCTTTACGAGGCTGGACACCTTTCAGATGAGGAGTTCGCCAAATCGAAAAGTAAGCTCCTAGACTGACTTTCCGGTTCACAGCCCTATTCGCAGTCGGGACGATCCAGCGCGGTGAGCTTGTCCAGCTTGGCGCGCACGACGAAATCGCCGTAGTCGAGGGTGAGCGTGCCCGCGATCCCGTTGGCGTAGTAGCGCACGCTTTGCTCGCTCTGCGGCGTGCCGTCGGTGTCGCCGGGCGCGTAGAACGCCAGGTTCATGCGCCAGGACGGCGTCCCGTCGAGCAATGGCGAGTCGAGGTCGTGCCCCGCGCCCGCCTTCTCGTCGAGGATGACCGCATTTGCCGCGAACAACCCGTCGTTCTCCCCGGTCCCGTCGAAGACCTGCGCGTAGAGAAAACGCTCGCCCTTGCGCGCGGCATCCAGGAGGGCGCGCGAGTGCTCGCCCGGGAACATGGTTCCCGTCTCGAGCGCAAGCGTGCGTTTTTCCGGCCGCGTGATCACGGCCTCGCCGCCGTCCGGTCCCTTGCGCGCCCGCCCGCGGCGTTCGAGTGTCTTCTGGCCGTTCATGAAACGCTGCAGGAAAAAGCGCATGCGCGTGCTGTCGTTCGATTCCCAGGCGGTGTAGCGCCAGCCGACCGAGCGGCTGCCGCGCTCGGGGAAGACCAGCTCCATCCGGCTGTCGTAGGTGATGGACCAGCCATCGCAGACATCCTTCCAGGAAAACGTCATGGTGCCGTCCACCGAGCTGGCCGCACGCGAGCTGCGCGCTTTCGCCAGGCTGAGATCGTAGACGGCGCGATGCGGGGCGATTGCACCGGCGGCGTGCGCGGCCACCGGAAGCGCGGCCAGCGCGACGAGAATCAGGCAATAGACAAACGAACGGTGTCGGCGCATTGTCGTGGGGGTTCCTTCCCGTTCGTGGTGTGTGCGTCGCGATCGCGCAACGCCTCCGGCGCAGGCAGGCATGCATGCCAACGCGGCCGCTGGCGTCGTGCGCCAACCTGCGCCAGCCTAGCAATCCCATACCGGAGGACAAGCCGCCAGCTCGGCGCGCGCCGGGCGCAGCGGAACACACGTATCAAAGGGAGGTCGTCTCATGTCCAAGCCCGCGGTCTACGTTACCCGCAACGTCCCCGAGGCGGTCGCCGAGCGCCTGCACCGCGATTACGACGCCACCGTCAACACGGCGGACACCGGCCTTTCGGCCGACGACATCGTGGCCGGCGCCGAGGGCAAGGATGCCGTCATCGTTACCCCGCCGGACAAGATGACGGCCGAGGTCATCGACCGCCTGCCGGCGAGCATCAAGGCCATCGGCTGCTTCTCCGTCGGGACCAACCACGTCGACCTGGAAGCGGCCAAGCGCCGCGGCATCGTGGTTACCAACACCCCCGGCGTGCTCACCGAGGCCACCGCCGACATCGCGTTCCTGCTCATCCTCGCCGCGTGCCGGCGCGCGCACGAGGGCGCGAGCCTCATCCGGGCCGGCGCGTGGCAGGGCTGGAAGCCCATCCAGCTGATGGGCGTGGAGGTCAGCACGCGCCGCCTCGGCATCCTGGGCATGGGCCGCATCGGTCAGGCCGTGGCGCGGCGCGCCCAGGGCTTCGGCATGCCCGTGCACTATTACGACCAGCAGCGCCTGCCCGCGGACAAGGAGCATGGCGCCACCTTCCACGACACGCCGGAGAGCCTGCTCGGCGTGTCCGACATCCTGTCCATCCACGTCCCCGCCACGCCGGAGACCATCGGCTTCCTCAACGCCGAGCGCATCGCCAAGCTCCCCGACAACGCGGTGGTGGTGAACACCGCCCGCGGCGACATCGTCGAGGACGAGGCGCTGATCGACGCGCTCAAGCGCGGCAAGCTCTTCGCCGCCGGCCTCGACGTCTTCGCCGGCGAGCCGAACATCCACTCCGGCTACTACAACCTCGACAACGCGTTCATCCTGCCCCACCTGGGCAGCGCCACGGTGGAGACGCGCAACGCCATGGGCTTCATGGTGCTGGACAACCTGGACGCCGTTTTCGACGGCACGACGCCGCCCAACCGGGTGGCGTGAACCGGCGGTCGACCCGGCAGCTTTCACCTGATTGAGATGGGCAGGAATTGCCGCGGCGGCGGGTGCACAGCGCCGCCGCGGCACCTTCCCGCGCGAAGGCGCGCCGCAATCGGCACCCGGCCAATTGGCACATCATTTGCTTAGTGCGCTGCAAAAGCTGGACAGGCGGGAGAAAACCCTTGAAAAGCAGTGTTCTAAGCGGCGCCGTTGAGACGAATTCGGACGGTTCGCCCAGCCTGCTCGCCAGCGTCGAGCGGCTTAAGGCGGTCGCCGAGGCGGGCGCCTGTACCACCGCCGTGGCACCCATGATCGATGCCGTCATCGCCCAGGCCAAGGCGGTGGAGACCCAGATCGCGGAACAGGACGCGCGCATCCGCTATCTCGAAGGCCTGTCGGTCACGGACGAGGTCACGGGGCTGTTCAACCGGCGCGGCTTCGACGCCGAGTTCTCGCGCACCCTGGCGCGCGCCCGGCGCAACGGCGAGCAGGGCCTGCTGGTCCTTTGCGACCTCGACCGCTTCAAGGCGATCAACGACACCTACGGCCACATCGCCGGGGATGCGGTGCTGCACGGAACGGCCAAGCTCCTGCGCGGCGCCGTGCGCGCCAGCGATGTGGTCGCCCGCCTGGGCGGCGACGAGTTCGCCGTGATCCTGGTCGACGCCGACCCGGCGCTGGCGAACACGCGCCTGGACCCGTTGCGCGGCCGGCTGGACGGGACGCTGATTGCGCACGAGGGCGCACACATCCCGGTAAGCTGTTCCCTCGGCTACGCCGTCTACGGCCCGAACAGCGACGCAGCGACCGCCATGGCCCTGGCGGACAAGGCGCTCTACCGGAGCAAGCACCCGTAGGCCACCACGCCCGCCTGTGCCGCCGAACGGAGCCGGTCCGGCCGGCGGGCCCGACCGACCTCAGCGCCAGAACGGGTCGAGCTTGCCGAAGCGCTTCCACACCTGTGCGAAATCCTGCAGTTCCTGCGCGATCCGCGCGACCTGCCAGCCCTGGACGAGCCCGGCCGCATTGGCGACGTCGTGCTCGCGCTCGCCGTGCTCGCGCATACGCGCCTCGATCCGGTCGAGCAGGGTCTGGCCCGTGGCGGCATCGTTGAGCGCGCCGAGCCGATCCTGGATCTCCTCCAGGGCGTCCAGATACGCCTTCGTATCCTTTTTCTTGAACAGCCCCGTGAAGAACTCTCCGGCATAGCGCAACTTCTTGCCGCGGATGCGCAGCTCGTGCAGGTCGCTTTCGCTGAGCCGATCGTATTTCTTGCCCAGTTTCTTGAACTTCTTCGCCCGCCGGTCGAGGATGGCCTGGGCGAACGGCGTCACCGGCTGTGCCGCCGGGTCGGTCTCGTCGGGGCCCACGGTCTTCTGCCACGCGCCCGTGTCGAGCCAAAGCTCCAGGCGCAGCAACAGCGCGGTGTAGCGCGGGTCGTGCACGGCCGCGCGGGCGTCGTCGTAGGCTTCCGCGCGCAGGTTCTCGGTGGTCTCGGCAAGCTGGGCCAGGCTCTCCGCCGAGGGAAGCCGCTCGCGCAAGGGCCCGAAGGTGTCCGCCAGAAAGACGTCAAGGTCGCGCGCCGGGCCGAGCTGGCGCTGCATCCAGCGCAGCTCCGTCTTGAGATAGCTCGCCACATCCCTGTCCACGGCCGCCGAGAACGCCGAGACGAGGGCGCGCATGCGCCGGATGGCGACGCGCATCTGGTGCACCCCTTCGGCGTCGGTGCCGTCGATGACGGGCTCTTCGTTCGCCCGCATCTGCCACACGCAGGCGCGCGCCTGGCGCTCGAACGCCTCACCCACGGTCATCCCGGGCTCGAGGGCGGGCTTACGTGCCTTCTGGGGCACCGGGCGCGCGCCGCTGTACAGGCCGTAGCCGCGCGCGGCCTTGCTCGCGCGCTCGATCCGGAACGGCACCTCCCGGTGGAGCATCATGGCCAGCTCGTACAGCTTGCCGCTCTCGCCGCGTTGGAGTTCCAGCTCAGCCTCGCACACCGGCAACTCGCTTCCGTTGGCGGCGATGCGCCCGCGGTCGATGGCGAGCTCGACCCGGCTGTCCGCCAGCTCCAGCGGCAGCACCTGCCGGTCGATATCCGTGGTGAAGATGGGCTCCAGGTCGCGCCCGATCCTGGACTCGCTGAAAAACGCCTGGATCGCCGGATCCTCAATCCGGGACAGATCCGGCTCGGGAGCCTCCAGCGCGGCCTCGAACTCGCGCAGATGTTGGAGCCCGCCATCGCTGCGCGGCTGTCCGTTGTGGTCCAGGCGCGGCGCCTTGAGCGTCTGGACATACCCCGTGCCGTCGTGCCGCACGCGCAGCGCCATCCCCGCCTGTTTCAGGCGCAGATCGGCGGTATCGTAGTAGGTGCTCGCGAGCTTTTTCGCCCGGCCCGCCTCGGTCTGCAGGCTGTGCAACAGCGCCGACTGGGGCAGGCGCGCCAGCGCCGCGCCGTCCATGGCGAGCTTGAGTTCGATTTCCTCAGCCGGACCCCGTCGCGTCATCGCGCACAAACCTTTTTCTGCTCTTGCAGACCTGTCGTATGCGGACGGCAAGGCACGATCAAGCTGTCTGGGAATGCCGCGCCCTAATGGTCGGGCGGCGTCGTGTCCGTGCCGTCACCTTTACCGTCACCGTCGCCGTCGCTTCCGCCGTGCGCGGCGTTGAGCACGTCGCGCGCCAGGGGCACGGTGATCGCGCTGCGCTTGGCCAGTGCGGCGCGATCCAGGTCCGCGACCACTTGCCGAACGGCGGCGAAAGACCGCTCGATCCGGGTGAGCAGGTACTGCACCACATCGGGCGGAACGGCAAGCTGGCGATCGGCGAAGAGCTTGACCATGACGGCGGCGAGCAGGGTGTCGTCGGGCGCACCCAGCGCCGCGCTCGGCGCCGCGCCCAGCCGGCTGGCCAGGTCGGGCAGCGGAATCGGCCACGCGCGGGCCGGCATGACGTCGGTGAGCAGCAGATGGCCGCCGCGCTCGCCCAGGATGTTGTAGAGATGCAGCAGGCCGCGCGCCACAGCACCGGGCTCCGCGGCGTCGGCTAGAAGCTGGCCCGCGTCCTCGACCACGGCCGCGCGCGCCGCGCCCAGCAGGGCCGGCGCATCCAGCCGCCCAAGGGCGTAGCCGTCCAGGATCGCGGCCCCGGCGCGGTGCTGCCACACGCGCGTGAGATGTGTCTTGCCGCTACCCGCCGGCCCGTGGAGCAGCAGGGCATGCTGCGGCCAATCCGGCCAGGCATCGATCCAGGCCACCGCCAGCTCATTGGCCGGCGTGACCAGGAAATCGGCCCGGTCGAGCGCCGGACGATGGGGCAGCTCCAGGGGAAGCTGGCGTGGCCGCCCGGTCATCGGCCCTCGTCCTTCGATGCGGCGGGAAGCGTCGGCGCGGCGACGATCCTGGCCTTGTACTGCCCCACGGCGAAGCGCACCAGCACGCCCACGACGGCGGCGATGGGAACGGCCAGGAGCACGCCGGCGAAGCCGAAAAGCAGCCCGCCCGCGAGCAGGGCGAAGATGACCCAGACCGGGTGCAGGCGCACACGCTCGCCCACCAGCGTGGGCTGGAGGATGTTGCCCTCGACGAACTGGCCGGCAAAGAAGATCACCGCGACCAGAACCGCCATGAGATAGCCATCGAATTGTACCAGCGCCGTGCCGACCGATGCGACCAGGCCCAGCGTCGCCCCCAGATACGGGACGAAGGAAATCAATCCCGCCGTGATGCCGATGACCAGGCCGAAATCGAGCCCCACGAGCGTCAGGCCGAGCGCGTAGTACGTTCCGAGCACGATGCACACCGTCCCGGTCCCGCGGACGAACCCGGAGAGGGTGCGGTCCACCTCGCGGACCTGCTCGCGGATGGTCTCGGCATAGGCGGGCGGCAGGAGCTTGTCGCCCTCGGCGATCAGGCGGTCCCAGTCGCGCAGCAGGTAGAACGCCACGATGGGGGTGATGAGCAAAAGTGAGACCACGTTGAACAGGGCGAAACCGCCCGAGAGCACGTCGCGCGCCAGGCTCGTCGCCCAGCTCGCCAGGCGCTCCTGCGAGCCCACCAGGACGCTGCGCACCCGCTCCATCACCAGCGGGTCCACGCGCGATTGCAAGGATTGCGCAAGCTCGCCCAGTTGCGCCCGCAGGCTCTCGAACCACGCCGGAAGCTGCCCCGCGAGCTGGATCACCTCGCTGACCACCAGCGGCGCGATCAACGCCACCAGCAGCGCCAGCCCGATCACGAAGAGCAGCGTCACCACCAGCGTGGCCAGCGTGCGCGACATGCCCACACGCTCCAGGCGGTCGCACACGGGATCCAGGAAATACGCGATCGCCATGCCGATCACGAACGGCGCCAGGATGGCGTTGAACAGCCAGATCAGCGCCAGGAACGCGAGCAGGCCCCCGGCGAACCAGAGGAGCTGACGCGAGGCGGTCATGATGAGTGGTGCTCGTAGGCCATGGCCCGCTTACCCCAGGTCCAGACGTAGCTGGCGCCCGAGAGGATCGTCAGCGCCGCCACCACGTACATGGCGACGTAGGTGACATCCGGTGCGAACACACCCAGTCCCAGATGGGCGAGGATCAGCCCGGCGAGGAGGAGCTGGGCGGTCGTGTTGATCTTGCTGATCCACAGCGGCTCCATGCGGAGCGCGTGGGTCAGCGTGTGATACAGGACCGCGCCGCCCACGATCAAAATGTCACGGAACACGACCAGGAACACGAGCCACAGGGGCATCCGGCCGAGCCAGCCCAGGGTGACGAAAATCGCCACCACGAGCGCCTTGTCCGCCAACGGGTCGAGGAACGAGCCGATGCGCGAAATGGCATTGAAGTGGCGCGCCAGGAAACCGTCCAGCGCGTCCGAGACCCCCGCGAGGACGAACAACCAGAATGCGGCGCCGTGGCGCTCCTGGACGATGAGGTAGACGGCCACGGGGACGATGATCAGGCGACCCAGCGTAATCGCCGTGGGCAGCCAATAGCGGACAGCGATTCCCTCCACAGTCGGTCCTATTGCGAAATTTCCGACCCGGCGCCGTTCGCGCCGCTCTCCGCCGCGGCGTCATTCCCGGCACCACGCGGGTTCTCGGCGCCGGCCGGGCGCAGGGTCCACTCGGGGGTATCGCCGCCCGCACCCGCGGCATCGGACGGCGTCGGGGTCAGCGTCAGATCGCGCTGCGCCATCGCCCGGCGGAGCTGCGCCACGTCGCCGTAGTACACCAGCGCCACCTCAGCCTGGGCACGCGACAAACGCCGCAGCCGTGCGTCCCCCACCAGGGGAATGCCGTTCAACCGGCGCCGCACGGTCACCCAGCGGTCTAGGCCATCCAGGGGCACATACACGCGCATCTGCGCCTCGGATTCGAAACGCACCACGTTGGCCAGCTTCCAGCTCCGCTCGACCGCGCGCGCTACGCGCCCGGCCGCGCGGTCGAACATGGCCTTCCGGGCCTCGTCCGCACGGCGCTGAACGGTGGCCACCCAGGTCTGTTCCTGACCTTCCGCGCCCACGCGTCGGGAGACGAGCTGCAACCGCCGGGCCGAGGGCCCGTCCGGAATCGCCTGGGTAATCAGCACGTCCTTACCGCCGTAGCGCGCGGCGATTTCCGAAAGCGGCTTCCAGCGCAGGTCCAGCGCAGCACGCGCGCGCACGGTCTGCATGTCCTGGAGGTCGCCCAGGGGCACCTCGAGCGGTACCAGGCCGTCGTCCGCGCCGCGGTTCGCCCAGGCCGCCCGCCACGGGTTGGGCTCCTGCCAGAGCACGGCACCGCCGCCCTCGCCGTAGAGCGGCAGCACCACCAGCGGATCGCTGCGCGTCTCGGCGAAGGGCACATCGTGCTCACGCAAGAAGCCGCGCACCGCCTTGCGCTGGAAGCGGATGGTCAGATCCGCGAGATAGCGCACCGAGGAACGCTTCTCGTTGCCCACCTCGAAGTCGCGCACCAGCGTGGCGATCCGCTCGTAGCCGGCATCCGGCACCCGCGCCTGGGCGCGCTCGGGGACGATGCGCCCGATCAGGCGGTCGAAGGCGCGCTCGTGCGCCGCCGCCAGGTCCTGCTCGCGCGCCTTGGCCGCGGACTCCGCGGTGACGTCGACGCTCACCGGCCCGACGGTATAGATCGCCCCGACGGCGCGGCCGGGAAGCGCGCTCAGCGCGACGATGCAGAGGGCGAGAACGGCCGCCGCGCGCAGCCGGGCGCCGATACGTGCGGACGACATTGCAAAGCCAGCGATAGACGTTACGGTCGCAGCGTTCGTGGCGCGCATGGTCGCTGCTTTCCGCGGCGGGCGCAAGCGCACAGGAGTTCGGCCGAGCAGCACCGCCGGTGCGGGAGATAGCCGATGACAGGGCGCAGCTACAAGGACGCGGGCGTGGACATCGACGCCGGCCAGGACATGGTCGAGGGCATCGCGCCCCTCGCCCAGGCGACCGCGCGCGCGGGCGCAGAGGCCACGCTGGGCGGCTTCGGCGGCCTGTTCGACCCCGGCGCGGCGGGGTTTCGCGACCCCATCCTGGTGGCCGCGACCGACGGTGTGGGCACCAAGGTCAAGATCGCCATCGAGACGGGCGTGCACGACACCATCGGCGTCGACCTCGTCGCCATGTGCGTCAACGACCTGCTCGTCCAGGGGGCGGAGCCCCTGTTCTTCCTGGATTACTTCGCCAGCGGCGAACTCGACGTGGGTACGGGCGTCGACGTGCTCGCCGGCATCTCGACGGGCTGCCGGCAGGCGGGCTGCGCCCTCATCGGCGGCGAGACGGCGGAGATGCCCGGCCTCTATGCCGGCGGCGACTACGATCTCGCCGGCTTCGCGGTGGGCGCCTACGAGCGGGATGGCGGCCTGCACCCGGGCCGTGTTCAGGACGGCGACGCGGTGCTCGGACTCGCCGCCGACGGCGTGCATGCCAACGGATTTTCGTTGGTCCGGCGGGTGATCGCCGACCTCGGCTTGCCCCTGGACGTCCCGGCGCCGTTCGATGCGGACCAGACCCTGGGACGTGCGCTGCTCACGCCGACGCGGATCTACGTTCCGGGTGTGCTGCCCGAGATCCGGGCCGAACGCATCAAGGGCCTGGCGCACATCACCGGCGGCGGGCTGATGGAAAACATCCCGCGCATCCTGCCCGAAGGGCTGGAAGCCCGGCTGGACGCCGCGCAGTGGCCGCTGCCGCCGGTTTTCGGCTGGCTCGCCCGCGACGGCGAGGTCCCCATGGCGGAGATGCTGCGCACGTTCAACTGCGGCATCGGCATGGTCGCCGTCACCGACCCCGCCCATGCCGAGGCGACCGCGGACGCGCTCCGAGAGGCCGGCCACCCGACCTATCGGATCGGCACCGTCGCACTGCACCCGGACGACGATTCCCCGCGCGTGAAGGTGGCAAACGCGGAGGCAGCATGGCTCGGCTGAAGGTCGCCGTTCTCATCTCCGGCCGCGGCAGCAACCTTCAGGCCCTGCTGGCCGCGGCGGCAGACCCCGACTACCCGGCGGAGATCGTCCGGGTGATCTCCAACGAGGCCACCGCCCCCGGCCTCGCCCACGCCGAAGCGGCCGGCGTGCCCACCGAGGTGGTCGAGCACCGGGACTTCAAGAGTCGCCCCGGCTTCGAGGCGGCGCTGAACGCCACGTTGATCGATGCCGGCGCGGAGCTGGTGGTGCTCGCCGGGTTCATGCGCGTGCTCACGGCCGATTTCGTGGATTCCTGGCCGGACCGCCTGGTCAACGTCCATCCCTCGCTGCTGCCCGCGTTCCCGGGCGCCGCGGCGGTGCGCGACGCGCTCGCGGCAGGGGTGAAGGTCACCGGCACCACCATCCATTTCGTCCGCGAGGCCGTGGACGACGGGCCCATCCTGGCGCAGGCGGCGGTGCCCGTGCTCGCCGGCGACGATACGGACAGCCTGGGCTCGCGCATCCGCACGGTGGAGCACGCGCTGCTGCCGCGCTGCGTCGCCCGCATCGCCCGCGGCGGAGTCAGCGTTGTGGGCAAGTGGGTGACCATGGACGACGAGCCACCGGCCGAGGCGGTCCTGACCAACCCCGCCGTCTAGCGCACCGATCGGATTGCGACACTTGCGCGCAGATCGGACCGCGGTGCACCCTACCCACCTCCACGGCGAGCGCGGCGGGTACCTCATGACGGGCAAGCACGGCACCGATCGCGAGCGGACAGGACGGGACAGCGGGCCGGCGCCCCACGAAGCCGAAGGCGCGGCGCATCGGCGCACCTACGGCGCCTTCATGCGTTTCGTGGGCTATGGGCTCGCCGCGGTGGCGCTGGTCCTGATCCTGCTGGCGATCTTCCTGGTATAAGGTCGGCGGATACGGGCGAGCGCCACGCCGATCGGCCGCGGCGTGGACACACGGCCCCGGGCGTTGTGCCCCAACGCCGCGGGTGAGCGCGGCGGCCGCGCTCAGCCGGTCCGCGCCTGTTTGGTGAAGCTCGCCATCTTGTTTTCCAGCTCGTTGGACTTCTGGGTGACCGTCCGCGCCCCGGACAGGACATCGTCCGCCGACTTCTGGCTGCTATCGGTGGCTTCCTTCACGCTTTCGATGTTCTGCGTGACTTTCTGCGCGCTTTCCGAGGTTTCCTGGATGTTACGCGCGATCTCCTGGGTGGAGGCGGTCTGCTCCTCCATCGCCGAGGCAATCGAGGACGCGGTCTCGTCGATGGTGCGAATGCTGCCCGAGATGGTCTCGATGGCCTGGACCGCGTCCTGTGTTTCGCTCTGCACGCGCTGGATGCGGTTGGAAATGTCCTCGGTCGCCTTTTGCGTCTGGTTGGCGAGGTTCTTCACCTCGTTCGCCACCACGGCGAAGCCCTTGCCGGCCTCGCCCGCGCGGGCCGCCTCGATCGTGGCGTTCAGCGCGAGCAGGTTGGTCTGCTCCGCAATGTCCTGGATCTGTTGGACCACCTGGCCGATGTCGTCGGCCGCGCTGCGCAGCGACTGCACCTGCTGGTTCGCCCTGTCCGCCTGATCGCGCGCGCTCTGCGC